>JAZNKW010000024.1:0-26484 GCA_045578745.1 Anaerovoracaceae bacterium
GTACTTCAGGTGGTGGAAGACTTCTATTACAACGAAGCACCCCTGAAAGAAGGGACAGCGGACTTCGTAAAAGCACTGGCAGAAGGAGCGATTCCCATGGTGATTGCCAGCTCCAGCAGGAAAGAACACATCCAGGCGGCACTGACACGTCTCGGTATCATGCCGTATTTCAAGCACATTTTCACATGCAGTGAGGTTGGCATCGGCAAACACGACCCGAAAATCTTCCATGAGGCAGCGGCTTTCCTGGGAAGCCAGCCGAACGAAATCTGGGTGGTGGAAGATGGCCTCTATGCCATGAAGACGGCACGGGCAGCCGGTTTCCACGTGCTTGGCGTTTACGACGAACCAAGCAGCGGCGACTGGGAAGAAATTCAGCAGACCGCGAGTCTGGCGATGAAAGACTTAACACAATTCAATATATTTTGGGAAGCGGCAGCAGAATAACCTGCAGCAGGCCAATCCCCGCGGTACATTGGGGGCACCACCTTGTATCGCGTAAGAAAAATTAATGCAGAGAAGGGACTTTATTATGAGAACAGCATTAACAATCGCTGGAAGTGACTCCAGCGGAGGCGCCGGCATCCAGGCAGATATCAAAACCATGATGGCCAATGGCGTATACGCCATGAGTGCCATTACGGCTCTGACTGCGCAGAATACAACCGGTGTGACAGCAATTATGGAGGCAACTCCGGAATTTTTGAAAGAACAGATTGATAATGTATTTACCGATATCCGTCCGGATGCAGTGAAAATCGGTATGGTGGCAGCAAGCGGACTCATTGAGACCATCGCAGAACGTCTGCAGCATTACCATGCAGAAAACGTGGTGGTGGATCCGGTGATGGTGGCAACCAGCGGAGCGCGGCTCATCAGCGAAGAAGCCATCGAAACCTTAACTGCCAGACTTCTGCCCCTGGCATCCGTTGTGACACCCAATATCCCGGAGGCGGAAGTGCTTTGCGGGATGGATGCAGGGACGATTTCGACAGAAGACGACATGATTCGGGCAGCCAGGGACATCAGCGAAACCTACGATTGTGCTGTCCTGCTGAAGGGCGGTCACAGTGTGAACGATGCCAACGACCTGCTGTACCGGCCTGACGGGGAATACAAGTGGTTCAGGGGCAAACGCATCGATAATCCGAACACCCATGGCACCGGCTGCACTCTGTCCAGTGCCATCGCGTCCAATCTGGCCAAAGGTTATGATATGGACACGGCGGTGGAACGGGCGAAAGAATATATTTCCGGTGCACTGGCAGCCATGCTGAATCTGGGAAGGGGCAGCGGTCCGATGGACCACGGATTCGATCTGACAGGCCGGTTTGCGGCACACTCTGCGCAGGAAGCAGAGTAGGAGGCCGGTCATGAACAATTCCATAGAAAAACGGACGACCATCTTTGAAAACAGCCTGATCTGGTTCGGTGCTGCAGTTTCCATCGCAGAAATTCTCACCGGGACTTACCTGGCTCCCCTGGGGTTTCAAAAGGGGCTGGCGGCAATCCTGCTGGGACATGTCATCGGATGCGTTCTGCTGTTTCTGGCAGGTGTCATCGGCGGGCAGACCCGAAAAAGTTCCATGGAAACAGTGAAGATGAGCTTCGGTCAGAAAGGCAGCCTGCTCTTTTCCGTACTCAATGTGATGCAGCTGGTGGGCTGGACGGCCATCATGATTTACGACGGTGCCCTGGCAGCCGGCGGTATGTTTGACCTGGGCCACTGGCTCTGGTGCATCATCATCGGCGGGCTGATTGTCCTCTGGATTCTGGTGGGAATTACCAACCTTGGCCGCATCAACACGGTGGCCATGGGAGCTCTCTTTGTCCTGACCCTGTTTCTCAGCAAAATCCTCTTTGCCGGGGATGCGCTTATGGCGGGCAGTCTGGAGGATTCCATGTCCTTCGGTGCGGCGGTGGAACTTTCTGTGGCCATGCCCTTATCCTGGCTGCCGCTGATCAGCGACTATACACGGGAAGCGGAAAAACCGGTGAAGAGTGCAGCAGCAAGTGCACTTGTCTACGGTCTGGTCAGCTGCTGGATGTATGTCATCGGTCTGGGCGCAGCCATTGTGACCGGGGAATACGACATCGCGCAGATTATGATTCGGGCAGGTCTGGGTGCAGCAGGACTTCTGATTATTGTTCTGTCTACGGTAACGACCACTTTCCTGGATGCCTGGTCTGCAGGAATCTCTGCAGAATCCATCTCCGGGAAGCTGAAGGGAAATGGAAAGGGGATTGCCCTGCTGGTGACCGTTGCCGGCACGCTGGCGGCCGTGACCCTGCCAATCTATAATATTACGGACTTCCTGTACCTGATTGGATCAGTGTTTGCACCGATGATTGCCATTCAGATTGCCGACTTCTTTCTTATGAAGAGGGACAGCAGCAAAGCTTCCTTCGACTGGGCAGCACTGGCAGTCTGGCTCTTTGGATTTATTCTGTACCGGATTCTCATGGGTATCGACATCCCGGTGGGCAATACCCTGCCGGATATGGTGGTGACCATGGCGGTCTGCGTGGCAGTGCGGAAACTGAGAAAACAATAGTTGAATTTTTTTACATATCCCCCTATAATGTCATTACATGACGAAAAAGGGGGATATTTGTTTATGAAAAAAAGATGGTGTGTATTTCTGATGGCATTGCTGCTGGTACTGATGCTGATATGCGGCGGCTGCGGCCAGCCGGCGGAACCTGATGCAGACCAGGGAGCAGAAGCAAATCCGGCAGTGACAGAAGTTCCGGAGGTGCTGGAAGAAGTGCTGGCGCAGGTGGATGAGATGGAAGTGCCTGTCCGTGAATATGGAGAAAGTTATGGTTTCAACCAGCTTGACGGGATTCTTCTGACCCACATTCTCTACCCGGTCAGTGATCTGGAACCGTTGAACGGGGCCATCGAAGCCTGGATTGATGAGCAGGTGGCTTATTATGAAGAGGATGCGAAGGACTATGTGACAGATGAACGGAAGGCGGAACTGACGGTGGAATACGAAAGCCGGGTTCTGGAAGATCATCTGGTGAGCATCCGTATGAACGGTATTTATGATGCACCGTTCATGGCACACCCGGTAGACATCGTTAAAACCTTCAATGCTAGCCTTAAGAACGGACAGCTGGTGGAACTCTCTGACGTTCTGGAAGATGGCGGAGCAGAGATTTTGCTGGGAATGGTGACGGAAGACGGCGGTGTCAATGCAGATCAGGTGGATGATGGGATGCTGAACCACTGGTATCTGACACCGGAGGGACTGGAGATTACCCTGGCCCGGGGAGATTATCTGCCTATGTCAGACGGCACGAAGGTGCTGACCTATTCATACGAAGAACTGGAGGGTATTCTGGACCTGAACAAAATCTCTGCCGCTGAGAATATGCCGGTGCCGGAGTATTCGGAGGGGCAGGAAACCGATGATGTGCCGGATGTGCAGCTTCCGGAAGCAGACCTGCCGGATCCGGACAAGCCTATGTTGGCGCTGACTTTTGACGATGGACCGAGTGCACATACCGACCGGCTGCTGGATGCTTTCGCAGAACATGGAGGAAAAGGAACCTTCTTTGTGGTTGGAAACCTGGTGGATGACCGGCCGGAAACCATGGTGCGCATGGCGGCAGAAGGACACGAAATCGCCGGCCACAGCTGGAATCACCGGCAGCTGACCACTCTGGGTGAAGATGATTTGAAAAAGCAGATTTTGAACACCCGTGCAAAAATCTATGATATCACCGGCGTGGACGCCACCCTGATGCGGCCGCCGTACGGTTCCTTCAATGACGATGTGAAGGCTGCCTGCAGAGAATATGGTGTCGCAATGGTGAACTGGTCGGTGGATACGCTGGACTGGAAGTACCGGGATGCAAACACTGTGTACCAGTCGGTGATGAATCAGGCGAAGGACGGAGCCATCATTCTCTGTCATGACCTCCATGGAACGACGGTGGATGCCATGGAACGGGCCATTCCGGACCTGATTGCGGGAGGCTACCAGCTGGTAACAGTGAGCCAGCTTCTGACAAGCCAGGGCGGTGAAATTGAAGCCGGAAAGGTATATTATAACCGGTAAATGATACAGAACCCTTTGCAGCAGCGATGCGGCAGAGGGTTCTTTTCTGACTCCACGATTCGTTTGGTGACTTTCCTGCGGCAGTGTGGTAGGATAAAAGCAGAGAAAACAGTATAGTCACAGGGGTGATAGTATGGATTTAAAGAAAACTGGCAATTTCATAAGCAGCGTGCGGAAGGCTCGTGGCATGACCCAGAAGGAACTGGCCGGACGTCTGCAAGTGTCAGACCGTGCCGTGAGCAAGTGGGAGCGTGGCGCAGGGTTTCCCGATGTGTCCATTCTGACGCAGCTGGCGGACGAACTGGGCGTGACGGTAACGGAACTGCTGCAGGGGGAACCGGCTTCCAGTGTTTCCAATGGAGCAGACGATATGGAGGCAGCTGACAGCCGGGCAAAGGATGCGGAGCTGACCGTCCGGGAGGCGGTAAATGCAATCTATGAGCAGACCCGCGCCAGGGCAAAGAAGAACCGGCTGCGGATTCTGGCTGCGGTGCTGGCAGTGGCTGTGGTGTGCGGAAGTACAGGTCTGGGGCTGAAAAAGCTGGGAGAAGACCGGATTCTCTTCCCGCCGAAAATCAGCTGTGAGATTCTGCAGGGCCGGGACGAGGTGGATTTTGCCGGGGAGCTGCTGGTGGACAAGGTAAGCCAGGGGGTATACAACTACAACTGCCGCTACGAAATCGACCGGTACGGCAATGTGCAGATGGCAGAGCGGGGTGTGTGGGAGTCTTTTGCGGACACTGTATCCGGTGACATATACAAATCCCTGAAAAAACTTTGTCCCGGGGAACTGACCACCATTTGGGAACTGGAAAACGGCTTTCTGGCGGAGTACCACCGGCTAGATACGGGTGAGGTTGTTCTGATTGAGACGGACCTGGAGTGTGAGCCCTTGTTCACCTGTGGGTATGACAGTACGCCATACAGTGCGCCTTGTATCACGGCTTTTCTGTCGGATGAAAAGCTGTATGCGGTGGCATACACCGGAACGGAGCAGCGGATGTATCTGATTTCCGTGGACAAAGCTGATGGGACCATGGAGCGGTACAGCTTCACTTACAGCGGCCTGAGCGGACGCGGCACAGAAGAAACCAATAAAACCGGAGGATTTATGTTCGATGGGCAGAATATGTGGGTGAAGGATGGTGTTCTTTACTTCGCGGAGGCCCATTACAGCGGCAGGACCATGTCGGTGATTGCAGCCTATGATCTGGAAGCAGGCAGACCGCTGGTGTTCAGGGAACTGGAAGGTTCTCATATAGTTGCGGTAAAGAAGGAACTGGACCGCGGGCGTGTGATGGTTCTGATGAATCCCATGAACTACGAGCCGCTGCAGCTTGTGGAACTGGATGCTGAGACACTGGACGTGGTTGGTGTGACGGAATTGGAACTGCCTCATGAGTATATGAGCCGGGTAGATTATAACGACTATGGAAATTACCTGTTCGAAACCGATCTTACAGATGATGGTGTGCTTGTATTGTATCCGGATGTGTTCAGTGAAACCCAGCTGCGGGAGCAGGAAGAACGGTCCATGATTCTGGCCATGTACAGCCGGGAAAACGGAGACATGATCTGGCGGGCAAGGCTCATGCTGGATGTGGAGTATGATGTGTATGAGGTGAGAATCGGGGATGTAAACCAATAGTTGCGCCATAGTTGGTGGACGTTTAGGCCTTCATTTTGTATAATAGGGGTGAAATGAAGGAGGTACGTGTCATGCGGTTTACAATGAACTTTATTATTTTTGTGTTCGTTATTATGATTCCGGTCATCATTTTGTCGACATATCTGACGGTACTGGTGGTTCGGGCCTTAAATAAATATCTGAAATCTCACGGGCCTTCTGCCGAGGCGAAGGCAGAAAAGTCCGCCATCAAGCAGTCTCTTGGTGAAGCAATCCGGGAGTACCGTGTACGCTGCAATATGACTCAGGAGTTTGTGGCGGAAAGCCTTGGGGTGAGCCGTCAGGCCGTGAGCAAGTGGGAGAACGGAACGTCAGATCCGAGCACTTCCAACCTTCTGGCTTTGGCGAAACTGTTTGGTATCTCTGCGGAAGAACTGCTGCGGAGCGTGGAGTAAATGTTCCCCAAGTTGGGGAAGAATTGGACTCTACTCTTCGCAGGGTGCATTTCCAGAGATTTTGCGGTATGATAGCCTCACAGGAGGTAAGGATTATGAATCAGTATGTTACAGGAACAACCATCAAAAAGCTGCGGGAGAAGAAGCAACTGACCCAGGCGGAACTGGCGGAGAAACTGTGCGTTTCCGACAAGACCATTTCCAAGTGGGAGACTGCTAAGGGCTACCCGGATATTTCCCTGCTGGAGCCGCTGGCCAGGGCTTTCGGTGTTTCCATCACGGAACTTCTTTCCGGAAACGCAGTGACCAATGAAAATGTATCAGCCAACATGCTCCGGTCCAAGTTTTATGTCTGCCCGGTCTGCGGCAACAGCTTCCATACCATGGGAGAAGCGGTGATTCACTGCCACGGCGTGCAGCTCATGCCGGCCAGTGCAGAGGCGCCCGACGAACACCACCAGCTGACCGTAGAAGTGGTGGAGGATGAATATTTTGTCCGGGTACACCATGAAATGACGAAACAGCACTACGTTTCCTTTATGGCGGCCCTTTCGCCGGACAAAATCCAGCTGGTCAAACTCTATCCCGAAGGCAATGCGGAGGCCCGCTTCAAAATCAGCGGCGTCAGACATATCCTCTTTTACTGCAACCGGGATGGACTGTTTTCGCAGAGGATAATGAAATAAGGATTTCCGCAACTGGATTTAACGTTTTCTGTTAAATCCAGTTTCTTGCTTTATGGAAGAATTGACGATAAAATTATCTCCATGAAGGAGGTAATCGCATGGATTTATGTATTACAAACAATCTTATTTTTATGAGACATAAGCATGGATATACCATGGAAGCACTGGCAGAGATCATTTCTGTATCCCGCCAGACTGTCGCAAAATGGGAGAGCGGTGAGTCTTATCCGGACATTATGAACTGCATGAAACTGGCTACTTTGTATAAAATCACCCTGGATGAACTGGTGTATAAACCCTTAAGCGAAGCAAAGGCGGGTGAGTTCTCTTCCGACGAAAACAAAATCTGCGGCATATTGGAGATTCATGAAAACGGTGCTGTCATTCTTCCTGAAGTTCTGATGAAGATGTTCGATATGAAAACCGGAGACAAAGTATTGGTGCTGGCAGACAGAAGAGAAGGCATTGCAATTGTAAAATGCAGCCAGTTTTAGAAGGGGGAAAGGATGAACGTATTGCGTGTGAAAGGAGTTTATAAGGAATATCCCGGATTCAAACTGGAGGATGTTTCCTTTGAAATTGCCGAAGGCAGTATCATGGGCTTCGTGGGCAGGAATGGTGCAGGAAAAAGCACCACACTGAAATCGATTCTGAATCTGGTTCATATGGATGAGGGAAGTGTGGAGTTCTTTGGGCTGGATCTGAAATCCCATGAGCGGGAAATCAAGCAGCGTATCGGTTATACCGGCGGAGCGGTGAATTTCTATCAAAAAAAGAAAATAAAGATTTTGCTGGAGACAACGAAAAAATTTTATAAGAACTGGGACGATGTGACCTGTGAGAAGTACATGCGGATGTTCTCTCTGGATGCAGAAAAAACGCCTTCGGAATTGTCGGAAGGGATGAAGGTAAAGCTGAGTCTGGTACTGGCCCTTTCTCATGGCGCGGAACTGCTGATTCTGGATGAACCGACCAGCGGTCTGGATCCCGTTTCCAGAGAGGAACTTCTTGAGATTTTCAGACACCTGAAGACAAAGGGGATTTCCATTTTATTTTCTACTCACATTATTTCAGACCTGGAAAAATGTGCAGACGAAATTACTTACATTCGAAACGGAAAGATTGTCTATACGGGATGCATTTCCGGATTTGCCGGGGAGCAGGTTTCCCTGGAAAATGCAATGATTCAGTATGAGAAGGAGGGCATTTATGAAACAGTTGCTGAGGAAAGAATTTAGGCTTGCCACACCGATTATAACCTGGCTCTTTATTGGATTTACGCTGATGACATTTATCCCAGGATACCCGATTCTCTGCGGAGCCTTCTTCGTATGTCTGGGGATCTTTCAGGGATACCAGATTAACAAAGATGCCAATGATATCCTGTATTCCGTTTTGCTGCCGGTGAGCAAAACCGATGTTGTGCGGGCAAAATACCTTGCCGCGGCAGTTCTGCAGATGGCGGCATTCTTTCTCTGCGTCATATTTACGTTAGTTAGAATGAAGGTATTTGCCGATGCAGCGGTTTATGAAAAGAATGTCCTTATGGCCTCCAATTTTGTTTACCTGGCTTTTGTTCTGGTGATTTTTGCATGTTTTAATGTGGTTTTCCTCGGTGGGTTCTTCAAAACTGCATACGGAATCGGGAAACCTTTTATCGTATTTACTATAGTGAATTTTACGGTAATCGCTGCAGCAGAGGCACTGCATCACATCCCTGGACTGGAATGGATGAACACCCTGGACTTTCACTTTATGACGGAGCAGGCTGCGATTTTAATCGGTGCAATTGGTATATACGCAGTATTGACTGTACTGTCATGCAGAAAGTCCTGCCGGAGATTTCAGAAAATTGATTTATAGATTTCTTTCATCTTTATTTATGAAATTTCTTTTTTACATTGCCAATCATATCTTTATATGTCATACCCATGATTGTAATAACGCTTCTCTGCATTATTGCAAAACATACAAAAGTGCATATTGCGCCGATTAGATAGTCCCTGCCCACAGTCAATCCGTTACTATTGAATATGGTTATCCAATAAACTGAAACGGCAGCCATACAGAGTGCAGAAATCATTCCGGGAGTATAAGGCTTACCGGTTTTATGTACAAAAATGCCCATTATGTGAACGAATCCTTCAAATAGTGCAAGGCACAGAGGAATCAGTGTCAGAATGATGAAAGAGTCAAAGATAAATGGTACGAATGTAATCAGTAACAGTAAAATAATAACAGGCACGTGACTGAGAGCTTCTCTGTTCTTATCACAGTTTATGCCGGTGAATTTCAACATTAAATCTGAAAAGCCGCCGGGTAATCTGATTTCTTCCCATTCATGGATGGTGTAAAGAAACATGTAGGAAAGGATTGCTGTTTGCGGGACTGAAAGGTCCGTCACAAACACCGCACATGCTGTAACCATTGCAAACATTATGAATGTAAGTGTTTCCAAATAGTATTTTATTATGAAGTTTTTCATATTATGATCCTCGCTTCCAATTAGATTTACAGAATCCAACATAGTGTTGTATAATAAGTATGTCACATAGACTAAAAATCATCAACCAACAGTTAGTGGCCAAGTGTTGGTAATGAAGGAGTTTGACATGAGAAGGCAACCAGAAAAAACTGCATGCACAAAACAGAACATGATTGACGTGTTCTGGAAGTTGGCAGAAGAAAAAGGCTTAGACAAAGTTACGGCCAGTGCGCTGGCAAAAGAGGCAGGCATTAACAGGGCAACATTTTACGCTTATTTTACAGATATGGATGATTTGATTTTCCAGGCAGAGGAGCAGATAATATCAGACATGCGCACTAAAATGGCAGATGCATTGTTACAGCAGGGATTGTCTGCTGATTTAAGTGAGGCAGCAACCAAAGTAGTTGAGACCTTGGCACAGTACGACGGGAAGTTGTTTTTACTGCTGGGTGAAAATGGGGATTCTCATTTTGTATCAATGTTCAGGCAGGAAGCATCAAAATTGTTCAGTATGGTTTTTAGCGATAAAGGTATGGAGATGTATAAAGATTATATCGTTGCGTATGTTACTTCTGCTTTTTTAGGTGTACTGAGTTTTTGGCATGAGAGCGGCAGAAAAATAAGCATTGATGAAATGGCGGCTATATGCAGGAAAATTACAGTAGGTGGAATGAAACTGTTGTGCGATTAGAAGACAAATCCCAATTTGCCGAGCAGCGGCCGCCTGTGAACAGGCTTTCTGCCGTCACTAAAAAACAAAAGAGACGATGCTTACCACCATCTGGTTTTACCGGGGCATGATGCACGTCTCTTTTTTAATTTTCAGTACTCTTAAAATTTATTCCGGCCTTTCTCGCCTGGCTGCTCAGAATCTTCGTCGGAAGCTTGTATTTCTTACCGTCCTTGATGAAGTGGGTGCCGCACTGACGGAACTGGAAGGACACATTTTGCCGGATGCACTGCTCCCGGATGTCCAGAACCCAGTCATAGTCGAGAGGCCGGGCGTAATAATCGGACTCACCGCCAGCCACCACCAGTTCTATACCGTACAGATACTTTTCAATATCGATTTTTTCGAGGAGAGGCTGGGCCGTGATACATTTGTGCTTTATCGGCAGCGTCTGAAACACAGACAGTTTCTTATCTGCGTTCTTCTGATTTTCGATGGTGCAGCATACCACCACATTGTCGTATCCGTCGCCCCAGTCCTCGGGGACGCACTCCAGAAACCGTTCAATGCGCTTGGTCAGGAAGAGGAAAGTGCAGTCCTGCCGTTCCTTTATCATTTCCCAGCACTCAGCCCGCCATGAATCTGCTTCTTCAATGAGAAAATCCGTCGAGAAGCAGGTATAAACCAGGCCGCTTTTCATCCTATAATTACCGTTTTTCAGTTTCCGCACCGGCTTGTCAAAATCCGCAGTCCGGACGATTGCACTGGTATCGATGCCGCGCTTTGCATCGCCTTTATGAATGTAGCAGTGGAGACAGCCTTCGCTGCATCTGCGGCAGCCCCGCCATGGGTTCCACATTGGCATAGTATCACACTCCTGATCTAACATTTACGTTTCTTTATTTCGCCAAACATGGCTCCTCCGATAATCAGCACTGCACCGATAATCTGTACTGGTGTCATTACTTCGTTCAGCAGAAGCGCTGAGAACAGAAGTGCTGAGACGGGATCAAGATAGCTGATCAGTGCAACGGACTGACCGGACAGCTTTTGCAGACCGGAAAAATACAGTAAATATGAGAACCCTGTATTAATAAAACCAATTACAGCGATATACGGCAGATCACTTCCGGTTATATGTGGGACTCCCGCAGTACACAAGGTGTACACTAACACAACGATAAACGCAACGTCCAACTCAATAGCTGCAGTCTGCATCCCGCTTGTACGGACAATCTGTTTGTTAAAGACAATCAATGCGGAATAAAGAAGTGCTGAGAGGATTGCAGCGAGCAGTCCCTGCAAATTCATACCAGCTACGACAATACTTCCACTTATGCAGATAAGTCCGATTGCTACGATAAGCACAGATACCGACTTTCTTCCTGTAAGCTTTTCAAGAAATAGAATCGGTGAAAACAGTAACACCAGAATGGGCCCTACGTAATAGATTAATGTTGCAAGACTGACATTCAGCAGCCTGTATGCTTCGAAAAGGGTAACCCAGTTCAGACCAAGTGCTGCTCCGCCCAGCAATATCGGAATTTTTTCCTCACGCACGCTATTCTTATCGAATCCTCCACGAAGCAGAACAAGGCAGGTGAGCAGTAATCCGCCGATTAATGTACGCATCAGCACAATCTGGCTGCTCGCTATCGATATATGTGAAACATAAAAACCATTTGTGCCAAAAATCAATAAAGACAGGATATACATCCCATATGCCAGGGATTTTTTGTCGTTATTCTTGTTATTCATGTCTTACCAGTCTCCACAATTCCAGTCTGTTTAACTTTTTCTTAAATAAGTATAGCAAAATATTCAGTAAAATTCTACTGTCCAGGAGACTCTGTGCGGAAATGTTTTTATTGACACGCTCCACGCACCGTATCATAATATTAGAAAATATAAAAAACAGGAGCGTGCTTTTTGAGAAAAACAAGCAGAACACTGGAGATTGTAGCGTAACCGGGAGGTTCGTGTAAATCAGTCTCGCACAAACCTCCCAGCATTGCAGTCAACAATCATCAGGAGGAAAAAAACAATGAATAAAAATGACTATATCATCCGTTTGGAAAGAAAAGAAGAACACCGCGAAGTGGAAACCCTGATCCGGGAAGCATTCTGGAACGTGTACCGTCCGGGCTGTCTGGAACACTACGTCATCAACCAGCTGCGAAACGACAAGGCTTTCGTACCGGAGCTGGATTTTGTCATGGAAAAAGACGGTCAGATTATCGGGCAGAACATGTTCATGCATGCAGAAATCAAAGCCGATGACGGCAGAACGGTACCGATTATGACCATGGGACCCATCTGCATCACCCCGGAACTGAAGCGAAAGGGCTACGGAAAGATTTTGCTGGACTACTCCCTGGAGAAGGCGGCAGAGCTTGGATGCGGTGCCGTGTGCTTCGAGGGAAACATTGATTTTTACGGCAAAAGCGGGTTTACCTATGCCAGTGAATTTGGCATCCGGTATGACGGACTGCCGGAGGGAGCGGACGCGTCCTTCTTTCTCTGCAAAGAATTAACGCCAGGCTTTCTCGATGGCATCACCGGGATATACGGCCCGCCGAAGGGATACTTTGTGGATGAAGCGGCGGCGGAGGAATTCGACCGTCAGTTTGCGCTGAAGGAAAAATTAAGACTTCCGGGGCAGCTTTTCTAAACAGACAGAAACAAAACAACCGGCTGTAACGCAACAGCCGGTTGCTTTTCAGGCTGTGCGGCGGGCGGTATAATAGTTCCGGAGGTGAAATGCAATATGGAAACAAAGGATATTATATTGGAATTAAGAAATAAAGCCGGCCTGTCTCAGGACGAGCTGGCGGAAAAGGTTTTTGTAACACGCCAGGCGGTATCTCGGTGGGAAAACGGAGAGACGACACCGGGTACGGAGACTTTGAAGCTTCTGTCGAAGCTGTTCGATGTTTCGATTAATACGATTTTGGGGTCGCCGCGCCAGCTGATCTGCCAGTGCTGCGGCATGCCGCTGGAGGATGCCAGTATCAGCAAGGAACCGGATGGCTTATTTAATGAAGAATACTGCAAGTGGTGCTACGCGGATGGGGAGTACATGTATCACGACATGGATGATCTGATTGATGTCTGTGTAAACCACATGGCAACGGATGAATTTACGCCGGAGCAGGTGCGTGCTTACATGAAGGATATGCTGCCCAAGCTGGACTACTGGAAGCAGTATAAGAACCTGGCCGGAGCAGAAGAATTCGACCAGTTCAAAAAGCAGCTGATGGAGGAAATCAATGCACTGCATATAGAGGGCATGCCGAAGGTGGAATCCCTCAACGCACTGGTGGGCGGATACATCAATCTGGAATACCGGCTGCCCAATGGGAAGATGGTGAAGTTCCTGGATGATGGAGCCACCTATCTGGGGAATCAGCTGGAGTGTGAGTTTGGCGGAAGCCGGTGCTTCGGAATCGCGGCAAACATGGAGTTTATTCTGGTATGCACTTACGAAGAGGACGGAGCCAATCCGGAACTGGTGATTTATAAAAAACGGTAGTATTTTGAAATAAGAAACCTGAAAGGAGTACCCCATGAAATTCTATATTGTTGACTGTTTTGCAGAAGAAAAATATCAGGGAAATGAGCTGCTGGTGATTGTGACAGACCGTCCGGTCAGTGATGAGGAACAGCAGGCCATTGCCAGGGAAATAAACTTTTCCGAGACTACCTTTATCCTTTCGGGGAAACAGCCGGACGGAGGCTATGATGTGAGAATCTGGACCCCAAATGTGGGGGAAGTGCCTTTTGCGGGACATCCAACCCTGGGAACGGCTCATGTAATTCATAAGATTTTGGAAAAAGAGCAGAACGATGAAATCCGCTTGAACCTGAAGGTGGGCCAGATTCCGGTGAGAGTCACCGATGAGGGGCTGACCATGCTTCAGAATCAGCCAGAGTTTGGACTGACGGTGGACCGGAAGACCATTGCGGACATTTACGGTATTGAAGCGGACGAAATCCGTGAGGATTATCCGATTCAGTGGGTTTCCACGGGGCTGGAAGCGGTGATTATCCCGCTGAAAAACCGGGAAGCTCTGAAAAAACTGGTCTGCAGCCAGGAAAAATTTCTTGCTTACGTGAAGGAACATCCGCAGTGTTACTGCAACCATCTGTTTTTCGTGGATATGGGAGACGGAGTTCTGGCGGCGAGATGCCTGATGGAAGATTTTGTGGAGGATCCGGCTACCGGAAGTGCCAACGGTAATCTGGCAGGCTACTTCATGAAGCACCAGTATTTCGGTGCAGACGATGTACACTATACGGTCATCCAGGGGGAAGACATGGGAAGAAAGAGCGTGCTCCACGTGCATGCTGCATTAAAAGAGGAAGAATATACGATTGAAGTCGGAGGCAAAGCTTATATTGTTGCATCCGGAGAATGGGAGTAGAGTATGATTATCAGACACGCAGAAGAAAAAGACGTCGCAAGAATGATGGAAATTTACGCCTATGCCAGAGATTTCATGGAGAAAACCGGAAACCCGTACCAGTGGGGACCGACCAACTGGCCGCCGGAAGCACTGATTCATGAAGACATTAAAGCTGGTAAGAGCTATGTCTGCGTGGAAGGGGAACGCATCCTGGGTGCCTTCTATTTCGACCATGGTGAAAACATCGAACCAACCTACGAAGTAATCGAAGACGGAGCGTGGATTGGTGATGCAGACTACGGTGTGATTCACCGCATCGCGTCTGACGGCTCTGTGAAAGGTGTGGGATCTTTCTGCATCAACTGGGCTTATGAACAGTGCGGACATCTCCGCATCGACACCCATACAGACAACAAAGTCATGCAGAACCTGCTGCGGAAGCTGGGATTCACTCAGTGCGGCATCATTCATGTGGTGGAGGACAATTATCCTCGGTTTGCCTATGAGAAATAATACATTGACAATCATCTATATGTATTGTATAATATCCCTGAAATCAGGAGGAAGTTATGAGTTACAAGGATGAGGTCAAACTGATAAAGGCTCTGGCTGATGAAAACCGTCTGGCCATTCTGGAGATGCTTCAGGAGGAAGAAAAATGTGCGTGTGTTCTTCTGGACGAGCTGGACATTACACAGCCCACATTATCACATCATATGAAAATCCTCTGCGACAGCGGTCTGGTTGGCAGCTGTAAAGAGGGAAAGTGGATGCACTATTCTCTTTCCATGGAGGGAAGCCGGAAACTGCGGGCACTGGCGGAGAAATATACATTAGACGAAACGGATGCCGAAACCTACCGGAAATGCGAATCCTGCGGAGAATGATTGATCAGGCAGTATCGAAGATGCTGCCTTTCATTAAAAATAATATATAGATAAATATAAATATATCGATGTATTTGGCGAATAAGGAGGTACATATGGTTTTAGATTTTGTTCAGAATCAGCTGCTGGGAATGAAGTGGCTGAATGATTTCATCGGTATGATGCTTGAAAATGCAGGCATCGAAGCGACGGGAAGGTGGGGCGGGAGCCTGCAGTTTTTCCTCTATGATGTGATTAAAATTACGGTTCTGCTGTGTGTTCTGATTTTTATCATCAGTTATATACAGAGCTACTTTCCGCCGGAGCGCAGCAAGGCAATTTTAGGACGGTTTCACGGGATGCGTGCCAACTGCATTGCAGCACTGCTGGGAACGGTGACTCCATTCTGTTCCTGCTCGTCCATACCAATCTTCATGGGGTTCACAAGTGCCGGGCTGCCTCTTGGAGTTACATTTTCCTTTCTGATATCATCACCCATGGTGGATCTGGGATCGCTGATGATTCTGATGAGTGTTTTCGGATGGAAAGTTGCCGCCGCCTATGTACTGCTGGGACTTGTGATTGCCGTTGCCGGAGGTACCCTGATCGAAAAGCTGCGTATGGAACGCTATGTGGAAGACTTTATTTTATCTGCAAAAAACGAAGAGTCCGGAACATCTAATCTGACCAGAAGGGAGCGGCTTGCTTATGCAAAAGAAGAAACCCTGGCCACGCTGAAATACGTGTTCCCGTATATTTTGCTGGGTGTGGGCGTCGGAGCAGTCATCCATAACTGGATTCCGCAGACGTGGGTTGCTGCAGTGCTGGGAAATCAAAATCCGTTCGGTGTGATATTGGCGACATTGCTGGGTGCACCGATGTATGCAGATATTTTCGGGGTAATTCCAATTGCGGAAGCATTATTATATAAAGGGGCCTTGCTTGGAAGCGTATTATCGTTTATGATGGCAGTAACGACACTTTCACTTCCGTCTCTGATTATGCTGTCCAAAGCAGTAAAGCCGAGACTCCTGGCATTCTTTATTGTGATATGCACCGGGGGGATTATTCTCGTAGGATACATATTTAACCTGGTTCAGGGCGTGTTGATTTAGGAGGGAATATTTTGAAAAGAAAACCGATTATAGCTTTTATCTGTGTCCATAATTCCTGCCGCAGCCAGATTGCCGAGGCACTGGGAAAAAAGCTGGCTTCCGATGTGTTTGAAAGTTATTCCGCAGGAACCGAAATTAAAGACCGAATCAATCCGGATGCGGTGCGGATTATGAAGGAGATGCACGGTGTGGATATGGAGGAAACCCAGCACAGCAAGCTGATTCAGGATATTCCTGTGCCGGACATGGTCGTGACCATGGGCTGCAATGTGGTCTGCCCGCATATTCCGGGGGCTGCGGCGGAGGACTGGGGTCTGGAAGATCCGACGGGACAGCCGGATGATGTGTTTATGGAAACGATAAAGATTATAGAAGAGAAAGTACTGGACCTGAAAAGACGTATGGAGGAGAACGTATGAAGAAATTTATTATCGAAGAACCGATTTTTGAGATCTTTCCGGAAGTGAAGATTGGGGTGCTGGTGTGCCGCGGCATCGATAATACCGTGACGGACAAGGACCGCTATGCAAAATATCTGGCCGAGGCGCAGGTGCTGGCCCAGGAACATATCAGGGAGCCGGAGTTTACCCAGAATCCGGTGGTCCGCAGCTGGCGTGACGGCTTCTACAAGTTCAAGACCAAGAAGGGTGCCCGCTGTTCCATCGAAGCCCTGCTGAAGCGGGTGGCCAAGGGTGACACCATCGGAACCATTTTGCCGCTGGTGGACTTGTATAATGGTGTTTCTATGAAATACGGCGTGCCGATCGGCGGGGAAGACATCGATGTAATCGAAGGGAATATCCGTCTGGCTGTGGCGGAAGGCGGTGAAGATTTCATCACCTACGGCAGCGACAAGAGTGAACCGCCGTACGAAGGGGAAGTGGTTTATAAGGATGATGCCGGTGCAGTGTGCCGTTGTTTCAACTGGCGTGAAGCGGTGAGAACCATGCTGCAGGACCACACAAAGAATGCCTTCATGATTATCGAAAGCATCGACGCGGACGGTGCAGCCCGCCTGGAACCTGCACTGGAAGAACTGAAAACCCTCATCGAAACCGAACTTGGCGGGACCTGCGAAAAGTTTGTGGTAGACAGAACCAATCCGGAGATTGTGATTGGGGAATAGGGGTATATCTCATAGACATATCATCTGTCCGATGATATAATATAGGCAGGTCTTATCCGGCCGGACCAACACGGGTATGAACGTGTAAGGATGATTGCAGTGAATCTGCATTTGTTCTTACACGTTTTTTTGTTTATAAAAAGAGGAGGAAAGATGGATAAAAACGTAAATGTGATAACGGATTTGGATGGGAGTAAAATTGTACTGATTAATGATGTACGCTTTAAGTCCAGACGGTCTTTTGACTGGGAAACCATAGAAGAATATCTAAAAGAATATATTGGGCAGTTCTTTGAAATCATTGAAACCTGTGAAAAAGTATATATTGGTTCTGATTTCCCGGATGAATTTTGTCATTCAGAAGACAGAATTAAAACAAAAGGTGCGAACCTGAGGGCAAAAGCCAATATGGCAGCTGCGATTGAGGGACTGGTGCAGATAGCGATTAACAAGGGGAAACTGCCTGACTATGGCAACAAGCATGGAGAGAAAGCAAAAAATGGCTGGTACCATTATGATACCAGATTTGGAATACCGGTATATGGAACGGATGGTGTGCTGCTAAGATATAATATCTTTTCTGCAAGGATGCTTGTAAGATGTGATAAAGAAGGGACCTTGTTTTTATATGATTTCATAAGAATAAGAAAAGAGACGTGCAGCCCGCCTGGGTAAAAACCGTACGGTAGTAAACATCGTCTCTTTCGGACATATAATACCTTATAATTTCTGATAAGTCAATATGTAAACTTACAATTTAGCTTTGTCAGAGGCGGACTGAAATATATTGAATCAATTAAAATAACCATGGTATAATTAAATCAGCAAAATAAGGAGTATTATCTCGGCAGAAATTGTGAGATTTTGAACTATGGCTGATAAAATTAGAATTACAGAAAAAGAAGAATTAGTATCTTTAGTAGATAATGAAAAAAACTTAATAGAAGGCATTGACATTTCGAAATTATATGTTAATTCTTCCAAAATAATAAATTGGAAATGTGAAAATGGTCACATCTTTAAAGAAAAGGTGAATGTAATTCACAGGAGAAAAAACAAGTGCTTTTACTGTACAGGAAGGCAAATTTGGTCAGGAGAGAATGATTTGCAAACATTGTATCCTGAAATTGCAAATGAATTTGATGTTGTGAAAAATGAAATAACTCCAGATTGTATCTCTCCGAAGGATACCAAGTCTTATTGGTGGACTTGTTCCCAAAATCATCCTAGTTTTTTACAAAGCGTAGAACATCGCGTCACTAGAATGACCGAATGCCCATATTGCACAGGCAGGAAAATCATTAGTGGGGTAAATGACTTGGAAACGTTGTATCCTGAAATAGCAAATGAATGGGACGTAGAGGAAAACAATGGAATTTTACCTAAGGAAGTGTCTCCTTTTACTTATAACTCCTATTCTTGGATTTGTCCTAAAGGTCATTCATATAAGAAAAAAGTTATTCAACGAACCAAATTTCATAAACCAATAGATTGTCCGAAATGCATAAAGGCCCATTCGACATCTTTTCCAGAACAAGCCATCTATTTTTATGTAAAAAAATGTTTTCCAGATGCGATTAACCGATTCAAAGAACCGTTCGAGAAAGGAATGGAATTAGATATTTATATTCCAGCCTATAAATTAGGAATTGAATATGATGGAATTGCGTTTCACAATGACGAGGAACAACATAATCGTGAATACAGAAAGTATAGGGCATGTAAGCAATTAGGAATAAGACTTGTTAGAATAAAAGAATCAAAAGATACATGGCATGATACTGCTGATGAAATATTCTATGTTGGTAAAAGAATGAAAGACACAGAAATTTCAACATTTTTAAGATATTTATTTGGCCGCTTATTTGTTTTTAGTATGCATACCTTTCATTGTGAAGATAATAGAGAAACATATCTGAATCGTAATTATGGATTTCCTACAGATTTTGATGTCTCAAGAGATCGTCCAGAAATACTAGAATATTTAGTTGATGTTGAACAATCTTTCGGGAATCAATATCCAGAGATAGCAGCAATGTGGTGTGAAGAAGCCAATAGAAATTTAACACCATTTATGTTTACCCATGGATCTAATTATCAAGCTGTCTGGAAATGTCCTAAATGTGGAGATATGTGGAAATCACCTATTTCTAGCATTGTATCACGAAATGTAAAGTCTTGTAAAAAATGCTCTATGAAAGAAAACGGAAATACTATTACAAAGGTGAAAACTTCTAAATATGGAAGCCTGGCGGAGAAAAGTGAGAAATTATTAAAACAATGGGATTTTGAAGAAAATGGGAATCTTTCACCATATGAAGTCCCTTTGAACTACAGCTTTAAGGTGGCATGGAAGTGTGATAAGTGTGGATATAAATGGTCAAGTGCTCCGAACTCAAGAGTTAGAAATGGAAAAATTTCGGATTGTCCGCATTGTACAGGACGAGTTGCAATGCCCGGAGTTGATGATTTGGAAACATTATATCCAGATATAGCAAAAGAGTGGGATTATGAAAAGAATACAAATATTCTTCCTTCAGAAATAAAACCATTTTCAAATAAAAAGTACTTTTGGATTTGCCCTACTTGTGGGAATTCATATGCAACAAGACCTAAACATAGAATAGATGGATCTGGTTGCCCTAAGTGTGCTCATATTGAAATAGGAAAAAAGAATTCAAAAATGGTGGGGCAATATAATGAAGATGGTTTGCTGATTAATACTTATCAGAGCTTACATCAAGCTGCAAGAGAAATGCAAGTAACTCCTAACTCTATATTTCAAGCTGTTAAGAATGGAAGAAAATCAAAAGGTTTTTTCTGGCGGTATATTACTTGTGAGAGTGACGAATGAAATAATACCAGGAAGTAAAAATATGTAAAATTTTAAAAAAGATATCTTTTCTGTTACAGATTATTCCTGGTACGGAAAATGTCCCACATTATGATTCTGCAGTTCGTTGATGAAGCGGACAAGATCATACATGGTTTCAAAGAACTGCGGTCCGGCTTCCGCCTGGCCTGAATGAACCATTTCTGCCTCTGCGATGACAATGGCGGCCAGATAGCGGGAGACCTGGTAAGGATTCTTCATGTCGAAATCATCCCACTGATCGAAGAATGTAAGAAATTTATTTACCAGAAACTCGGTGCATTCCTTTTTTGCATCAAATTCGTCTGACTGGATGGAACTGAGTTTGTGGAAAATATCTGCGGCTGCAATGAGGGAGGAAGTCATGGCTTCCAGAGTTGCGTTACCGGCTTTAAGTGCCTGTTGGCTTCCTGTAAGAATTTCATCATAATATGCCAGCTGTTTTTTCAGAATTTTTTCAGCCAGATCGTATTTATCACGATAGTGGTAGTAAAAGGTACCTTTTGAGATGCGGCAGGCAGAAATAATTTCTCCCACGGTAATCTGAGCGAAAGATTTCGTTTCGAGAAGATTTAAAAATGTTGCCTCAATATTTTCACGGGTTTTAATTACCCGAAGATCGTTTTCATTCATGGAAGCTGACCTCCTGTTAGACAATATTGTACGATTCGTCTAATATTAGACTAACAGAACAATATGTTCATTGTCAAGAAATTTGCCTCACCCTATAATACAATTGAAATAAGAAAAAGGAGATGAGGCAAGTGAAATTCATAAAATATTACAGTCAGGAAATCTATACCGTCATAACATTATTGCTGGTGACGGCGTCAGCAATTTTTATCACACCGGATTTTACACAGAAAGTCATGCTTGTATATATTTTGCTGTTCCTTTTGCATGAGTGGGAAGAAGGCGTATATCCAGGCGGGTTCGTTGATATGATGATGGGTGAAATCATCAATGCCGGCCATTTATCAACAGAACAGCAGCAAAGAGAGAGCAGAATTTACATTGATATTCTGCTGCTGATTCTTACCTTTGTTCCATTTTTCGCCCATACACATTTCTGGCTCGCGCTGCCTTGTGTATACCTTGGATTCCTCGAAGGCTTTGTACATACCGCTTCCATGAAAATATTCAAGATGAAACGGTCATACACGCCAGGCATGGTGACAGCCCTGTGTCAGTTTGCCTTCAGTACTGTCATGATGGTACTTATCATAAAAGGCCGAATGGCTGAACCATGGCAGTACATCGCTGCATTTATCGCATTGGTTGTACTGTTTGTATGTGCCCAGAGCCAGGTGGCTGCCACAAATGGATTGGAATACAGAAAAATGCCGAAGATGATCAGAGCAAATATCAAGGCTGTAAGAAGCAAATAACCGTTCAGATGTGAAAACTCCCTCTGCCATATGGCGGAAGGAGTTTTTTCATCATGGGGTCAGTTTTCTGCCCAGTAATCCGCTGGATCAACTGGCTGGCCGTCTTTTCGCAGTTCCAGGTGGAGATGAGGGCCGGTGGAGAGGCCGGTGGTGCCTACGGTGCCGATTTCGGTTCCGGCTTCTGCGATGTCACCAGCTGCCACCCGCAGTTCAGACAGATGGGCGTACAGGGTGGTGTAGCTGCTGTCGTGCTGAAGGATGACGTGATATCCGTACTTCGGGTCGAATTCGGCTGTCACAACTTCTCCTGCTGCAGCGGCCAGTACGGGAGTACCAGCTTCAGCGATAAAGTCGATGCCGTCATGGTGTACCTGGGTTATCGGATTCTTCGCAGCAAATGGTGCGCTGATGACGAATCCTCCGGCAGAAGAATCGTCAGCTGCATCCGGTCCCTCCTGCTCCAGCACTACGGAACCGTCTGCATTCAGAATATCTCCGCGGGCAAAGATTTTGCCAAGCTGAAAACCGCCTGCAGCGTAGACACCAGCTGTGCCCAGGACCAGAACCAGCACTGCCGCCAGCACCAGGGTCAGACGTTTATGTCGTAAATTTCCCTTTTGATTTTTTTCATGATTCATTCTTTCGTGTATCCTTTCCAGAGTATCATCCGGAGCTTTAAGGCTTGCAAAGGCCTTTGAAATCATATCCTTATCACTCATATCGATTCCTCTTCTTTCAAATACTGCGCCAGCTTGGCCCGGGCCCGGGCGAGGCGGGTGCCTATGGTTGCAGCAGGGACGTTCAGAATTTCAGCGATCTCTTTTATAGAATAGCCCTCTATGTAATAGAGTACGATGACGGTCCGTTTGTTCCGGTCCAGCTGCATAATGGCTTCGAAGAGATCCCGGTAAGACGGATCCTCGAAGGCCAGGGTTTCCGCATAGTCGTCGATGTTTTCATGGCTGCGGAAGGGGCGGCGCCATACTTTACGGCACTCGTTGACGGTGACCTTCATGAGCCAGCTGCGGACGTGGTCGTCGCTCTCGAACTGATAATCCGTCCGGTACAGACGGAGCAAAACATTCTGCGTCACGTCGTCTGCATCGGCCGGGGATTTCAGCATACTGAAGGCCAGCCGGAACACCGTGTCCATATATTTTGCCGCGTAGGCATTAAACTGTGCAGTATCCAGCATGTGTTTTCTCCTTTTTTGAAAAGCTTCTCAACTGTATTATCCATCAGACCTGTGATAATTTTCAAGGAGTTTGAAAATTTTTTCGGAGCGTGGTATAGTGAGAGTACAATATTAGAGGAAAGTGGAGCGGTGACAGCTATGACAGACTTCAGACCATTTGATGAACAGGGAAATATGATTCGGACCGGGCGGACCTGCACCGGCAGCCGTGGCGTGGTATCTGCGGGCCGTGCAGAAGCGGCGGAAATCGGAAGAGATATACTGGCCAGCGGCGGCAATGCGGTGGATGCAGCGGTGGCAGTGGCTTTCGCGCTGGGGGTTTGTGAACCCAATGCCAGCGGCATCGGCGGCGGTGGATTTATGCTGCTGCGGGAAGGAAAGACGGGAAGGAGCGTGTTCCTGGACTTCCGCGAAAATGCACCGGCTATGGCCACACCGGACATGTATACGCCGGTGGAACCGGGCAGCAATTACGATAAAAATATGGGGAACGTGTACAGCAGCAAGGCGGCAGGCGTGCCTGGTGATGTGGCAGGTCTGCTTTATGCTCTGGAGCATTACGGCACCATGACCCCGCAGCAGGTCATTTCACCAGCAGCGGCACTGGCAAGGGAAGGGTACGTGGTAACTCCGCTGCTTCACCAGGATATGAAAGAACACCAGAACCAGCTGAAAAAATACGGCGATGGCTGGAAAATTTACTTGAAGGACGGCAATCCGTATCCAGTGGGCAGCATGGTGAGAAATCCGGATCTGGCGGACACCCTGGATAAGATTGCCCGCGGCGGGAAAGACGTATTCTATGAAGGAGAAATCGCCGACCGGATTATCGCCCAGGTGGAGAAGGACGGCGGCATTCTGACTCACGACGACCTGAAAAACTTTAAAGTCCGTGTTCTGGAGCCGGTGCGCGCCACATACCGCGGCTATGAACTGCTTTCTTCACCGCCGCCATCCTCCGGCGGCGTACACATCGCCCAGATTCTTAACGTGCTGGAAAACTTCGATGTGGCTTCCATGGGGGCAAACAGTGCAGAGTATCTGCACCTTCTCTCCGAAGTCTTCAAAATCTGCTATGCAGACCGCAGTGCCTTTATGGGGGACCCAAACTTCGTAAAGGTTCCGCTGGAAGGCCTGCTGAGCAAGGAATACGCCAGAGAACTGGCATCCCGCATTGACCTGAGGTCGGCACAGAAGCCGCAGGCCGGGGAACCGTTCAAGTATGAAAGCATGTCCACCACCCATTTTTCTATTGCAGACAGCGAAGGAAACCTGGTGGCAGTGACCCGGACCATCAACCACTTCTTCGGTTCCTGTGCGGTGCCGGAAGGAACCGGTTTTCTGCTCAACGATGAAATGGAGGACTTTTCTCTGGATCCAGCTTCTGCCAACGCGGTGGCAGGCGGCAAAATTCCGCTGTCCTGCATGTCCCCGACCATTTTGCTGAAAGACGGCAAGCCGTTTGCAGTCCTTGGCAGTCCGGGCGGCACCCGTATCATTTCCTCCGTGGTGCAGGTCATTGTCAATCTGATTGATTTCGGCATGGATCTGGAAGAGGCGGTGGGAGCACCGCGCATCGGCGATGACCAGACCAATCTGATGATTTACGAAAGCCGCATCCCGGCGGAAACCATCGCAGAACTGGAGGCCATGGGACATCCGACCTATGGGTACGATGACTGGAACCGGATTATGGGCAGTGTCAACAGCTGTATGATTCTGCTGGATGGTACCTTCCAGGGGGTGGCAGACCCGCGGCGGGACGGCCTGGCGGTGGGACTGTAAGTCTGCTGAATCTAATAAAAAAGAAAAGGGCTGATTTTCAGCCCTTTTATCATGCAGTTTTCTGCGGAATATTTACTTAGAAATAGATATCCAGGATTTCATCATCGGTCTTCTTACCAAAATGAGAACCTGCAACCATCGCAATCAGAGCTACCGTTACACCGATGAGAATCTGATGGATGCCTGCAAGCTTAAATCCAAACAGCATGGTCACACAATATACCAGAGTCCCGCCAATCATGGACCAGACAGCACCAGTCTTATTGGCTTTCTTCCAGAAGAGACCCAGCAGGAAGACCCATACGAACGCACTTTCCAGACCGCCAAAAGCAAACATGTTAATCTTCCAGATGACATCCGGCGGATTGATGGAAATAGCGAAAATGATAAGTCCCAAAATCAGATTGCACAGCTGGCTGAAAGATTTTGCACGGGATTCCGGTACCGCTGCCCCCCGTTTGTCCTTTTCATACAGATATACGTCTTTAATGATGGACGATGTCGCAGAAAGAAGAAGCGAGGAAATAGTGGAAATGGATGCTGCAATTGGCCCGATGATGGTAATGCCAGCCAGCAGAGGCGGCAGTGAACGGGCAATTGCCAGCGGAATGATATTATCCACACTGTTTCCGTAGGCATCCAGCCCCTCTGGCAAAATCCCCTGAGAAAGCACGCCAATAAAGTTCATGCCGATATTCATTGCACCAACCACGATGGTGCCAATAATAATGGCACGATGCAGTGATTTGGTATCTTTGTAGCTCAGATTGCGGACCACGGACTGCGGCAGACCGATGGTGAAAATACCCACCAGCATCCATTGAGAAATGTACAGCGTCAGCGGCATATTCCCGCCGGAGAACGGTTCCAGCATTTCCGGCTTGTTTGCTGCAATATGGTTCATTATCTCTTCATAACCACCGCCCTGTTTCAGCACCCCTGCCATCAGCAGGAACATGCCAATCAGCATGACAATCGAGCAGATGGTATCGGTTACTGCTACACCACGGAATCCTCCCACTGTCGTATAGATAACCACTACCAGACCGAACACACAGAGCCCTGTCAGATAGGAATATCCGGTCACTGCCTCAAAGAGTTTCGCGCCGCCTACAAACTGGGCAACCATGGTTGCAGAGAAGAAGAGGACAATAATCACCGCTGAAATCATGGCGATAACATCCGACTGATAACGGTGCCGGATTATATCAATAACCGTAACCGCATCAATTTTACGTCCAACGATAGCCATTTTCTTACCCAGCACACCCAGCACCAGGAAAAGAGCGGTAACCTGTACCACCGACATGTAAATCCAGCCAAAGCCAACGCTCCAGGCCTGTCCCGGTCCTCCTACGAACGAACTTACCGAACTGTAGGTGGCAACGGTGGTCATTGCCAGCACGAAGCCGCCAAGGCTTCGGGAACCGATAAAATACTCTTTTACGAATCCCTGCGATTCTTTCTTCGCATTGGATTTTCTTAGAAATACACTGACTGCAAGCATGGTAATCATAAAAATGAATACGGGTAGCAGTGCTAAAAATTTACTGTTCATCTGCGCCCTCCATTTCTAATGATTGGTCTTCGTCGCCCAGGCTGAAATCCTGAAAGACATGCTTGACTAACCATATCACCAAAGCCACGGAGAAAATCCAGGTACCGATACATCCCGTAATGGCCCACAGCGGTGTGTGGAAGATGGTGATATTCAGCCGGCTCACGCCGATCCCTG
>JAZNKW010000025.1:0-33079 GCA_045578745.1 Anaerovoracaceae bacterium
CGAATTCGACTTCTATAAGACATTTGGTGAACTGAAGGATAGATTCGGCGAAAAGCTGGTTCCGTTCAGCTGGCCTCTGTCCGTAGAAATCGACGAAGAATTAAAGGAAGCCATCGCATCTGCTGATGACGAACTGATGGAAAAGTACTTCGAAGGTGAAGAATTCACTGAAGAAGAAATTCTGAAGGGCCTGAAGAAGGGTATCGCTGACGGCGGTATCGTTCCTGTATGTTCCTCTGCATTCGAACTGGGACACGGTCTGGAAGGTCTGTTAGACCTGCTGGTAACCTATGTTCCTACTCCACTGCAGCACGGTCCATATAAGGGCTTCAACGATAACAACGAACCTGTTGAAAGAATCTCCGTTGTAGATGCTCCTGTATCTGCATTCGTATTCAAGACTATCGTTGACCCATTTGTAGGTAAGATTTCCGTTCTGAAGGTTGTAACCGGTAAGCTGAACTCCGGCGACGAAGTTTACAATGAAAGAGCTGGCAAGGTAGAAAAGCTGGGTAAGCTGTTCTTCCTGAGAGGTAAGCAGCAGCAGGAACTGAACTATGCAGAAGCTGGCGATATCGTAGCTGTTGCTAAGTTACAGTACACTCTGTCCGGTGATACTCTGTGTGACAAGAACGACATCATTCGTTTCCTGCCTCTGGACTATCCATCCCCATCCTACTACATTGCTATCGAACCTGTAGATAAGGGCGACGATGAAAAGATGGGCTCCGGTCTGGCTAGACTGAGAGAAGAAGACCCATCCTTCGTAGTTGAAAGAAACGTAGAAACTCATCAGACTCTGTTAGGCGGACAGGGCGACATGCAGCTGTCCATCATCCTGGCTAAGCTGAAAGACAGATTCGGCGTTTCCGTAAAGACTGTTCCTCAGAAGATCGCTTACAGAGAAACCATCAAGGGCAGCTCCGATGTACAGGGTAAGCACAAGAAGCAGTCCGGTGGTGCTGGTCAGTACGGTGACGTACATATCAGATTCTCCCCATCTGCTCAGGAATTCGAATTCTCCGAAGAACTGTTCGGTGGTTCTGTTCCTAAGAACTACGTTCCTGCAGTAGAAAAGGGTCTGCTGGAATGCATGGCTAAGGGCCCTCTGACTGGCTGCAGAGTAACAGGCGTTAAGGCAGTTCTGTACGATGGTTCCTACCACGATGTAGACTCCAACGAAGTTTCCTTCAAGATTGCTGCATCCCTGGCATTCAAGAAGGGTATCGTAGAAGCAAAGCCTTGCCTGCTGGAACCAATCATGAGAATGGAAATCGTAATTCCTGACGATTACATGGGCGACGTAATGGGCGACATGAATAAGAGAAGAGGTAAGATCCTGGGTATGGAACCTACCAATGACGGCGGTCAGAAGCTGCTGGCTGAAGCTCCACAGGCTGAACTGTTCAAGTATGCAATCGACCTGAGAGCTATGACTCAGGGCAGAGGTGTATTCACTCTGAAGTTCGAAAGATACGAAGAAGTTCCTGCTCACCTGGCTCAGAAGATTATCGACGCTCACAAGGCTGAAGAAGAAAAGTAAATCACGTTTCGCATAATATTTGCAATTCAACCCAATGGCCCGCAGGCAAGTCCTGCGGGCTGTTTTTTTCTGCATGTGCAAAATAAGACGGTCTATTCTGCAGTTTTTATTATGGTACTTTTCTGTCGACGGATGTAGAATAAGGGCAGAAAAGGAGGTGTTTCTATGACGCAAAAGACACTGAAACTGCTGATTGCGGGGATTTTGCTGGGAGTGCTGCTGCTGGGCGGCGGATATTTCATGGGAAAACACGCCCCAGGTGCTCTGACCACGGCGGAAGAGATGGAAGCAGTCATCCTGGAAAGCCGGGTTTTGAAAGAGGGGGAACTGGTGACGGTCAGTTACATATATACGGAGATGGGACAGTATGAGAACGTGAAGGAGTTTTACGGTGCAAAACTTCCTCTGACCACCTCCAGATTCATGCTGACCTATGATGGTGTGCTGAAAGCCGGTATCGACCTGAGCAAGGTGGAAGTGAAGGCGGACGGCGTGACGAAGACCGTTACAGCAGCTGTTCCATGTGCGGAGATAATCAGCCATGACATGGATGAGAACAGCGTGCAGATTTATGATGAGAAGCACAGTGTATTTAACAAACTGACACTGGAAGACTATACGAGATTTTTCGCAGATCAGGAAAGTGCAGTGGAAGAGAAGGCGCGCGAGAAGGGGATTTTGAGAGAAGCACAGGAGGAAGCGGAAGTGCAGCTGAGAAACCTGCTGGAACCAGTCATCAGAAGCTGCGGCGGGGAAGACTGGAAACTGGAGTTTAAGATGGCAAGACAGTAATATCGTAAATAAAAAACCGGGACCGTGTTTTATCACAGTCCCGGTTTTCTTTATTGGTGTTTATAAGTATGATTTTGTAATGTGAATTACAGGTTCTTGGTTTCTTCGTATCTCTTAACCTTACCGGTGGTAGTCTTAATCATTTCATGGTCAGTTACTATCAGCTTGTATACCTGTTTGTAAGCCGGCATGGTTGCATTGATCACATCGATGTCCTTACGGATGACAGCTTCTGCTTCTTCCGGAGTGGAAGCACCATAGTGTTCCTTCATGTATGCTGGATCGTAAACAATCTTTGCCCACAGAGCCAGGTCTTTTTCATCGTCTTCACGGCGAGGCTTACCGAAGACAAAGTTTTCGGTAACATAAGGCAGGTTGCTGATCAGAACTTCGATTTCTTCAGGGAAAACATTCTTACCATTCTTCAGAACGATAACGTTCTTCTTACGACCGCAGAGGAAAAGGAAACCTTTTTCGCTGATGTATCCCAGGTCACCGGTGTGCAGCCAGCCGTCAATCAGTGTCTTAGCGGTATCTTCTTCGTTTTCGTAATAGCCTGCCATTACGTTAGGACCACGGCAGATGACTTCGCCCACACCGTTTTCGTCCGGATTGTCGATGACAACTTCTACGCCAGGCATTGCACGGCCGCAGGAACCGTATTCATATTCGAAGTGGTTTTCGGCAGTGATTACAGGGGATGCTTCGGTCATGCCGTAACCCTGTACTGCCTTGATGCCCAGGCTGTCAAAGCCCTTTACTGCTTCAGGGTCAATGGCAGCAGCACCGCTGATTACAAAACGCAGGTTGCCGCCCAGCTGATCCAGGATGGACTTGAATACTTTGCGGCGGATATCGATACCGAACTTCAGCAGGAACTGGGAGAGGGCAATACCGAACTTCAGGGTATTTTCCTTACCTTCCTTCTTTACGGTGGTCATAATCCTCTTATAGATGGATTCAATCAGCAGAGGTACACAGAAGAATACGGAAACCTTGTATTCCACAATGTTCTTCTGCAGGTACTTCAGACCGTCACAGTATGCAGTGGTTATGCCGCATGCCAGCATCACAGTCTGTCCTACGAACCCGAATGTGTGATGATATGGCAGGAATGCCATGTTTACATCACCATGGTGAAAATCTTCTGTCTGCTGCATAGCAAATACGTTTTCCACGATGTTATGATGTGACAGCAGAACTGCCTTGGACCGGGATGTGGTTCCGGAGGTGAAGAGGATGATCTGATTTTCAAACGGGTCGATTTCCAGGTTCAGATACTCATCAAAACCTTCTTCCAGCAGCTTCTTACCTTCTTCGCGGAGCTGCGGAATGCTCACATAGCCTTCCAGTTCGTCCATGCAGATGTATTCGGTAATTTGTGTTTTTCCTTCTGCCTTCAGTCTTTCGATATCAGCCACCTGTGCTGCTTCGAATACCAGTACGTCGGTATAGCTTCTGATCAGAGAGCTTTCAAGCTCTTCGTAAGGCAGAGCCTTATCCAGCGGAACGGAATAGCCCAGACCTCCCAGTACGGAGAAGTGGGATTCCATCCATTCAATACGGTTCTTGCTGACAGTCGCAATTCTCTTGCCCTTCATACCTCTCTTCAGCAGAGCAGTACCCAGCTGTGTGGTACGATCCCAGAATTCCTGGAAGGAGATATGCTCATAGGACACTTCCTTGCCTTTCTTATGCTTAATGATGTACGCGGGCGCATCACTATACTGGTTTGCAGCATAGCGGATCAGTTCGCGCAGGTCTCTATGTCTTGGTGCGTCAAAACGCAGCTTCAGTTCCTGTAATTTTTTCACGATATTATTCTCCTTATCATGTAGTTTTCGAAACTATATTACACTATTTTATAAAACCTGTCAATGGAATAAGGCTGGAAGCCTTCAAATGACTAGTTCTTTTCGTGCAGCTTGGCAAAATATTTATCCAGATAGATTTTATGTGCCAGAGTGATACTGGTGTTCCGCAGCATGATTTTTTCATCCGGAGCACCTTTCTCCAGAGGTGCCAGCGGTTCGCAGAGCCCCGCCTGGGAATGAATTGCCCTTTCAAATTCTCTGCAGAAGTATTCATAAGCAGTTTGAGCATCATAGGTCTTCTTCTGGATTTCTATGAAAAGCTGAATATCTTCCAGACTGAGCACACTCTTGGCCATGGAGATGAATATGAGGTAGGCAATCTGGTCACGGTAATACTGTTTCTTAACCGGATTGTCCACCAGGTCTTTCTTCACATAGTTGCTGATCATGGATCCGGTAACTGTAATATCTCCCAGAGGCTGAAGAAAGCCGGAGATGTATTTGGCTACCTGTTCCAGAAACAGACCTACATCTGGGATTTCGTGGTATTTCGGGAACCGGAAATCCTGAATAGACCGGGTGATTTCTGCATTTAAATTCTGTTTCATTATATGTACCTTCCTTTTGAATCTGAAAATATTATAATCCAAATCCTGAAAAAGGTCAATGCTGGACGCCTCATCGGTTATTGAAAAACTCTTGACGGGCTTTATGAAACGATATATAATAACGCAAGAACGGTTATCGAAAAACCGATAACGGAAAGAGGTATTACGGAATGAAAAGACAATTTCAGGTAAAGGATCCGGGAAGTGCACTGACGCACTTTATCGCCATGGCGGCGGCAATCTTGTTTACGGCTCCGCTGCTTCTCCATGCGGCAGGACATGAGGCGGGTACTGGTGCACTGACCAGTCTGGCTGTCTTTATGGTCAGCATGATTCTGCTTTATGCAGCCAGTACGGCTTACCATACCTTTGCACTGACAGAACGTGGGAACCGGCTGCTGAAAAAGCTGGACCACATGATGATTTTCGTGCTGATTGCCGGAACATACACACCAGTCTGTGTGATTTATCTATGGGGACACGGGGGCGGTGCTCTCATGGCGGCTGTCTGGGGACTGGCTGCTGCAGGAATTCTCTTCAAACTGTTCGGGGTGGGACATCCTAAATGGATTTCTTCGGTTATATATATCGGTATGGGCTGGACCTGTGTTTTTGCCTGGCCTCAGATAATGGAGTATGTTCCAGCCGTCTGTTTCAGCTGGCTTTTGGCAGGAGGGCTGGTTTACACAGCCGGAGGCGTGATTTATGCCATGAAACTGAAGTTACTGGACGGCCGCTTCCCAAACTTCGGAACCCATGAGCTCTTTCACCTTTTCGTCATGGGCGGAAGTGCCTGCCAGTATCTGTCCCTTTACTGCTCGATATGATTGATGTATGATTCCAAGCCGGTTTTGACCGGCTTTTTTTCTGCATGAAGCCAGAGCCTTCCGGCAGTTGACAATCCACGGAAGGACAGAGTATAATAATGCTTATATTTTGCGAGGAAATGCGAAAGAGGGAGAACTATGGAAAGCGAGAGACGTCCCAATGAATTCCGCATGCCGCGGTGGAATGACCTGCCGCCGGTGTCACTGTACCTGGATCAGGTGCTGGCACTGCTGGATGAGTGGCTGGGCCCCTATCTGAATGGTCACAAGCGGAAAATCATGACCCGGACGATGATTAATAATTATGTAAAACTGAAGTTCATTCCGGCACCGGTGAATAAGAAGTACGATCAGGTTACTGTGGCATCTCTGTTTGTTATCGCAGTACTGAAGTCTGTATTCAGCATCGAAGAAATCGCCTGTCTGATTCAGCTGGCACTCAGCCATTCCGAACGGCAGGTTGCTTACGACGGTTTCTGTGACTACCTGGAGGATGCGGTAGCCCATGCATACCGCCGCACCACAATGGAAAGGGAGCAGAATCCGGAAGACCCCCGTCAGATTCTCTGGAATGCCTGCAATGCTGTGGCCTGCCAGATTTATGTGAGGGGAGTTTACCTGGAAGAAGTGCTGGCCGGAAAGGCAGCGTCGGCCGGAGGTGAGGACATTGGCTAAGAAACAGGCAGCAGAGAAGACCAATGCAATGCGGAAACTGGATGCCATGAAAATTCCGTTCCGGGAGTACACTTACGAAAGTGACGGGACGCAGACCGGCGTGGAGATTGCGGCCATGCTGGGGCAGAATCAGGATCAGGTGTTCAAGACCCTTGTGACCGTGGGCAGAACCGGGGAACACTACGTGTTCATGATCCCGGTGGCCGATGAACTGGACCTGAAAAAGGCAGCGAAAGCTGTGGGAGAAAAGTCGGTGGAGATGGTGAAATCGAAGGAACTGCTGGGTCTGACCGGCTATATCCATGGCGGATGCTCTCCCATCGGCATGAAGAAGTTTTTCAGGACTACCGTCCACGAGACGGCCATTTTATACGATACCATTATTTTCAGCGGCGGCAAAATCGGTTATCAGATTGAAATTCCGCTGGAAGACCTGCAGAAAGTCATCGAGCTTCGGACAGCCGATGTAGTAAAGGAGTAACATTATGAAAACATTAATTCACGGCGGCCTGCTCATCGACCCGGCCAATCATGTACGCGCAAACCTGAATGTTTTGCTGGAAGACGGCAAGGTGGCGGCAGTCACATCCGGCATGCCGGAAGCTGACCGTTACATTGACGCCACCGGCAAAATCGTTGCTCCCGGCTTCATCGACATCCACATGCATGAGGATCCGGTGGGTGAGGACGGTAAGATTGTCAACGATGAAAAGGCTATTTTTCAGTGTATGCTCCGTATGGGCGTGACCACGGTTCTGGGCGGCCAGTGCGGAGAAAACAAATATGATCCCGGCGATTATCTGGATCTGGTAGAGCGGGACGGTGCTCCGGTAAATGTGGCCATGCTGGCAGGTCATGGGTATTACAGGGAAGCCTGTGGCTGCACAGATAAGTATGCACCGGCAACCAGTCAGCAGAGAGCAGACATGGCAGCTGCCATCGGCAAGGCTTTGAGCCGCGGCTGTTTCGGCGTGTCCTACGGTATCCGCTATGTACCGGGCATCGATATGGAGGAACTGACAGAAACGGCAGAACCATGCCGCCAGGCAGGCAAGCTGATCGCAGCACATATCCGCAGCGACGCAGGGGAAGTGTTTGATGCGGCGAAAGAATTCATGGATACCGGCGTGGAAATCGGTATTCCGGTACAGTTGTCTCACATTGGTTCCATGGCAGGATTCGGCCAGATGGATGAGTTCCTGAAGATGGTGGACGAATACAAGATGAACGGTCTGGATGTAAGCTGTGACTGCTATCCATATTATGCATATTCCACTTTCCTGGGATCCACCACTTATGATGATGGCTGGATGAACCGCTACGGCTGTGATTACGATGTAGTGGAACTGTGTGAAGGCGAATACAGGGGCCAGCGATGCACTGAGGAGATTTTCCACAAAGTCCGGAAGGAATTCCCGGACTGCATCACCGTGTGCCATGTGATGAATCATGACGATATCGACAATGCATTCCGTCATCCAAACGTAATGCTGGCCAGCGACGGCCTTATGAACGATGGTCAGGGTCATCCACGTGCGGCAGGTGCTTTCCCTCGTCTCTATGCGGAGTTCGTAAGACCAGGCAAACTGGATTTATATAAGGCGGTAGAAATGATGACTGCGGCTCCGGCTGCCAAGCTGGGCCTGACATCTAAGGGCCGCCTCAATGTGGGTGCGGATGCCGATGTGGTAGTTTTCGACCTGGAAACCATTCAGGATGGTGCGACTTTCGCGGAACCTGCGCTGTCTCCAAAGGGCATCGACTACGTGTTCATCGGCGGTGAAATCGCAGCAAAGGATTGCCAGGTAGTGCAGAAAAACCTGGGTAAGGTAATCCGTAAGTTCTAAGAAATCGCGCCGCGTGAACTTCAGGCGGAAATAAATACGAAGTGGGGTTCGTGGAGTTTTCCTGCTTTTGTGGTTATAATAACCACAGAGGAGGGGTCTGTGATGGATTTCAGGAAAACTGCAGCAGAGCGAATTAAATATTATCGGAAACTTTGCGGGCTGAGTCAGGAAGAACTGGGCGATGCAGTAGGTATTTCCAGCAAACACATTTCCACCCTGGAAAACGGCGAGGCTACCATGGGAATCGATACCCTGATGGGGCTGTGTCAGGCTTTCGGTGTGACACCCAACGATCTTCTGATGGAGCCGGAAGAGGATTCCGGCATTGAGACCGGCAGTAGGAAGAAGCGGAAACTGACCCAGGCCGAAAAGCTGATTATTGCAAGAATGCAGCTGAAAGAGCTGTGTTATATGCTGAGTGATGAGACAGAGGAGTAACATCCTCTGTTTTTATTATTTTCAAAAAATCCTGAAAAATATTTGAAAATATTTTCGTAAAACATGTTACGAACCGGGATTTTCTCCGTGTTAGTAATAGAAGGATAATTCTTTTTTGCCGCCTTTGTTTTCTCTCTTAAAAGGATTGCAGTTTGAACATGGTAGTGGGATATGGTAGAATATATCCACTGGAGGTTGTGTAATGTTATTTGGCAGAAAAGGATACGAAAATCTGGAAGCATTATATAAAGAAAACGAGAAACTTGTGTATACGTTTTTCCGTGATTATACAGAGGACGAGGAACTGGTGAAGGAATGGTCTCAGCAGCTCTGGGTCAGGGTCTGGGAAAACTTCGATAAATTCTGGGACAAAGGGAAGAAAGAGGCACAGGCTTATTTGCGTGTCATGGCACGGAACGTGGTGGCTGATTACTTCCGGGATATCAAACGTGAAAAGGCACGATGGGGAAATGTGGAATGGATCTCCAGTGACATGGCCATGGAGGAAATCGAGGCCATATCTGAGTGCCAGATCAACGACATTCAGCTGGAAAGCCTGGAAGAGGCTAAGAAACAGCTGTCGGAAGAAGAACATCATCTGCTGTTTTTAAAGTATGACCGGGATCTGACCAGCCGCGCCATCGGGGAACTGACTGGTACATCCGATGGTGTGGCCCGTGTGAATCTGCAGCGTGTCCGGGATAAGCTCCGGGACGAAGCACATGGAATTTTGAGGAGGAAGTTAAATGAAGACTGAAAATCTGGAAATCCTGGCAGCAGAAATCGGCCGGGAAATCGAAGAGAAAAATGCAGAGCTGGAAGCTCGTGATATAGAAGTACCGGAAGATTACCATGAAGAAATGCTGGCATTTATCCGGAAGCTGGATCAGGAAACCGCTCGGAAGGAAAAGAAACGGGCACGCCAGCAGTGGCTTCGTACTGCAGCCGTATTTCTGTTATGTGTCGTTGGTCTGAATGCTGTCGCATTGGAAACCTCCGAAGCCTACCGCGAAAAAGTCTTCTCCCTCTTCTACGACAATGAACAGGGCGGCGTAACCCTCAACTTCGACCCAGGACATGAACTCATCGAAGATTGGGAAGACTACTGGTACCCAGGCTGGCTGCCGGAAGGGTATCAGCTGTATGCGGCGGAGCGGACGGAGCATGGCAAGTGTTTATTGTTCATGTCGGAAGATATGAAACAGGAACTGAGGATTAAAGCACATTCAGCAGATAGTTCTACGTCATTTGATACCGAATGGCTGGAAAAAGAGGAAATGGATATTGGTATCTATGATGGGTATTACTTCCACAGTGAAGAGCATAATTTGAGCTATGCTGTTCTCGGGATAGATGAATCTGTAATTATCGTTGAACACTTGGGCAGTCTGGATAAATCTGTGATGAAAAAGATTGCCGAGAATTTGAAAAAAAAATAAATATTTTTCGAAATTATGTTACGAAACCTCCTTTTCTTCCGTGTTAGTAGTAAAAGAAGAGAGGAGGTTTTTTAATTGAAGAGAATCATTGTTATTGTAATGGTGTTAGCTATGGTTTTCATGTCAGTGAACTCGTGCTATGCAGCAGCTGAACCCCGGTACATATCGATTGTGTATTACAACAATGAGTTTACCATTGATGAGGGTATCGCGAACTATAAGCTTACTGTCACACCAGACACTTTGAATGTACCGGACAAAGTAACTGCCGCTGTGAAAATTGTTCATGTGGATTCTGGAACCACGGTTTACTCGAAGACAAAGACTATGTCGTACAGCTCTGTGAGCAGATGCTTTACGGCTTCTGACACGAAGACTTTGACGAATCGTGGTGAATATGAAATGCGAGTGACGTATAAATGCTACAGCGGTAGCACACTGCTGGAAACCATAACAGCAGCAACAGTAACATCTAGTTATTAACAGTTTGAAAGGAGAACGTCATGAGAAAAAGATCTTCAAAGCTCGCAATGCTTTTAATTTTATCGTTACTTTTTACATCCGTTTTTCCAGGAAATGCTTTTGCAGATGAGAGTGTCAATCGGGATGTATTATGTGCAGATGCACTTCTTGCAGAATTGGATGACGATTTGCAGGTAAAGGCGAAGGAAACCGTAGGTCTTGCAGGGGATTTTATTCCGCTCGAAAAACTTATTGAAGTAAAAGTGCAGGGGGAAGAAATCGTATATGTATTTCAGCTTAGTGATAAGATTATCTCTGAAGTGATTGTTGAGGTAATAGAAAATGGGGTGAAATATATTGTAACAGAAGGTGCGATAACAAATGAGCTGGTTGTACTGAATGACGGCACCATGAAAGTAGACGGTAAAGCAATTGTTTACACTGAGCAGGTTGCTGAGATGAAAACAATGAATTTACTGGAAGCAAATAATGTTAGTTCACCAAGAGTCTCTTTATCAGACTACACCTATTTGTATGAATGCCCTTACGGCAGTCCTTCAGACTACGGTCAATTTATTATACAGGAAAGTGTTGCAAATGTAGCATTTCAGCAAGAGGTACAGTTTATTGCTACATCACTTGTTGTAGGTATTGTTACAGGGATGCTTTTTGAAAAAGTAGTAGCAGGTGCAATAGGCGGAACTATATATGAAACCATTGTACGGCATTGCGAAAATCTTGATCCAACTTGTGACGCTATTTCATATAAAAAATGGAGATATGTTCACTCAGAAGAAGGGTACTATTTAAGCGACGTACGTTACAGCTTGGAAAAGCAGAAAATAAATATGTACTCAATGAAGAACTTTTATGGTACAATTACTTCAATGACTGTGTATGAAAAATTTCTTCCTAATATTTAAGATATGGACAACGAATCTTTAGTTTTGAAGATAACGAAAGAAGGAGGGAAAAATGAAGAAATCTGATATAATCGGAATGTTAATCCTTAATCTGATTGCAGCGGTGCTGGTAGTAGGAGGCGGTCTTCTGGGGCATATACCGCATTATGTGCCACTATTCCTTCTGTTATCAGCAAATACGATTGCGTATTGGATTCTTTGGAAAGAAATAAAGAAACAGTAAATACATGCATTGAGTAAAGAATACAGCAGATGATATAGATCTCTTGTGATTGTTAAAAATCGAGCCTGCAGTCAATCGTAAGATTCGCTGCAGGCTTATTTCATTGAGGAAATACCAAGTTGGCACTAATGGCGAAGTGTGATAAAATGTTAATTAGGTAAAGAACGACACAGGAGGGGGATCCGCATGAATCCGAAGAAGTTATTATCCGCAATCTGCACAGTGCTGATTCTCTGTCTGCTGCTCTGCTCCTGCGAAAGGCCGCCGGAAGACGTAGGAACTCTGGATTTTGAGGGGATGGGGCTGGTGGAGTATGAAGAAGCGGACCTGGGGCTGAAAGTACAGCTCCTGAGGGTTGATACGCTGGATCGTCTGCTGTCCAGTTCGCTGCTGGCTCCGAGGGTGATTCCTTATGAGGCGGTATGGTGTCGTGATAAAATCTACTTTCTCGGCAAAACTGGCGAAAGGCAGGGGCTTTACAGTCTGGTGCTGACAGAGGACAGGGGGCCTTTGCAGAAAGAAAATCTGCAGTTTGCGGAAAGGATGCAGCTGGCACCAGAGGGTGCGCAGTGGAGCGGGCTTCAGTGTGCCGGGGATATGCTGCTTTGGGAACAGGAGACGGAGAGCCTGCCGCAGGAACGGTTGGCATTGGACCTTGAAGAGGGGATGGTGCGGCCGCCGTTTCAGGAAGGCCGGGTGATGTACTGGAACGGCAGCTATTATAAGTTCGGCGGAGTGTATGTGGGTGCAACTCTGGAACGGATGACTTCGGATGGAAAGTACGATACAGTGGATGAGGACATATGCTGGCCTCATGATGAGTCCTGGATTGATGCCGGGCTGCTGGCCTATCGTGCCGGTTATGAGAGCCGGATTATGAGGCTTGATCTGGAAGCGGAAACTTACAGAGATGCGCTGGTGATAAAAGGCGATTATCCTGATGATGTTCAGTGCAATGCAACCTGGCTGGCAGGCGTGATGCCAGATGGACAGGTCTTTGCTTATTCGTACGATGCAGGGGCAGGCCATTTCCTGGCAAAAATTGAAACGGATGGCCAGGGTGCAAGCCACAGTAAATCCAAAGTCCTGCTGAGGGGAGGCAGACTGTGGATTCTGGATGAATATCAACTGGCTGTCTATGACCTGGAACGGAATTTGGTGCAGCATCTGACAATCCCCGAATCGAAATATTCCGAGTGGTGTCTGAATGGGAACGACCAGATGGTGGGCTGCGACCAGCTGAAAGGTCTTATTGTGACTATAATGGAATAGGCTATGGTTGTATAATTCTTGCAAAAAATTAAAAAATCCAACATTTCAGTGAAAACAAGGTAAAAGTCACAGGCGTTCGCCTCGGATTTCCACGAATGTTGGATTTTTTTATTGCTTTTTTCAATTATCCAACGAAATCAGCAATTTTGTTGGATAATCACAGAATTTTGCTTAAAATATGCAAAACGGCGGTGAAAATACGGATTTTCGGTATGAAAAAGCAGTGAAAATGGCATGAGTGTTGGATTTCTGGAAATTTTGCAGTAAAAATCCAACCGCACGAGGACTATAGAGGAATCCTATCACCACTCATCGTCATCGCCGCCGTCCAGCCAGTCGCCTCTCAGCTGGTCTTCCATTAGCTCTTCCAGCTGGCTGAGGGCCTGGCGGAAGTCGGTGCGGGCCTGGACGATGTCTTCAGGCTTCTGAGCATCGAGAATGGCTTCGAATTCCATGAGAGATCGATTAATCATGGGACGAAGGTCGCCCAGAGCTTCTTCGTACATGCGCTCTGCCTTCAGCAGGAGCAGCTTGTTTTCTTCCTGGTCGCGTGGGTGAACTTTCAGGTGGGCAAGCTCTGCCATGCGGGCTTCGGCTGCCGCATCATCGTAAATGCTGTCTTCGCCCTTGATGACGACCTTCTTCGTTACTTCTGTGGAGTCTACCTTGACGATGACTTCCAGCAGGGCGTTAATATCGTAAGTGAAGGTCACGGTGATGGATTCCTCGCCTGCCGGGCGCGGAGGCACCGGCATGGTGATGCTGCCCAGTTTCAGGTTGCCCTTGGCCAGGCGGCTTTCTCCCTGCAGAATATCCACGCACACGCTTCTCTGGTTATCCTTCACGGTCCAGTACTTTCTGGTGCGGCTGGCAGGGATGACTGTATTTCTTTCGATAATCGGGTCGAAATAGCCGCTTTCCAGAGAATCACCGATGCCGCGGATAGAGGTATCGGTCCCCAGGGAGTAAGGGCATACGTCAGTGAGAACAACTTCTCTGATATCCTTATTTCGTTCCTTCATGGCAGCCTGCAGAGCAGCACCCATAACGATAGCCTCGTCCGGATTGATGTTGGATTTTGGCGGGCGGCCCATGAGGCGGCCTACGAAACGGCGGATCAGCGGCAGCTTGGTGGCACCGCCAACCAGAACTACTTCGTCGATATCCTCCAGACGGATGCGGGCATCGCGGAGGGCACGTTCAATCGGCTTCTTGATCCGCTCAAAGAGGAGCTGGCAGGCTTCTTCGTACTGTTTCAGCGTCACTTCCATGTGAAGAGGTTCTTCGCTGATAACAGCGCTGAGAACGATGCGATCCTTTTCACAGAATTCCTTCTTGGCCTTTTCTGCCTGGCGCTTCAGGTGGGTCAGGGTTTTCAGCGGTACTTCTGCCTCATTGATTTCAAACTTGTTGATGAACATGCGGTAGAGCACTTCGGTAAAGTCTTCGCCGCCCAGGAAGTTGTCACCGGCTACGGAGCGGACTTCCATAATCATATCGTCCAGTTCCAGGATGGAAACATCCAGGGTGCCGCCGCCCAGGTCGAATACCAGGTAGCGGACTTCATCTTCCAGGTCCTCTGCACGCTGGTCGATGCCGTAGGCGATGGCTGCTGCTGTCGGCTCATTGATGATACGTTCTACTTTCAGACCGGCCAGTTCGCCGGCTTTTTTGGTGGCCTTGCGCTGGCGGTCGTTGAAATAGGCAGGCACGCTGATGACCGCTTCTTCCACGGCACAGCCCAGATAATGCTCCGCATCTTCCTTCAGGGAGCGGAGCACGAAGGCGGAAAGGTCTTCCGCGCGGTATTTCTTTCCCTGCAGTTCGTAGATGCGCTCGGTACCCATAGCACGCTTAAACACGGAAACTGTATTGGCCGGGTCGGTACTTTTTCGTTCCAGGGCAGTTTCACCCACGTAAATGGTACCCTCTGCATCCACACTGACCACGGACGGTGTCAGCAGGCTGCCGAGACGGTTGGGAATGACAGTTACATCCCCCTCTTTATATACAGCCACCAGAGAGTTGGTGGTTCCAAGGTCAATTCCTAAAATCATTTAAAAAATCCCTTCTTCTTCATAAAATATTCCGGCATCTTCTGCAGGTCGATATCGTGCTGACAGACGGCGAGGCCTTCACGCTGGTATTTTGCCGCGGCTTCTTCGTCACCGCGGATGCAGGCCAGATACACCAGTGCGCAGTAGGCGTCTATGCAGCCGGCGAACCGGCAAAACTCGCATTTCCGGCCTTCCAGTGCCATCTGAATTCGTTCTTCCGCCTCCTCGAAGCGTCCCAGGATACCCAGTGCTTCTGCAGAGCGGGCCAGATAGTAGGCGCGCTGGTAGCCGCTGTCCATAAAGTCGGCAGGAACTGCTGCCAGTACCTTTTCGGCGAATTCGCAGGCTTTCTTCTTATCTTTCAGTTTGTAATAAAGGCGGGCAACTTCCAGCAGGTTGTGGAGGGCAGTCGGATCTGCTTCATACGCCTTCAGGAAGTGGTCCAGCGCCTGATGGACCGTATCTTTTCCGCAGACATCGCTGTACATCAGGTGGCGGCCTGCGTAGAAATGGCGGTAGAACGGGCGTGGATCCCGGCTGCAGCAGTAGTCGACCAGATCCCAGTTTTCCAGGATGGATGCGGTCTGCTTGATTTCGTCCAGGACATCCAGACTCTGTTCCAGGCTGTGGGCAGCAAGGAAGTTCTTGCCTTCTTCCAGGGCCTGATCGAAACGTCCGGAAAGACGGTACATTTCGATGATGCTGCACACATCGTCAGTTTCCTGATAGCGGTTCCAGTTTTCACGGTAGCATTGGATGGCCTTGTCATATTCTTTCATGCGGGCGTAAATCATACCCCTGTCACGGAGAATCCGCGGCCATTTACGGTCCTGACCTTCCGACAGAAGCTCTGCCCTGTCGAGACGTTTCAAAGCTTCTTCATATTCGCCGCGGTGAATGTGGATGGCGCAGAAGAGAATCTGAGCATAGACCAGGTCTGGTTCCATTTCCACAGCCATCTGCAGGTGATGGAGGGCTGCATCGAAACGGTCCATCTGAATTTCATTTCCGGCAATCTGTGCATAGCGGAAGCCGGCAGGATCCAGCTCTGCCATCCGCTCATAGAGCTTCTGAGCCTCTTTATGGCGTGACATTCCGTAGTATTCACCGGCCAGATCACCCATCAGATCCAGGTCGGAAGGGAACCGGCGGACACCGTCCTGCAGCAGTTCCATATATTCCTGTCGAAACGGCTGGCGGCCGGTCCGCACGAACAGCTCTTCACAGACCTGCACCAGTCGGAACATGACGCCGGCAGTGGATTTTATTTCTGCAGGAGGGAAGACTTCACGGTTTTCATCAACGGCATCCTCCAGCACGCTGCGGTAGGTGAAGCGGGCTTCTTCCAGCTTGTTGGACGCTTCCTGGGCCTTGCCGCGCAGGAAGGTAATCTGCGTTCCCTGCACCTGGGCTTCCAGGCTGTCCAGCTCCTGGAAAGCTTCGTCGAACTCGCCTACCTCTATGAGAATATTGATTTTGCAGAAGTATGCTTCAATGTCCCCTGCAAAACAGTTGATGCAGTCGTTGCAGTCCTGGTATGCATCGTTATAATGCCCCAGCTCATAATAGGCGTTGGCACGGATGCGGTAAGGAAGATGGAAGGTATCATCTAGACGGATTGCCTCGGTTGCTGCTTCGATGGACTCTTCAAACTGCTTCATCTCGTAGTGCAGCTCTGCTTTTCTGGCAAAAGGCACAGGCAGCTCCGGACAGTCGATGGTCACATTGGTGATGACGGCCAGGGCGTCTTCCATCTGGTCCAGTTCTTCCAGACAGACGGATTTCATAACACGAGTGCGGGACAGGTTGTCTGTGTGCTTTTCCTTTTCTTCCGGATCGGAGGTAATCAAACACAGTTCCTCCAGAATTTCTTCTGCCTGCAGGAATGCTCCCAGTGCTTGTTCTGCCTCGCTCAGGCTCAGCGAGGCTGTGGCCAGATAATGAAGCCGTTCGGCCTCTTCTTTTTTATCCGGTGCGGTGAAACCGGTAAGCAGAATGGAAGCGTTTTCGAATTCACCTTTATCGATATAGATGACAGCCAGATCCAGCTTCTCCTTTACGGAGGCCTGATCTGCTTCCGCTGCCAGTCTCAGTTCTTCTCTGCGTCCTTCCTGGATTTCCTCTTCCAGTTCCTGGCCTCTCGGACTGTAGCGGTCTTCCGCCAGTACCTGGTCCACCCATTTCTGGGCCTCTTCGTACTTTTTCAGACCGAGGCAGGCTTCTGCCATACCCATGCATGCCCAGTGGGAACTGCTGCGAAGTTCCAGTGCCTTATGGAATCGTTCTTCTGCCTGTTCGAAATTTTCTTCCGCCAGGGCAATTTCTCCGGCCATGCAGCATATGGTTACATTGGAATCATACGCCGGATACACCGCTTCCATTTCGGCGGCGGCCAGCGGCAGATTTTCTTCGTTGAGGTAGAGTTTTGCTTTTTCCACATGAAGATAAGGGTGGAAAATTCCTGTGGATTCCATATCGGAAACACATTGCCAGCCTTCTTCCTGTTCGTGGCGGTTTACGTGACCATTCAGGGTATAGTAAAGATTAATGTACCAGTCGTAATCTGCATCCTGAGGACCATCGAAGAAGGTATATTCCAGTCCGCCGCCCTTACGGTTCAGCGGCATCAGCAGGATGGCATCCACAAACTCTTTCGGATAGCGTTTTATGAGTGACTCCCGGTTCTCTTCGAAATGGAAGGTGCGGTCCAGGGCCTGAATGACGGAATCCGGCAGGAACCACCATTCCATGAGGAAACGGAGCAAAGCATCCTGTACATCGGCTGCCGTATCAATGCGGGTGCATAGCGGATCGGATGCCAGCGCCTCCCAGTTTGCAGAATCGATTCTGCGGTAAAAGTCTGCGTAAAGATGCTGCAGTGCTTTCGTCCAGCGGTAAGCAGGGTGTTCTTTCGGAAGCAGATCCTGTGTCATATAGGATGGCTGGTCCTGGCTGCCGTCAGCAGGCTCCGATGAAGTTCCGGCTGCTGCAGCTTCTTTTGCATATTCCAAAGCCTCTTCGTAGGCCTGGCGGAGTTCCATGAACTCTTCCGGCTTGTCTTCCGGATTGGTTTCAGCCAGACGGCTGCGGTAAGCTTTCTTAATGGCTGCTTTATCAGATGTCGGCGCGATGCCGAGAATATCCCAGTTTATCATAAGTATGGAACCTCCTTTTGAAGATAGGACTATTCTAACATATTTTTGGTGAGATGTGTGTTTGGCTGTGGAATTTTGAGCGAAAATATGTTAGGATATCATATTAACTTTTTTTGAAGGGGTAACAGGGGATGACGAAAAAAGAAGAACGGTTACAGAAACGAATACAGAAGAATCTGCAGGAGAATATTCGTCTGAGCGATGAGGGAGCACTGCTTCTGGAAAAGGGGAAAAGAGGATTCCTGAATCTGCTCTTTGGACGGACAGCTGTCGTACTGGTACTTCTGGTGCTTCAGTTTCTGCTTATATTTTCTTTCTTCCAGTGGCTGGAGCAGTACTGGGGATACTACTATCTGGCAACAACAGTGATTGCAATCCTTACCGGCATTCATATTCTGAACAGTCCGGGAGATGCTACAGGAAAAATGACCTGGATGGTTCTCGTCATGGCAGTACCGGTTTTCGGGGCCATGCTGTATGTATGGGTGCAGATGGACGTAGGACACCGCATGTATCACAAGAGACTTTCTGCTATCATTGAACGGACCAGAAACATGCTGAACACAGAGGCGGAAACTGCAGAAAAGCTGAAATCAGAGCACAGGGATCTTCACGAACTTGGTATTTATCTGGACCGCTTCGGAGGTTTTCCTGTATATGAAGGCTGCAATGTGAAATATTTTCCGTCGGGAGAGGATAAATTCGAAGATCTGCTCATCGAACTGGAAAAGGCGCAGGACTTCATATTCCTGGAATATTTTATTATCGATGAAGGATACATGTGGGGCCGCATCCTTGAGATTCTCTGCCGTAAGGCGGCGGAAGGCGTGGAAGTGAGAGTGCTCTATGACGGCACCAATGCGGGATACCGCCTGCCTTACAGTTATCCGGCCAAGCTGGAACTGCTGGGACTGAAATGCAAAGTGTATGCGGTGCCAAGACCGGTGGTTTCCACTCATCATAACAACCGCGATCACCGCAAAATCCTGGTCATTGACGGGAAGACGGCCTATACAGGCGGCGTCAATCTGGCCGATGAATACATCAACCGGCGGACTTTGTACGGTCACTGGAAAGATGCGGCAGTCCGTGTGGATGGCCAGGCGGCCAAAAGCTTTACGCTCATGTTCCTGCAGATGTGGAACATGGATGAAAAGATGGCACAGTATGATAAATACCTTGCCAGTGATTTTCACACCATGCCGCATCAGGGCTTTGTAATTCCTTACGCTGACAGCCCTCTGGACCACGAGCGGGTCGGCGAAATGATTTATCTGGATATCCTGAACCGGGCAGAGCGGTATGTTCACATCATGACACCGTACCTGATTCTGGATTCGGAAATGATTACCGCTTTGACCTTCGCTGCAAAACGGGGAGTTCAGGTGCAGATTATCATGCCGCATGAGCCGGATAAAGAGTATGCTTTCGCTCTGGCCAAGACCTATTACGGCCAGCTGATGAATGCAGGCGTGGAGATTTATGAATATGAACCGGGTTTTGTCCATTCCAAAGTTTTCGTTTCGGATGACCGGAAAGCTGTGGTGGGAACGGTGAACCTGGATTACCGAAGCCTATATCATCACTTTGAATGCGGGCTGTATATGCAGGAAAACGAAGAGATCGCTGCTATCGAGCAGGACTTCCTGGAAACCCGGGGAAAATGCATCCGAATGGAACGGGACTTCTGGAAAAAGGAACCGGTTCTCCGCAGAATCACTGGCCTGGTGCTGAAAATTGTAGCACCGCTGATGTAATATAAAGCATGAAAAAAGGACTCGACTGGTTTCGAGTCCTTTTGTTATATGCAGAATGTTATGCTACGCCCATATACTCTTCGAAGGTAATGCCGGCTTCGGTGATTTCCTTCGCCACATCCAGTCCTACGTAGCGGATATGCCATGGTTCGTACATGTAGCCGGTGATATCTTCCTTGCCCTTCGGATAGCGGATGATAAAACCGTATTCATCGCAGTGTTCTGCAATCCAGGCTCCGTCCGGATAGTCGGCGTAGTTCTGGGACAGACCCCAGTTCATGGATGCGCTGGTGATGTCAATGGCATAACCGGTGTGATGCTCGCTGCGGCCCGGATATGCAAACATTTTGTCAGTATATTCCTTGCCGTTGGATGCCAGAGAGTTATAGTACAGGCTTTCCTGAACGCTGAATCCGCGGTATGCGGAACAGATACAGAAGTTGAGCCCTTCTGCCTTGGCATCTGCCAGCATTTCCAGATAAGCATCGTAGGCTTCTCTCTTTACCTTCAGATTCTGGTTGGTGGAAAGGGAACCGTCGATGTCTACCATATCAGTTGGATAGTAGTCACGTCCAACGGTATATTCCTTGTTTACCAGTACCAGCAGGTTGCCGTCATCGGACTGCAGAGTGCTGATGATTGGCACACCGTAGTCACTGCCATCTCCCTGCGGCGGATTCTTTTCCGGATTCGGTTTCTGTTCCTCAGAAGGACCGGCTGGTTCTTCCGGTTCATCAGGAGCTTCAGGCTCTTCCTCTTCATCAGGCTCATCGGCTGCATCTGGTTCATCGTCGGTGGACGGCTCTTCGGATTCGCCGCTGCCTTCATCGCTTTCATCACTTACGCCCGGCAAAATATCCCCACCCGGTGTTTCCTCCGGATCATCCTTGCCGCAGGCAGTAAATGCAGCTGCCAGACAGAGGACTAATATCAGTATGAATAATTTTTTTAATAAATTTGCTTTCATTTCAATACACCCCACTTATAGTCTTTTTTCTGTTTCCACTATACCATATTTTTCGCGCTGCTTCTACAGGATTTTTAGCTCGCCTCTGTTGTCATTGCAATTCGGATATAATATAATGATTTTATTCCTGAATGATATAACAAAATGCAAACGGGGGAATCACCATGAAAGAACACTGTGCAGAAAAGATTTACAAATATCTGGAATCTCAAAAGGAAGTTCAGTTAAATGAGCTGATCCGTCTTTCCTCCATACCGAGTGTGGGTACAAACCCGGAAGGCCTTGAAGACTGCAGAAGGGTGCTTGTAGATTTGCTGCGTTCCACAGGGATGAGGACGGAAATTTTGGAAACACCCACCGTTCCGGCAATCTTTGCGGAGCTGAAAACGAAACAGGAGAATATGCCGACTGTTCTGTTCTACGGCCATTATGATGTGATGCCGGCAGAGCCGGTGGAATCATGGAATACGCCTCCGTTCACTCCAACCATTGTCGGTGACAGACTTTTCGGGCGCGGCACAGCAGACAATAAAGGTCAGTTTATGGCACATCTGATGGCAATTCGGGCCTGCATGGAAGTCCTTGGGGATGTACCGGTGAATGTAAAAATCATTCTGGATGGGGAAGAGGAGTCCGGAAGTCCAAGCCTGGAATGGATTGCAGAAACTTATGGTGATCTGCTGCGTGCAGATCTGGTGTATGTTTCCGACAGCAGCATGTACAGCGATACGGTCCCTCTGATCTGCTACGGAAACCGTGGGGATCTTTCCTTCGATATTGATATTACTACGGCAGAAACAGACAATCACTCCGGAAACAAGGGCGGTGTGATTGAAAATGCGGCGTGGAAGATGGTGAAGCTTCTTTCTTCTATGGTAGATGAAGAGGGCCATGTTACGATAGATGGATTCTACGATACTATCCTGCCTGTTTCCTCTGCGCAGGAGGAGATGATGGAAAAACTGGATTTTGACCCGGAAACACTCTGCAGACTGTATGGTGTGAAGCGGCTGAAATTCGAAGACAAAAAGGAACATTACCGTCATCTCATGTTCCTGCCGACCTTTACCATCAATGGACTGGTAAGTGGATATGGCGGGGAAGGATCCAAGACCATTATTCCATGCCATGCAAAAGCAAAGATTGACATCCGTCTGGTTCAGGGGCAGAAGGGGCTGGATATTTACGAAAAAGTGCGCCGTCATGCAGCAAAAGCGGAACCGGATGCGGTGTTCAGTGAATATTCCTCCATGGAGCCTTCGGTAACGGAACCGTCCCTGCCAATCATTGCGAAGGTAAGAACGGCCATCCAGAAGGCTTATCAGGTGGAGCCTGTAAACATGCCTGTATTGGGTGCAAGCCTTCCGAATTATGTTTTTACAGATGTTCTCAAGGTGCCGACGGTCAGCGTACCTTATGGAAATCCGGATGAAAACAATCACGCACCAAATGAAAATATGAAACTGTCCTGCTATTTCAGCGGAATCCGGGCCACTGCACAGGTCCTGCTGGAACTGGCAGAGGTGAAATAGCTGAATGAAAAAAGCTGTGAGATGTTATATCTCACAGCTTTTTTATGTTTCGTTTTAATTAATAGATGCTTCTCTTCACATAGTGTGTATGCAGCAGTTCATGGGACTTATGTCCGCCCGGTTCACCCAGGAATTCCTTATACAGTTCCTGAATTACAGGGTTTTCATGGCTCTTTCTCAGCGTCATGGCTGCGTCCTCGCTGTACAGTGCCTTGGCACGTTCTGCACGAAGATTAGTGAAGTTGCGCACGTCTGCCGGCTGATGAGGCTGGCCGCCGCCGTTTACACAGCCGCCCGGACATGCCATCACTTCGATGAAGTGGTAGTCTGCTTCACCGTTCTTTACACGGTCTAAAAGCTTGGCCGCGTTGGACAGGCCGGAGGTTACAGCAACCTTTACCTTAGTTCCTTCCAGGTCGTATTCAGCTTCCTTGATGGCTTCGACACCACGCACACCGTGGAATTCCAGCGGCTGGCAAGGCTGACCGGTTACGATTTCAGACAGGGTTCTCAGAGCCGCTTCCATTACACCGCCGGTAGCACCGAAGATATGGCCGGCACCGGATGCGATGCCCAGGAACGGATCAAAGTCTTCATCCGGCAGGTCCTTGAACATCAGACCTGCTTTCTTAATCATGGATGCCAGTTCTCTGGTGGTCAGGGATACGTCAATATCAGGCAGACCGCCTTCAGACAGTTCGGTTCTGCTTGCCTCGAACTTCTTTGCGGTACAAGGCATAATGGATACAATGACAATGTCCTTCGGATTGATGCCGTGCTTTTCCGCATAGTAGGTACGGAGGAGAGCACCCAGCATGCCCTGAGGGGACTTGCAGGAAGACAGGTTGTCAATCATATCAGGATAGTAGGTTTCACAGAACTTGACCCAGCCCGGTGAACAGGATGTGATCATCGGCAGCTTGCCGCCGTTTTTCAGTCTGTCCAGGAACTCTGTTCCTTCTTCCATGATGGTCAGGTCTGCAGTTACGTCTACATCAAATACTTTGTCAAATCCCAGACGGCGCAGGGAAGTGACCATCTTGCCTTCCACATTGGTGCCGATCGGCATGCCGAAGCATTCACCCAGCTGTGCACGGATGGAAGGTGCAGTACCTACCACAACATGTTTGGAAGGATCCGCCAAAGCTGCCCAAACCTTATGGGTATCATCCTTTTCGGTGAGTGCACCGGTCGGGCAAACCGCGATACACTGACCGCAGTTGATACAGGATGTTTTGTCCAGAGGCATATCGAAGGCGCAGCCGATGTGGGAGTCATAGCCGCGGTCGTTCGGGCCGATGACGCCGACAAACTGATTCTTGCTGCATACTGCGACGCAGCGTCTGCACAGGATACACTTGGAATTGTCACGGATCAGATGAATTGCGGAATCATCGATATCCGGCTGGATTTCTTCACGGCTGTACTTGTATTCGTCCACGCCGAATTCACGGCAAAGTGCCTGCAGTTCGCAGTCTGTGGAACGAGGACAGGACAGACAGTCCTTTCTGTGGTTGGACATGAGCAGTTCCAGGGTTGCCTTGTGGGAACGCTGTACTGCTGGGGTGTTGGTGAAGACTTCCATGCCTTCTGCGGCAGGATGGACGCAGGAGGTAACCAGGGATCGGGCTCCCTTTACTTCAACCAGACACATACGGCATGCGCCGATTTCATTGATATCTTTTAAGTAACATAATGTCGGGATACGGACACCGGCTGCTCTTGCCGCCTCCAGGACGGTGCTTCCGGCCGGAACTTCTACGGGCATCCCGTTAATTGTAAGTTTAACCATGCTCACGATTTTCAGCTCCTTTCCTTAACCCTTCACAATTGCATCGAACTTGCAGGTCAGCTGGCAAGCTCCGCACTTGATACACTTTTCTGTATCAATCACGTGCGGCTTCTTCACTTCGCCGGAGATTGCATTTACAGCGCAGACTCTTGCGCAGGCAGTACAGCCTTTACACTTTTCAGGGATAATCTTGTATGCCAGCAGCTGTTTGCAGACGCCCGCAGGACATTTCTTATCAACCACGTGTGCTTCATATTCATCACGGAAGTAACGCATGGTGGACAGAACCGGGTTCGGTGCAGTCTGGCCCAGTGCGCAGAGGGAGTTGGCCTTGATATCGTAAGCCAGCTCTTCCATGTCATCCAGCAGCTGAAGAGTACCTTCGCCGTTGGTGATCTTTTCCAGCATTTCCAGCAGGCGCTTGGTACCGATACGGCAGGCAGTACACTTACCGCAGGATTCGTCTACGGTGAACTCCAGGAAGAACTTGGCGATGTCAATCATACAGGTATCTTCATCCATAACAATTAGACCGCCGGAACCCATCATGGTACCTACCGCTGCCAGATTTTCATAGTCGATTGGAGTATCAATCAGTTCCGCAGGGATACAGCCGCCGGAAGGACCGCCGGTCTGAGCTGCTTTGAACTTCTTTCCGTTTGGTACGCCGCCGCCGATTTCTTCTACAACCTCACGGAGAGTAGTGCCCATCGGGATTTCCACCAGGCCGGTATTATTGATTTTGCCAACCAGACAGAATACCTTGGTGCCCTTGGATTTTTCAGTACCCATGGATGCGAACCAGTCAGCGCCCTTTAAAATAATCTGAGGAATGTTGGCGTAAGTTTCTACATTATTCAGGATAGTAGGAACAGAGAACAGACCCTTCACTGCAGGGAACGGCGGACGAGGGCGAGGTTCGCCTCTGTGGCCTTCGATGGAGGTCATCAGTGCCGTTTCTTCACCGCATACGAATGCGCCGGAGCCCAGTCTCAGTTCGATATCAAAATCGAAGCCGGAACCGAAGATATCCTTGCCCAGGAAGCCCAGTTCTCTGGACTGCTGGATGGCAATCTGAAGACGGTGGATTGCGATAGGGTATTCTGCACGGACATAGATATATCCCTGATGTGCTCCGATAGCATAACCGGCAATAGTCATGGCTTCCAGAACCACGTGCGGGTCACCTTCCAGAACGGAACGGTCCATGAACGCACCCGGGTCACCTTCGTCAGCATTGCAGCATACATATTTCACAGGTGCATCACCCATGGCAAACTGCCACTTCATGCCGGTAGGGAAACCTGCACCGCCGCGGCCGCGGAGGCCGGAGGCTTTGATGATGTCTACAACTTCCTGCGGAGTCATGCCGGTGAGGACACGGCCGAGAGCTTCGTAGCCGTCCACTGCAATGTATTCCATGATGTCTTCCGGATTGATGACACCGCAGTTTCTCAGTGCTACTCTGTGCTGCTTTTCGTAGAACTTGGTCTTGTTCAGGCTCTGGATCGTATCGTGACTGGCAGTATCCTGATAGAGCAGGCGCTTTACGATTCTGCCCTTCAAAATATGTTCTTCCACGATTTCCGGAACGTCATCGGCTGTAACTCTGGAGTAGAATACGCCTTCCGGATATACAATCATAATCGGGCCGCGTTCGCAGAGGCCGAAGCAGCCGGTCTTGATTACTTTGATTTCACTTGCGAGGCCGTTTTCTGCAAGCTGGGCTTCCAGTGCCTCGATGATCTGCTGGGAATGGGATGAAGTACAGCCGGTTCCGCCGCAGACCAGAATATGTGCTCGAACCATATGCATAGGTGGACCTCCTTTATTCAGTCTGTGCAGCGCCGATGGTCAGCTCAGTCACTACCTGATTGTTAACCAGATGCTCTGCTACCACACGCATTGCCTTTTCGGCAGTCATCTTTACATAAGTTACTTTTTCCTGTCCCGGAACGTATACTTCCACTACCGGTTCATACTTGCAGATACCGATGCAGCCGGTCTGTGTTACGGTAATGTTGCTCAGGCTGCGCTTTGCGATTTCATCTACGAATGCACCCAGAACAGGACGTGCACCTGCTGCGATACCGCAGGTTGCCATGCCTACTACTACACGGATTTTATCGCTGTCTTCATGACGCATATTCATGCTGGCTTTCATCTGCTCTCTCAGAGCGGCCAGTTCAGCAAGAGATTTCATATGTTTAACCCCCTAATTATTATTCTTCGTTCATGTACTGTCTAAGGATACCGTCGATATCTTCCGGCTTCAGGCGGCCGTAAACATCGTCGTTAACGGTCATAACCGGAGCCAGGCCGCATGCGCCGATGCAGCGGGTATTGGTCAGTGAGAACTTACCGTCCGGTGTTACTTCGCCGGGCTCGATTCCCAGAATATGTGTAATTCTGTCAATCAGCTCGCCTGCCCCCTTTACATAACATGCAGTACCCATGCAAACGGAAATTTCGTATTTTCCTTTTGGATTCAGCGAGAACTGAGAGTAGAAAGTTACTACGCCATATACTTCTGCCAGCGGAATATTCAGCCCTTCTGCAATCATCTGCTGCACTTCAATAGGCAGATAGCCGTAAATGCCCTGTGCCTGCTGAAGAACCGGCATCAAGGCTCCGGGAACTTCTTTATATTCGGCAATCAGCGCTTTCAGCTTTTGTTCCTGCTCAGCTGTACCCTGAAACGGTACGGTGGTTTTTTTCTTAGCCAATTTCAAAACCTCCTGTTTAAATATATCTTTTCATAAATGTATTTGTCATACTTTAAAAAAGCTTATTAGACTAACTATATCATAATTCTACGAAAAACTCATCAGAAATTTATTCTGCATTCCCGGATATTTTCGGTTATATATCCTTCGATATAGTTGAGGACCTGTGGCTCTGAGAGCGGGATTTCAGGTCCCAGAACTTCCCGGAAAGCACGGGTATCCATGGTAAAACTTCGTCCATCCTGCTCCATGGTCAGCAGAAAATCGAGATACGGATTGGGACCAATCAGAGCACTCATGGTATCTGCAATGCTTCCAAGAGGCATGCGGTTAATGGACGACAAACCAAAGACCGCGGTAGTGGAAGTTCCTGTACCCACCTGACTTTCCATATGGAAACTGCCGCCGGTCAGTTCGGCAGCCATTTTAAAGAAGGGGATGCCAAGGCCGACCTTGCGTGTTTTGCGGCTGGTGAAAAAAGGATCCGTTACATTACGGATCTGTTCTTCTGTCATCCCGCAGCCATTGTCTTCGATGCGGATGATCAGACGGTCGGAAACTGTATCGCCCAGAACAGATATCTGAATCAGGGAAGCTCCTGCGGTTACCGAATTCTGTGCTACATCCAGGATGTTAAGTGATAGTTCTGGCATCATGGAAAATGGCCCTCCTTTGCGTATATCTCAGCGATTTGTGTGGATATATTATACATCACAAATGATTGATTTGTCTTGTTTAATTTGATATACTTTAGACACTATAACCGGAGGGCTTTAACTATGAAAATAAGAGAAATATCCCAACTTTTAGACGCAAAACTTTATACCGGGGAAGAAATGCTGGAGAGAGAAGTTCACAACGGTTTTGGCTGTGATCTGATGAGTGATGTACTGGCATATGCAAAAAATGAGGCTGTACTGCTTACCGGTCTGGTCAATCCGCAGGTAATCCGTACAGCAGAAATGATGGACATTGTCTGCCTTGTTTTTGTACGCGGAAAGGAACCGACAGAGGCGATGATCAAACTTGCAGAAGAACGGTCTATCGTATTGATGTCCACCGAAAAAGGAATGTTTACCGCATGCGGTCTTCTGTATGATGCAGGGCTGAAAAGTGGGGATGAATAGTTATGGAACCGATGATTCTCGAATATACCGTTTCTGCAGATGACTTTTCCGGAGCAGGCGAAGCATCCGGTGATGTGAAAAGAACGCTGAAATCTCTGGGATTTCCTCCGGAGGTAATCCGGCGTGTTTCTGTGGCAATGTATGAAGCGGAAATCAATATGGTGATTCATGCCCGCGGAGGTAAAATCACTGTGGGAATTTCTCCTGACGAAATAACCGTCTGCTGTGAAGACGTGGGTCCGGGCATACCTGATATCGATCTGGCCATGCAGGAAGGCTGGTCCACTGCATCCGATAAAGTCAGGGGACTGGGCTTCGGCGCCGGCATGGGTCTGCCGAATATTAAGAAGTATACAGACTATCTCGACATAAAAACTGTAGTGGGTCAGGGGACCACTCTGACCATGTCAGTTGCAGTGTAAATACTGCGGTCTGAAGGGGTGAAACGATGAAATACGTAGGACATTCTGTTACATTAGATAAGGAAAAGTGCTGCGGATGTACCATCTGCCTGAAGCGCTGTCCGACAGAAGCCATTCGAATTATAAACGGAAAAGCCGTAATTTTCGGCAACAAGTGCATCGACTGCGGTGAGTGTATTCGAGTGTGTCCTTACCATGCGAAAAAAGCAGTGGTCGACACGCTGGATGTTTTGAAATCATTTGAATATACCATCGCGCTGCCTGCACAGACTCTGTACGCGCAGTTTGCAGGTATGAGAGACCGGAACATAGTTCTGACTGCGCTGAAAAAATTGGGGTTTGATGATGTTTTTGAAGTTTCGGTTGCCTGTGATGCCATTTCCCGTGCGGTAACACAGGATCTGTATTTTGGCCGTCTGCCTGACCACGTCATCAGTTCGTCCTGTCCGACAGTGGTCAGGCTTATCCAGTCACGGTTCCCGTCGCTGCTGCCAAATCTGCTGAATTACCGCCCTCCGATGGAACTGTCAGCACGATGGGCGAAGCGGCTGGCCATGGAAAAGACCGGTCTTCCAAAGGAAAAAATCGGATGTATCTTTATTTCCGGCTGTCCGGCGAAAGCAACCAGCAGCAAACGTCCTCTGGGTGAAAATGAAAGTTATGTGGACGCAGTCCTGTCCATTTCCGAAATATATCCGCTTCTTCAGCCGCTGCTGAAGGAAATCGATCGGCCGGAGATTCTGGCACGTTCCGGCCCGCTTGGTGTGGGCTGGGCAAAATCCGGCGGAGAAGCCTATGCCAGCCAGGCTTCCCACAGTCTTTATGCAGACGGGATTGAAAATGTCATTGATGTGCTGGAAGCATTGGAAGATGAAAAAATACATCAGGCTCGATTTATCGAACTGAATGCCTGTCCGGGAGGCTGTGTCGGAGGCGTACTTGCCATCGAAAACCCATTCATTGCCAAGTCCCGGATTACGCATATTATGAATACGGTGACACCGACCATTCCGACCGGAAGTCTGCCGGAAGACGACATGCATCTGGATGAAGAGGTCCGTTATAATCCGGCCCTTCAGCTGGACAGCGATGTGAAGCAGGCTATGGTAAAGATGATGAAAATCAAAGAACTGGAGAAACAGTTCAATGGCATGGACTGTGGTGTCTGCGGTGCGCCATCCTGCCATGCTCTGGCAGAAGATATTATTATGGGACGTGGTACGGAAGACCAGTGCATCTTCCGGAAATGTGACAAGTATGAAGAACGGATTGCCCAGCTGGAAAAAGAGCTGGAAGAATTCTGCGAAAGGAAAGAACATGACAGTAAATGATGTGGTGAAAATTCCGGAGTTTGAGACTGTATGGCAGGAAGAGGACCGGCCGGTAACCAGTGTGTTCACCTGTGACCTCCTCTCCATATGCATGGCCAAAGCACCGGAAAACAGTGCATGGGTTACCGTTATGGGCAACCGTAATGTGATTGCAGTGGCCTCTCTGGCGGATGTGTCCTGTGTCATTGCAGCTGAAGGCTGCAGTTTTGACGAAGAGGCTGTGGAAGCTGCGAAAGGCAGGGTGACCCTGCTGAAAAGTCCTCTGCCTGTATTTGAAACCGCCTGTCTTGTTCACCAGGGACTGGTGTAATGAAGACAGATTTACACATCCATTCCTGTCTGTCGCCCTGCGGCAGTGATTTTATGGATCCTTATGATCTGGTGGGAATGGCCAGGATATGCGGTCTGGAACTGATTGCACTGACAGACCATAACAGCGCCAAAAACTGTCCCGCCGCGGCAGAAGCTGCCCGGCACTATGGCGTGGGATTTATCCCCGGTATTGAAGTGAACACCTCAGAAGACATCCACTGTGTCTGCTATTTTCCGACTCTGGAAGCAGCCATGGATTTTGATGCTATGCTGGAAGAGCATCTGCCTTTTATTCCAAACCGGGCTGACGTATTTGGGGAACAGAAAATTATACATACTGACGGAAGGCCGGAAATCGAGCTTAATCTGCTGCTGACCGGCTGTGATATATCCATCATGGATCTGCCGCAGATTGTGGCAGAGTACGGAGGCCTTTGCTGGCCGGCTCATGTGGACCGGGATGCCAATGGCCTTTTTGCTGTGCTGGGGGCCTGGCCGGAAGAACTTTGCACACCGGCCGCAGAAATACGTGAATACTGTCCTGACGGACTGCCGGAGGGACTGAAAATTATACAGGCATCGGATTCCCACGACCTGGAATCGTTCAGTGAAGCCGGGGGATTCGAGCTGCCCCTGGAAAGCGGGGATTTTGCGGGACTGTATAAATACATTATGGACAAGGAGTTTGAACGGAAAGAATGAACGGATGCGCTGTGAAATCTTCCCTGGCGAAAGGAAGGATGTTTCAGGTCTACCTGGCAAAACTTGCATTCCGGGCCGGGATTTTTCTGCTGGTGCTTTGGGCCTACTTCAGGGCACCGGAGTATTTTGACATCATTGTAACAGAAAAGATTGAAATAGACTGGATTATGTCCGGACGGCCGCTGGAGGAGCTGTATGCCTATCTGGAAGGCATCAACCATATCTGGGTTTATGTGGTCTGGGGACTGATTATGCTGGAAATGATCATCGCCATGCTTCCGGACAGCAAGTATCTGACCATGGGAAGCAAGAAGGAATTCCCGGATTACTACGTGCCGGTTGAAAACTGTGATGAACTGGAGCTGCACCGCTATGTGCAGAAAAATAATTATGCTGCCATCTGGGTGCTGATTGTGTGGATGTGTTTCAATGCGGTGTTCGGAGCTCTTTATGTGCTGGACGTTATCGCCGAGAAAGAACTGCTGCTGCTCAGCGTGTTCTTCTATCTGGCAGACCTGATCTGCGTGGTTGTCTGGTGTCCGTTCCAGAGTTTCTTCCTGAAGAATAAGTGCTGCGTGAATTGCCGCATCTTTAACTGGGGACACTTCATGATGTGCACACCGATGCTGTTTATCAGAAACTTCTTCACGTGGAGCCTGTTCTTTACCAGTCTGATTGTGATGCTGCGCTGGGAACTGACCCTGCTGAAGCATCCGGAACGGTTCTGGGAAGGATCCAATGCCACTCTGAAGTGTGTAAACTGCCAGGATAAAATCTGCAAGCTGAAAGGCCCGAAATTCATAGACAGAAAATAAAAAATGACTGAAAACAGCGGTCTGCAGGCAAGGTTCCCCCTTGTACAGGCCGTGCTGTTTGTGATATACTAATCTATAGAACATTTTTGGAAAAATTAATTTGGAGGAATCTACAATGTCAGAATTAGAAATGACCACCAATTTTATACACAATATGATCGACAAGGACCTGGAAGAGGGTGTCTATAAAGAAGTCATCACCCGTTTTCCACCGGAACCGAACGGCTACCTGCATATCGGCCATGCCAAGTCCATCTGCCTGAACTTTACCACCGCAGCCAAGTACGGCGGCAAGGTAAACCTGCGTTATGACGACACCAATCCGGTGAAGGAAGATATGGAATACGTAAATTCCATCGAAGAAGACGTAAAGTGGCTGGGCTTCAACTGGGAAAAGAGACTGTGGGCGTCCGACTACTTCGATACCATGTACGAAGCAGCTGTTTCCCTGATCAAGCAGGGCAAGGCATTCGTATGCGACCTGACCGGCGAAGAAATCAAGGAGTACAGAGGTACCCTGACTGCGCCTGGTAAGGAAAGCCCTTACAGAAACCGTTCCATCGAAGAAAACCTGCAGCTCTTCGAAGAAATGAAGGCTGGCAAATATAAAGACGGTGAAAAGGTGCTGAGAGCGAAGATTGATATGGCATCTCCGAACATCAACATGAGAGACCCTATCATCTACAGAATTGCTCATGCAACCCACCACAACACCGGCGACAAGTGGTGCATCTATCCGATGTACGACTTTGCACATCCGATTGAAGACGCCATCGAAGGCATCTCCCACTCCATCTGCACCCTGGAATTCGAAGACCACCGTCCTCTGTACGACTGGGTTCTGAGAGAAGTAGGCTTCTGGCCAAATCCGCCTAGACAGATTGAGTTCGCACGTCTCAACCTGACCGGTACTGTAATGTCCAAGCGTTACTTGAAGGCCATGGTTGATGACGGTATCGTGGAAGGCTGGGATGACCCTCGTATGCCTACCATCGCAGGTATCCGCCGCAGAGGCTACACACCGGAAGCGGTTCGCGCATTCTGTGAACAGATCGGTGTGGCGAAGGCAAACTCCACCATCGACTACTCCGTACTGGAAGGCTGTGTCCGCGACGACCTGAAGCTGAAGGTGGAAAGCAGAAATGTGGTATTCGACCCAATCAAGGTTGTCATCACCAACTATCCGGAAACCCAGAGCGAACTGTGCACCATCGAAAACAACGCACAGGTTCCTGAAATGGGCTCCCGTCAGGTACCGTTCTCCAGAGAACTGTACGTGGACGGTGAAGACTTCATGGAAGTTCCGGTGAAGAAATACTTCCGACTGTTCCCTGGCAACGAAGTACGTTTCAAGGGTGCATACTTCATCACCTGCAACGAAGTTATCAAGAACGAAGACGGTTCCATTAAGGAACTGCACTGCACATATGACCCTGAAACCAAGAGCGGCGAAGGTTTCGACGGCCGCAAGGTGAAGGGCACCATCCACTTCGTGGATGCCAAGACTGCCGTTCCGATCCG
>JAZNKW010000026.1:0-57373 GCA_045578745.1 Anaerovoracaceae bacterium
TACCGGTTGTTTCCCATGGCAGTAACGGAAGCTGTACCTGCATCGATACTGGTAATTGTGCAGAATTCCGCCGGAGTAATATCATATACAGCACTGCATCCCTTAGGCAGATAAACATACTCATTCGCATAATGTTTAATATATAAATTACCCGCTGCGGTTGTCGCCTGCTTGTTCAGTTCAGCCTCTGCGCCCCTGTAATAAATATATCCATTCTGGTCTGCACCAGTATTGCTCATATAATATTTATCAAAGATATCCGTAAAATCGTCACTGCCCATCATAACCGATGAATTTTCCACATCATTTACGAACCCACTGTCTGTGCAGTCTCTCAGTCTGTTTGAACTTTCCGTGGTTCCTCCTGCCAGCGCACCTGCATTGCTGCCGTAGACACGGCCTGCATTTCGGCATTCCTGCAGGGATGCAAGATTTACCTTATATTCCTCAGTCTTTCTGGATGTAAGAAATCCTGCAATACCTCCGGATAAATATTCTCCGTTTACAATTGCCGTACTGGAACTGTCATAAATCAGTTTGCCGTACTGCACACCCACAATACCGCCTGCACACGGGCCGGAGATATAGGAATTAGTCAGACGTACGCTGTGTATAATACCTCCGCAGTTGCCGAATAATCCCGCCGGTTCTCCGGATGAAGCATTCACATACAGACCGGAAATGGTTTTGTTCTGGCCTTCGAAGGTTCCGCAGAACATTCCACCATTCATGGTTCCGATTGGGATCCAGGTTCTGATGCCGTCGGCTGCAGCGGCCGCTTCCCCATTATACAGAGGTGTGCAGGAACCTCCGGTTGTATCCGCACTGAATGTACCGTCATTTAAAGTAATGTTGGACTCCAGCTTTACGGTTGCCCCTTCCCCTACGATGCCTGATGCCTGATTTACGATTTTCGCAAAATTATATAATTCATCTGCATTGGAAATGGTATACGTTTTTCCGCTTTCCAGGACGATATCCGCAGAGCTCAAAGGAATTTCCCCCGCCTCTTCTGCAAAACCGATACCGGTGGCCGGAAGCATGAGTGTCAATGCTGTAAACACTGCAAACACTTTTCTAAAAATACTCTTCATTTATTGCCGCCTCACTTTCAGTAAATTTGATTACATTAATAACTCAATCATCCTGGAGAAAAAGTTACAAAAGCAGGCTGAATTTCAGCCTGCTTTTATGAATTTTTAATACTTTACTTTTCGTCCTCACGCTTAATGCTGTTGATAATGGTTTCTACTTCTACCTCTTCGAAGCTTGCGCAGTCTCCGCCGAAGCTTGCGCAGTCTCCGCCGCAGCTTCCGCAGTCTCCGCCGCAGTCATCATACTCTTCAGGAGATTCGAACGGGTCCATTGCTTCCCATTCTTCACGGGTCATTTCTCTTTCCCCGCATCCGCCGGCTTCACCGTAGCCATCATCGTAATATTCTGCGATGCGGCCCAGTTTTCTGTCCATAGATACAGTCTTTCTGCAGAGCATGATGAACATCATCACCAGCTCGAAGCCAAGACGCATAGCCAGATTCGCCACCACCAGAATGGTAACGCCTGCTACGAAGGAGCCCAGTACAATCTGTGCGATACCAGCCGCAGTCACTGCACATGTCATAGTGATATACAGGAACTTCAGCATATCTTCTGCATAAAAACGGTTAAATGTCATCAGATTATACAGTTTTTCCTTGAATCCATAGAATCTGCCTTCGTTGGATTTTCTGAAAAAAGTATAGTAAAGAACCACACCCAGTACCGCTGCCACGGTAGCAGCAATGCCGGTTACCAGTGCGGAATTCACGTAATTCATCATTGGAGTGCCATAGCTGTAATAAAATCCGTTAATCATCTTCTGTTTCCTTTCGGTTATTTCAATTCTTCTCTAATGATATACCAAAGACCCTTGTTGATGCAATGGTGAGAATGTGAAAAAAAGAAAAAATTTGTACTTTTCTGTAATTATGCGTTCTGTTCGCACTACAGGCAAACAAGTTTCAACAATGCGGAAAGCCTTGAAATTTCAGCATTTTCAGTTCCTATCCACATCGTCTCCTAAGATTGTATACAATCTATTCCACAACCTTATGTGGATTTCACATATGTCCAAACCCATTGCAAATACTGGTGTCAAGGGCAATCGAAAAGAAAGTTATCCTAAAGTTATCCACATGCCTTTATGAATTTTATTCGCAGGTTATCCTATTTGTTCGCACTGTCAGTAACAGGTAATTGTTTTTTCACCGGCAGGCATAAAATTTCATTGATGCCGCTCCATACTGCAGCAGCCACTTTTCCTTGATATTCTGCGGTTTTCAGCAGCTGAGCCTCCCTCGGACAGGACAAAAATCCACATTCCACAAGTATAAATCTGCAGGGCGGATTCTTCATCAGGAGAACATCGTTCTTCTTCATAGCAGATCGTTCCCTTCCGTCAGGAATGGCTGATTCCAAAGCATTCTGGACATTCTCTGCAATTTCACGTGCCGGATGCACATCTGTTCCTGCCTGTTCGTCCTCTGCATAAAAAACCTGTGCTCCGTATACGGACGTATCCTGCGGATAACTGTTCAGATGGATGGAAACAACCAGTTCTGCATCTGATTCCTCCATAATTTTTTTCCTGGCAGTCAAATCATCCCGCTTTTTCGATGTGCTGTCTGCACCATAAAGACCGTAGTCATCATTCCGGGTCATGACGATTTCCACCTCATATCCGGCTGCTTCTTCTGCCAGTTTTTCCGCTATGGCCAGGTTGATGTCCTTTTCCTCCGTTCCATCCGCCGCCTCCGCTCCACCATCAAAACCTCCATGCCCGGCGTCAATGACAATCACGGGGACCTTATCTGCCAGCACAGGCTGATCTACGGGAACCGATGCAGTCATGAAGCCCATACAGGCTGCAATACTGAGAGCGAAACCAAGAACTCCGGCGGCGTATATTTTGAGAGATTGTTTCATAATGCCACCTCCACGAAATTAATCTATGCCGGGGTTTGGCATTTTAGCAGGTTTGTGGTATGATGATATCAGAAAAGTACAAGGAGGATGTTATGAGTACAATCCGATTATATAGAGAAAACGTATATCTGAAAGAAGCCTGCGGACGGATTCTGACCAAAGAACCTCATAAGAAAGGAACCCTGATCAGCCTGGACCGTTCTCTCTTCTTCCCGGAAGGAGGCGGACAGAGCTGCGACCGCGGAACCATCGCAGGATTCAAAGTGCTGGATGTACAGGAGAAAGATGATGTAGTATATCATCTGGTGGACTGCACTCCGGAAAATCTGCCTGAAGCCGGTTCTGACCAGGAAGTAACGCAGATTCTGGACTGGGAGCACCGCTTTGATAATATGCAGCGTCATTTGGGCGAGCACATCGTCAGCGGAGTCTTTGCCAGGGAATATGGCGGCGTGAACCGCGGTTTCCATATGGGCGAAGACTATATGACCATCGATATCAGCCTGGAAGAGGATGAAGATTACGATAAGGTAACATGGGACATGTGCCGTCATGTGGAACTGCTGGCAAACCAGGTGATCTGGTCTGCAGCACCGGTTCAGACCTTCCGGTTCGAAACACGGGCTGAAGCAGAATCAATGCCGCTCAGAAAGGCACTGGCCTTCGATGAAGACATTTCCATCGTCTGTGTGGGCGATCTGAACGCACCGGGCGGTCCCGACGACTGCGTTGCCTGCTGCGGCACCCATCCTGCCACTGCAGCTGAAGTGGGCATGATTAAAATTTACAAATGCGAGACCAATAAGGGAATGTTCCGAATTTACCTGGAGGCTGGCCGCCGCGCCTTCCTGAAATATCAGAATCAGTATGATGTACTGGATGAGCTGGGCACCAAGCTTTCTGCCGGCACCCATGACCTGCTGAAAAAATACCAGGCCCAGCAGGATAAGAGCAACGAGGCCCGCCAGCAGCTTGGCGTGCTCCGCCGCCGGGTGATTCTGTCAGAAGCAGACAGAATCCGCCAGGCCATTGAGGACGACAAAATTGCAGCCCGCAGCGAAGGCCGCAAACCAAAGAACCTTTCCTTCGATTATGAAGTCCTGACAGTGGACGACCTGCTGAATCTGGCAAAAGAGCTCTTCGACGCCATCCCGAAGGTTCTCTTCCTGGTTCACCGTCCAAGCCACACCGTTCTCCTCTGCTCCGGCGGCAAACCGGACTGCGGCAAACTGGTGAAGGAAAACGCCTCCATCTACGGCGGCAAAGGCGGCGGCGGTGCTACAGCAGCCCGCGCCATCTTCCAGAAGGATGATTACGTAGACACATTCATTGACTTAATCGACAAACATCTCCGATAGAAACCGTTTCTGTAAAGATGAAACATAAAAAAAACAGTCATACTGTGTGACTTACGATTCCGCAGGCTCATGCCGAGGACAAGTAAGGAATACAGTATGACTGTTTTAATTTTTATCGTTCTTCAATCACATAAACGGTGGTCCAGCGAGCCCCCCAGAGGAGACACTGCTCGTACTTTTCCATGTACAGGTCTACCGTTTTTCCTTTGATGGCACTGCCCACATCGTTGGCGATGGCATAACCATATCCTTCGATATAAAGCAGAGAACCCAGCGGAATCAGTTTTGGATCCACCGCCACCGTCCCGAATTCACACGGCAGACCGTAGGACCCTCTCGGATTTCCGCTGAAATAGTACGACACTGCACGAACCTTATCGTACTTCTTTACGTACTTCAAACCCTCCGGCTTGCCAAAGGCAATCTTCGTGCCGTAACTGATGATTTTATCTTTTTTCTTTTTCAGGGTTTCCGTTTCAATCAGTTCCCGTTCTGTTTCTTTTCCGTCAGTATAGGTGACCAGATAAGTTTTTTCGATTTCACCGCTGCGGCCCTTCTGCGTCACCTCAGTATCGCCGATGGTCATGGAGCTGTCTGCCTGATAAACGGTCTTAAACTTCACCTTTTCCGTTTCAACCTCAGTCTCTTTCGTAACACGTTTTACGATTACTTCATCGCCCGGCTTCAGCTGGGTATTCATGGCCGGTTCCACGATATCATATCGTTTCAGCTGAACGCTTTCTGTCCGCAGAAGTTCCTCCACCGTATACGGCAAAGTCTTTACATCCGACCGTTCTCCGCCCACTGTCAGGCTGATATCGAAGGCTTTGGTGATATGAATCTCCATACCGTCCTCAATATCTGCATCCAGTTCCAGATCAATCCGGTCTGTACCTTCTTCAAAGTTAATCTGATGCGCCTTCAGAAATCCAGCGACCGTGCGCTCTGTAGTTTCATATATCATTTCCTGTACTTCTATGGAATCATCCACATATACTCTGACTTCCTTCGGCACGACAAAACCTGCAATAACAATCCCGCAGACTGCAATCCCGCAGAGGACCGCCAGAATTTTCAGCAGCTTTGATTTATCCATCATACTGCAACCTCCTTAAAACAACTCATACAGTTTACCATAAAAGGGCACTTATAGCAAGTTTTCCATGAGTAAGAACAATTATTCCATGTATTTCATTAGAGAATATAATTTTCTTGAGGTTTACAGTAATATAATAAAGGACTGCCTCCTGGAAAAGCAGTCCTTTATCATATATGTAGTCATGTGAGGAAGATTATACTTATTTTAATCCTAAAATCTGACGTGCTTCATCAGGAGTTGCTACTTCGTAACCAAACTCTTCGATAACGCGGCGCGCACGAGCAATCAGCTGCATATTGCTTTCTGCTAATTCACCTTTCTTATAAACTACGTTATCTTCCATACCTACACGGATATTTCCTCCGGCTGCAATGGCTGCGTACATAACTTCCATAGCGCCTTTGCCTACGCCGAAAGCACTCCAGGTAGAATTAGGAACAGCTTCCTTTAAAGCATTCTTCATCAGGATTACATTTTCGATGGTTGCAGGAATACCACCGGCACATCCCATACAGAACTGGAAATGTACCGGTTCTTTCAGATATCCATTCTTCAGGAACCATGCTGCTTCGTGAATCATACCGATATCGAAAACTTCTACCTCAGGCTTTACACCAACTTCCTGCATTCTGGTACCCATCTTCATCAGGAATGGTGGGTTATTGTTAAATACGCCAAAGTGCATCCAGTTCATGGTACCGCAGTCATAGCTGGCCATTTCCGGCTTCAGTTCGGTAAACGGCGCCATTCTCTGTTCTTCACTATTGCCAATGCCGCCCGCTGCCGTAAAGTTGAAAATGATATCACATTCAGGATGATTTTCATGAACATAGTCCATAACCGCCTTAAAGGTTTCTACTTTCATAGAATCCTTACCTTCTTCATCTCTTACGTGTACATGAGCGACAGAAGCTCCAAGCTTCCAGCACTGGTAAATTTCTTCACCGATTTCATGTGGCTGCAGAGGTACATTTGGATTCTGTTCCTTTGTCGGCCATGCACCGGTTGTTGCAACGGTGATAATTCGTTTGTTCTTTAAGTCACTCATAATCGTGTACCTCGCTTGTATTTAATAATTTTCACTTGCTTTCAGCTGGGTGATTAAACGTTTATAAAAGGCATTCTGCATACGTTTCTTTTCTTCTTCAGAATACTCGAAAAAGCCTTTTCCGGTTTTAACGCCCAAATTGCCTGCTTCAACCAGATTACGCATTGACTGGCATCCCTTTTCAGAATTATCCAATGTCGGGAAGATATTATCATGTCCCGCCAGCCAAATGTCTAATCCACCCATATCAGCTACTTCAAGCATTCCTGTAGTAGCATTACGGAAGCAAGGACCATATTTCAGTGCATTATCGATGTCTTCCGGATTACCTGCTCCTATTTCTACCAGGTGAAATGCTTCTCTTGCCTGTGCATGAAGCAGACGGTTTGCGATCATTCCAGTTATATCCTTTAAAACACATACTGGCTTTTTGCCGCTGTTTACATACATATCATACACCTGCTGAAAAACTGCTTCATCCATATTTCCGAATTTGGACAATTCCGCAATAGGAAGTAAATACGCAGGGTTGTACCAGTGTGAAATCATACAAAGTGCCTGCCGTTCTTCCGGAAGATCTGCAATCATTTCGCTCAACTTCAGAGAAGAAGTATTGCTGGCGAAAACAGTATGCTTTGGACACATTTTGTCCAGTTTTGCAAACAGTTCTTTTTTCAGTTCCATTTTTTCCGGAATAGCCTCAATAACATAATCAGCTTCTTTTACCGCTTCTTCCAGGTCGTTAAACAGGGAAATGTTATTTAATGCTCTTTCGACATCGGCCTGTGAAATATATTCCTCATCAGCCATAAACTGCAGTTCTTCACGCATTTTCTGAGGTGCAGCCGCCAGGCATGCTTCGAAAGCATCATATAAGCTTACCTTATATCCAGCCCTTGCAAATACATGTGCAATTCCATGTCCCATGGTTCCTGCGCCAATAACAGATATATTTTTAATCATCTAATACACAACTCCCATCTTACAGGTTAGCCGCCATATCCGAAGATATGTGGAATAAGCATTGCGATAGGTTCTACATAAGTGGTCAGAGCCAGTGCTACAAGCATAGCGATCAGGAACGGCCAGATATTCTTAACCAGTGAACTGAACTTGATGTCGCCGATAGAACATGCTACGAACAGGTTCAGACCAACTGGCGGTGTCATAAAGCCGATACATACATTTAAAGTCATAATCAGACCGAAGTGTACAATATCGACACCATACTGTGCTGCAATCGGATACAGGATTGGTGCCAGAATCAGGATTGCCGGTGTACTGTCCATTACGCAGCCTACAATAATCAGTACGATATTAATGATTAACAGTACCACATACTTATTATCTGTCATACCGGTAATCATATCGGATATAGCTGCCGGAATCTGTTCCAGGGTGAGGACTCTTGCCAGTACAGTTGCAGCGCCTACAATCAGCATGATTGTGGATGTTGTTACTGCAGAACTTACCAGTGCATCGATAGTTTTCTTAAAGGTCAGCTCTCTGTATACAAACAGACCTACAATCAGTCCATAAAATACAGCAACAGCCGCTGCTTCAGTCGGAGTAAAGATACCGCCATAGATACCGCCAAGGATAATGATAGGAACCAGCAGTGCTCCAATGGCATTTACGAATTCACGGCCAACTCTTACAATAGAGAATTTCAAACCATTGCCCTGATAACCATGCTTTTTGCAGTACAGCATGGAATATGCAATCAGACAGATACCTACCAGGATACCTGGACCAAAACCGCCCAGGAACAGGGTGGAAATCGGAGCCATGGTTGCTACACCATAAGTTACCATGGTAATGCTTGGAGGAATGATTACGCCTAAGCAGCCTGCAGAAGCAATCAGTGCGTAAGAGAAACCTTTATCGTACCCTCTTTCAATCATGGATGGAACCATAATTACACCAATAGTTGCTACGGTTGCTGCCGCAGATCCGGAAATCGCACCGAAGAACATGCAAGATACAACGGTTACAATTGTCAGACCACCAGGGAAGTGACCAACCAGGGAATCAGCGAATCCAATTAAGCGTTTAGACAGTCCGCCGCCTTCCATCAGGGCACCTGCCAGAATAAACAGCGGGATAGCCATCAGTGGGAAGGAGTCACATGCAGTAAACATAGTTGTTCCAATCATGTTCCATGTAATATCTCCTGTTGCGAGTACATACGCAACAACAGCTAAACCGATGGAAGCGAAAATCGGAACGTTCAGCAGCAGAAATCCAAAGAAGCAGATAAATAATACTAAAGTACCGTTCATTTATTCCACCTCCCCATTCTTTAAATTTTTTACATCATTTATGATAATTACAATTGCTCTCAGTGTCATCAGTACAGTACCAACAGTCGGTGCCAAATAAGGAATAATCATATTGACATGGTTGGCCGGCGAGAACTGTGGTCTGGCCATCATAGAAGGCAGTACCAGGCTGCCTGCATACAGCAGTGCCACGAAAAATGCCAGAGTTGCTGCGGTTGAAAAAATATGTAAAATAATTTGTGCTTTTCCCTTCAGAAAAAGTGGCAGAATATCAACGGTCAGATGTTTTCCGTCTTTTACCGCCTTACTTCCGGTCAGATAGATAATCCATACAAACAGATATCTTGCCAGTTCTTCACACCAGGCTACATTCCAGGATACAAATCGGAAGATAATCTGAATCATGATAATTGTACACATTGCGGCGAAAAGCACTGCTGTTACATATTTTTCGATAAAATCTAATACTCTATTTAACATGCTTTTTCTCCTCAGTTAAAATTGTAGGGCAGCACCGCGCCTGCGGCACTGCCCCAAGAGAAATAATTTTTTATTTCAGTATGTAGTTACAGACTCTTTCCTGTTACGTTTATTAGCCGATTACATTACCGGTAACTGGTTCCAGCTTACCATCCAGATACATCTGGTTGATAGTTTCGATTTCTGCCAGATACTTGTCCAGGTTAGGTTCGGTTACATTTTCTCTGAACCAGTCATATACGCCTGCAGATGCATCGATGAATGTCTGTCTTTCATCGTCTGTCAGATAGTGGATATCCAGGTCGATGGTTTCAGCAGCTTCCTGAGATGCTTCCAGGGATGCCTGCAGCTGCCATTCAACAGATTCCTTAACTGCCTGATCGATCCAGCCACGCTGTTCATCAGTTAAGCCCTGATAGAATTCTTCGTTGATTGCGATGGAAGCTACGTCATATACTGCGTTTACGTCTGTGCAGTATTCCTGTACTTCGTCATAACCACCAGTGTAAGCGATCAGGATAGGGTTGATCTGACCGTCTACAGTACCCTGCTGCATACCAGTAAACAGTTCGGTAAATGCCATAGGCATTGGGTTGCAGCCCAGATCGCCGTAAATCTTCAGCAGGATGTCGTTTTCCTGAGTTCTGATCTTCAGACCCTGCAGGTCAGCAGCAGTTGTGATAGGGTGCTTGCTGTTTGTGATTGCCTGCCAGCCATTTTCGTAGCAGCCCAGTACTCTGAAGCCAGTTTCAGCAGCCATATCTTCGAACATCTGCTGACCAACTTCACCGTTCAGGAAGCACTGCATGGATTCAGCACTGTTGAACAGGTATGGCAGCTGAGTGAACTTGAACTTATCAGTAAAGTTTGCCAGAATTACTGCACCAGCTTCTGCCATCTGCAGGGAGCCGTTCTGTACAGATTCATACAGCTCTCTGTTGGAACCCAGCTGGCAGTTAGGATAGTTTTCAACAACCATTGTACCGCCGGACAGTTCTTCCAGGATTTCAGCAAACTTATATTCACCCTTAGTGATAGGATGTTCATCGTTTACAGTACCTGCGAACTTGATTACGATAGGTTCAGCAGTTTCGCCTTCAGCACCTTCGCCCTCATTGCCGCCATTGCCACATGCAGCCAGGGAGAAAATCATAACGAATACTAATAACATGCTTAATAACTTCTTACTCATTTTTTTACTCCTCCATTTTATGATTTGCTATTATTCAGCAGTTGCTTTATACAAGAGCAAAGAGTGTGCCAACAACATTTTCTGAAATATAGCCCATTTTTTATTTCATTTCCCGTTAATTTCTGTCGCAATTTTAAGAATCTTCGTCGCATTTCTGAGAACTTTACTAAAAATGCGACATTTCTCCTATTATAAATTCTTTGATTCTTTCTTCTGCAATGATTTTTTCTTTTTTTGTCTTAATTTTGCGACTATTTTGTCGTCTTTTTGAGAAAGTTCTTATTTTTACGACACTTGTATCATGTCTGCTTTCCCTGAAGTTTTCGGTAAATCAGTGAACGGTGTACATCAAGCTCATTGGCTGCCTTCTGCACATTATTGTCACATTCATGCAATACATTTTGAATATATTCAAGTTCCAGTGCCTCCATTTTCTGCTTCAGCGGCAATATTTTCAGCTGCATAGCTGATTCAGTGACAGAGGATTCTGTTCTCTTTTTAGCCCCAGAGTGCTCGTCCTCTGATTCCAGATTTAAAATAACATGTACATTTCCTGTAACCACATAACGTTCAATAATATTTCTCAATTCTCTTACGTTTCCCGGCCAGGAATAGCTGATCAGCTTCTGGAGCTGGGACTCTGTCAAAGCGAAATGTTTGCCATATTTACGATTAAATTTTGACAGAAAATATTCTGCCAATTCCCGAATATCTTCTTTTCGGTCCCTTAAAGCAGGTAAATTCAAAGGCAAAACATTCAGCCTGTAATACAAGTCTTCTCTAAACGTCTTTTCCTTCGCCATTCGCAGAAGATTTCTGTTTGTCGCACCAATTACGCGTACATTCGTTTTCTTCTCTGTATCACTTCCAATACGGCGAAATTCTCCTGATTCCAGTACCCGCAGCAATTTTGACTGCATATTCAAAGGGAGCTCCCCTATTTCATCCAAAAATATGGTTCCGTTATTTGCAATCTCAAACAATCCCGCTTTACCCTTGTTGCTGGCCCCTGTAAATGCACCCTTTTCATAGCCAAACAGTTCAGATTCCAACAACTCTTCCGGTATAGCAGCGCAGTTAATCGGTACAAAAATCTCATCTTTCCGCAGGCTGTGATTGTGAATATAGTTTGCAAAAACTTCTTTACCAACACCTGATTCCCCATACAGCATTACGGTACTGTCCGTTGGTGCTATGATTTTTGCAGTACTGCATAATTCCGCCATTGCATCACTTTTATATATGATTACATTAGACTCTTTCTTTTTCTGATCAAAATATCCTACTGCATCCTTGTATTTATCAGTTCGAAGTCTTTCTTTCTCCAGTTCATCAAGAAACATGTCCATATCATTTCTTGCACGGCTGTAAGTTACAACCATCCGGATATTTCCTTCACGGTCAAATACAGGTGTTGTCATTGATACAACTTCCTGACCTTCTCTATTTGTAAAAGTTCCTACGGTTTTCTCCCTTGTTTCAATGGAGTTTAACGTAGTAGATTTATTTATAATCCCTTCCTGAATCAATTCACGGGAATTACGCGAAAGAAGATATTCTTCCGGTGCACACAGTATTTCTGCAGCATCTTTATTTACAAATATGACATTCGCATCTGCGTCGGTTACAAAAATATTAGCAAAGCAGTTGTTTAGAATTAAAGTTAATTCTTCTTCGCTCAGATTTTTATATCCTTTCTTTTTCATACTAACTCCTCCTGTCGTATATGTGTATATATCCTCTGCACATAATCAGTGCAATTTTTAAGCCAATAAATCATTTACATTTGGCATAAGAATTGCTTATAGTTTTATTAAACATAATCAGCTTCTTTTTCATAACATCTCCTCAACTAACGAAACAAGTCTGGTGCGTAAAACACACCAGACTTGTCTATTTTCTCTAACATAATTAAAGAGAACCTCTTACGAGGTTCTCTTCATTACGCCCAAGCGCCGTATTTTTTATGAATGAAGGTAATCTTTGAGATTAGTCTTCCATTACCTTCAGTTCTTCTTCGAAGTGCAGTTCGCAGCCAGTAGCAGCCTGAATGTCTTCCTTAGTGAAGTCTGGGTGTAATTCAGTTACCCAGATACCATCTTCTCTGACTTCCATTACACCCATTTCAGTGATGATCTTGGAAACGCATCTTTCTGCAGTCAGAGGCAGAGTACATTCCTTCAGGATCTTGTGTGCACCCTTCTGAGTGTGCAGCATAACTACGATTACTTCAGGGCAGCCTGCGCACAGGTCCATAGCGCCGCCCATACCAGCAACCTTCTTACCTGGAACGATCCAGTTAGCCAGGTCGCCGTTTTCAGCAACTTCCATAGCACCCAGTACAGTAGCTCTTACGTGACCGCCTCTTACCAGACCGAAAGATTCAGCAGTGTCGAAGAACTTAGCTCTAGGCAGAGCAGTTACATATACCCCACCGGAGTTGATGATGTCTACGTCCAGGTTGGATGCATCAGCAACTACGTCGATACCAGCGAAACCGTTTTCGGAGTGGCAGGTAACCATGATATCTTCAGGCAGGTAGTCAGCTACCATAGTAGGTAAGCCGATACCCAGGTTGATGAAATCACCGTCTTTAAATTCTTTTGCGCATCTCTTCGCAATTCTTGCTTTTAAATCTGCCATCTTTCTTCTCCTTCCGCGATTGCTTCTACCAGAACGCCTGCAACACCAAAGTAGTCAGGGTCGATTTCGTTGATTTCTACGATTCTTTCTGCAGAAATGATAGTGTGATCTGCAGCACCTGCCATTACATAGTTGAAGTTCTTGGTAGTCTTGGAGCAGTAGTAGTTACCAAACTTGTCTGCTACAGTAGCTCTGCAGAATGCATAGTCAGCTCTCAGAGGCAGTTCGAACAGATACTTCTTGCCTTCTACTTCGATAACCTTCTTTTCTCTGCCCAGCTCGTCCAGCTCAGTTTCCATTAAAGTACCTACGCCGGTTGGAGTCAGGATGCCGCCCAGACCATAAGCTGCTGCTCTGATCTTTTCAGCCAGAGTACCCTGTGGAACCAGAGTGTACTTCAGAGTACCTTCAGCAACCTGTTCGTTGATCATTGGGTTAACACCGATGTGGGAAGCGATGATGTGGTCAACCATGTGGTTTTCCAGCAGCTTACCGATACCTCTTGCAGTCTTTGCACCAAATTCACCTGCAGGCTGTCCTGGAGCCAGACCACCGTCGTTACCGATTACAGTCAGGTGCTTAACACCCTTTCTTACCAGAGCATCCATCAGTACTTCTGGGGAACCAGTTCCCAGGAAGCCACCGACCATGATTGTCATACCGTCCTGTACGCCAGCAACTGCTTCGTCTGCGGTCATAATCTTGTTAATCATTTTCTATATCACCTTTCTTTGGTAAAACAGTTCAAAAAGAATTATCTGTCAGCGATGTTTGCCTTTTTTTCCCAGCCACGCTTCTGAACTTCCTGCATGATGTAGGACATAACGTGGTCAGCATACTTGCCAGGACCGAAACCTGCATCATAACCCAGTTCCTGAGCCAGTTCGTGGGAGATTCTAGGACCGCCGCAAGTCAGGATCATCTTGTCTCTCAGACCTTCAGCTTCCATCAGTTCAGCCATCTTGGTCAGGTTCATGATGTGGATATCCTTCTGAGTTACAGTCTGGGATACCAGGATAGCGTCAGCGTTTACTTCCTTTGCCTTAGCGATCAGAGCTTCGCAAGGAACCTGGGAACCCATGTTGTAAGCTACAACGTTCTTATATCTTTCCAGACCGAAGTGACCGTGGAAGCCCTTCATCTGAATGATTGCGTCGATACCTACAGTGTGAGCGTCGGATTCGATGGATGCACCAACTACAACGATGTCTCTGCCGATGTTTTCGCCGATCCATTCGCCGCACTGTACTCTGTCATATACTTCACCTTCTACCTTAGGAACTACGATCTGAGTGTAGTCGATGGTAGGAGTTGCACAGCCGTATACATTGAAGAAAGTGTAACCAGTGGTCAGTTCGCAGTAGTAAGCTACGTTTGGTTCTTCCAGACCCAGCTTCTTAGCGTACTGCTTTGCACATTCTTCAGCTTCTTCACCGTAAGGAACTGGAAGAGTGAATGCCAGCTGAACCTTACCGTCATTTAAAGCGTCGCCATATGGCTTAACTTTTGTTAAATCTACCTGAGTAGTTGCACATGTTGTCATTGTATTTACTCCTCCTTAATTATTCATGATCCATAAATAATGCGATGAATGGGTTGAAGTAGTTTTCACCCTTGGTGCAAACGCCTTCCAGACCGTGACCACCGTCAAATGGACGCTTAACGCCGCCGAAGATACCCTTCTGGATAGTGTCGAACAGGCCAGTTTCTTCTACTTCTGCCAGCAGAGCGTCAGCCTTAGCCAGAACTTCCTGAGCTCTTCTCTGGATGATACCATCCTGCTTGAATTCGATTTCGTCGCCGATGTGTCTGCAGTTATTGAAGATGTACTGAGCGTTTTCGATAGCCAGGTATCTGTCCTGCATCAGTGGAGTGTGGATAGCTTCTGTCAGCATACCGGTCAGCAGCAGGGACTGGTTAGTCCATACAGTTACCAGGTTGAACAGAGCATCCTGCAGGTGGCCCTTGAAGATGTTACCAGTCATGAACTTTGTAGGTGGCATGTACTTCAGTCTAGCCTTAGGGAAGATTTCTCTTGCCATCTGAGCCTGTGCCAGTTCTAACAGGAAGCCGTCTTCAGTGTTAGGGTCCATTTCGAATGCATGACCCAGACCCATCTGTTCTTCTGGAATGTTAGCCAGAACTGCGAACTGTTCATTGATGAACTGAGAAGCAGTTACAGTGTGAGCAGCTTCGATAGCATCGTCAGTAGTCAGGTAGTTATCTTCACCGGAGTTGAAGATGATACCGCAGTAACCGATGATTACTCTGGACATGAACTGGTCAACCAGAGTTCTCTGCATGTTGATGTCTCTGAACAGGATACCGTAGATTGCGTCGTTCAGCATTACGTCCAGTCTTTCCAGAGCGCCCATTGCAGCGATTTCAGGCATGCACATACCGGAGGAGTAGTTACACAGTCTGATGTATCTGCCAACTTCTTCACCAACTTCGTCCAGAGCCTTTCTCATGATTCTGAAGTTTTCCTGAGTAGCATATGTACCACCGAAACCTTCAGTAGTTGCACCGTAAGGTACGTAGTCCAGCAGGGACTGTGCAGTAGTTCTGATTACAGCGATGATGTCTGCACCCTGTCTGGCAGCAGCCTGAGCCTGAATAACGTCTTCATAGATGTTACCGGTAGCTACGATTACGTAGATGTAAGGTTCCTTACCTTCACCGATAGTTGCCAGGTATTCAGCTCTCTTTGCCTTCTGAGCATCGATTCTTTCGAAAGTAGCCTTGATTGCAGGCTTCAGAGCTTCGCCAGCTTCTTCTACAGAGCAAGTAGGCAGTTCCATCAGGTTCAGCTTACCAGCAGCGATTTCTTCTGCGATTTCCTGTGGAGCCTTACCAGTCTGAACGATTGCATTACCCAGCAGGTAAGCAGCACCTGTAGGCAGAGCACCAGCTTCCTTGATGTGGTCTACTACTACGTTTGGCAGTGGGTTGTCAACTTCGTCCACGCCGTCGATACCCAGCAGTCTTACGATAGTTCTTTCTGTGGATACTGTTGTGTGACGGTCAATAAAGTCCTGCATGCTGTGAGCAATGTTAGCTGCATGCTGACGTGCGGAGTCAACAACCTTTGCGTCAAGATTTAATTTGCTTTTCATCCTTTTTCTCCTTATTTAATATATTTTTTGGCTCTTTCAATTATCTCAGAACTGATACCCAGCATCTTTGCAATATTCAGAGCATCTTTAGGTACTTCACCCTGTTTTTCTACTCTATACAGACGGTAGTCCATATATTTGGAGATTATATTAATCCGCTCAGCACGGCGCGCATATTGGATTTCTCTGTTCAGGAGAGTGAAATTAACGTCTGCCAGGCCTCTTACCTGCATATTAATTACACCTTCCGTCTCAGTTACCGTCTCAAAATGGGTCGTCATGAGGGTAATATACGGTTTTTCCATGAGATATTCCACCAGGGCCTTGGTCAGCGCCAGGCCTTCCACCGGATTGGTGCCGGAGGCAATCTCATCGATAAGAAGGAGCGTTCTTTCCACACTGTGGTCCAGAATTTCCTTCAGTTCTTCCATTTCGCTGCCGAAAGTGGAAAGACCTCTTTCCAGGGACTGGCTGTCCCCTACGAGGATCTGCATGTAGTTGGAAAGACCAACTCTTGCTTTTCTGGCCGGTACGAAGAATCCATACTGAGTCAGAATTGCAACCTGTCCGGACAGCTTGAGGGAAATGGTCTTTCCGCCCATGTTTGCCCCGGTGATACAGGTCACACCGTCAGCCAGTGAAATAGATACAGGGCAGTAAGGTTTGCCCTTGGAACGGAGAATGTCTTCTACCTGTAGGTTTCTGCCATCCTCGATTTCAATCACATGCTCGTCGGCAATTTCCGGCTTGGTGCAGTCGTGATGTACGGCATATAAGGCTTTGCCCAGTGCCACATCCAGCGCACCCATACGTTCGCAGTTATCCAGCAGAACATCTGCAAAGCGGGAAATGTCTTCAGAAAGCACTTTGCGGATTGCTTCCTCTTCTTCTTCCAGTTTTGCATGGAGATCGTCCATCTGGCGCATGAGCTCATAAATCGCTTCATTGGCCTTCAGCTGGAATGTAGCAGTCATGTAGTCCTGATCCACCATTTCCAGGTCTTCGATGGCTTTCACCTTCTCAAAATCCGGCTTGTTTTTCGCTACGACGATATCAAATTTCGGCGTCAGCATGATGCCGTGTTCCTTCTTGATTTCGTCACGCTTTACCTTCTGTTCCTTGCGGATAGCGATCTCAAATTCACGCTTCTGTCCGCGCAGATTTCTGAGAGTTTCGGAAAACTCGTCATAAATGTAGAAGGTGTTGATTCGGTCACGGCGAGGATCCAGAATATCCAGAAGCTCTGTCGTGTCCGCCGGAATGTATTCTTCCGGAATGTGCATCTGACCGCCCTGGCGGCCTAAGTGCACCAGCTTTCGCATGGAAAGAAGCAGACTCTTGATTTCGTAGATTTCAACTACGGTGAGCGTCTGGCTGGCAGAGCGTTCGATGGAATAGGATACATCCTTGATTTCCATGAAAATCTGCTGAATTTCCTCCACAAGTCTGCTGTTTTCTTTTACAAAGATTGTCATCGCCTCGACTTTATCGAGTTCCGCCTTCAGTTCTTCTTCTTCTCCGGGATAGAAAGGTTTCGTTTCCTTCAGAAGTTTCTTTCCGAACGGCGTGTTCAGATCAATGCTCTGCATGATATAGTCCAGACCGGTTTCACGTCTTGTTTTTACGTTAGCCAGTCTGCGGTTGGAACCCATTCTCATAAATCAGATACCTCCTTGCTACACTCTTACGTCGATAATCGGCAGCTCAGGCAGAGCTTCCTGCATAGCTGCTACCAGTGCATCACTGTCAAAAGTGTAACCGCTTGGTGCCCACGGATTTACGGTAATTGCTGCGATTTCGATGTTCTTCAGGACATTGACCCTGAATCCCTTCTTACGCCACAGTCCCCAGTCCATGGCACTGAGAAAAATCTTTGTAGGATTCTTCAGTATGAATTTTACCCTTTTCAGCTTCTTCAGATTAATATCTGCAATTACGCTGTTGGTAAAGGCACCTGGTATGTAAACATATTCGGTGTCATCGTCGATTTCATCATCTATGAATCTTGATGAACCAAGGCCGGTCGCCAGATCCAGCTTGTTTACCTTGCCGTCTCTGCTGATCAGCATAATCTTGTCATCAAAGTTGTTTTCTTCAATCAGTGTTCTTGCTTCACACTCTTCCATTTCAGGAATGGAATAGAGGTTCACAATATGAGCCGTTTCGTCTACCACTTTGCGCATGCTTCTGGAAAGAACTGCGCCGGTAGATAAGATGATTGCATCTGATGTTTCCGGTGAAGCGATGGATTTACGGTCGATCGCGCCGTCAATGAGGATCAGCTCACAGCCGTACTGCATCATTTCTTCACATACCCGTTTTGTATCCATTGCTGCAGGCGGACCTGCAATCTGTACATAACCGCTGTCTGCTACACGGCAGATCAGCAGGTCCCCCATCGGTGTGGAATATCTGGTTTTCTTCAGAATTTCCAGGCCTGCATCTGCCAGCTCATACAGCTGTGTAGGCACTGTAACGATGGTATCCTGATCTAAATAAATCTTGGGTTTTTCTGTACCGGTAACCAGGTCCTGGCTTTCTCCGTCACGGCCGATGGAGGTAATACCCAGTCGGATTCCTTCATCCATGGCCTCTTCGATGAGGAAGTTCATGGCAGTGGTCTTGCCGGCATTTTTCGCCATGCCTACAATAGACAAGGTTTTATATTTAGTTGATAAATCGTATAATAAACCCATTTTGAAAATTTCCTTTTATCATACCTGTAGGGGAGACCAGAGGCCTCCCCCAATCAGGTAATCATTATTTTTTTCCGAACGGAACGTCCAAAAATTAGTGAGCGTTTCTTTCGTGTCTTGCCAGGTTAGCAGGTTCCATGGATCTGATTTCAGGACCTTCACCCAGAGCGGAAACACCCTGATACTTGTAAGTCTTCTTACCAGTGCAGTAGTCGCAGTTGCATTCTACGTCTGGTAACTGAGGTTCGGTGTAAGTAGTGATAACGCCTTCGTAGTTTCTCAGGATTACCTTGTGAGGAGTCTGGGAAACGATGTACTGAGGCATTACTGGAGTCTTACCGCCGCCACCAGGAGCGTCTACTACGAAGGTAGGTACTGCGTAACCGGAAGTATGGCCTCTCAGACCTTCGATGATTTCGATACCCTTGGAAACAGTAGTTCTGAAGTGTTCGATACCGATGGACAGGTCGCACTGGTAGATGTAGTAAGGTCTTACTCTGTTCTTAACCAGTTCGTGCATCAGTTCTCTCATCTTGTGCTTGCAGTCATTTACGCCTCTCAGCAGTACAGTCTGGTTACCCAGAGGGATACCTGCGTCAGCCAGCTTACGGCAAGCTTCAGCTGCTTCTGGAGTCAGTTCCTTAACATTGTTGAAGTGAGTGTTCAGCCAGATTGGGTGATACTTCTTCAGCATGTTAACCAGATCGTCAGTAATTCTCTGAGGCATTACAACTGGAGTTCTGGAACCGATTCTTACGATTTCTACGTGAGGAATCTTTCTCAGTTCGGAGATGATGTATTCCAGAGTTTCGTCTTCTACGCACAGAGCGTCACCACCGGACAGCAGAACGTCTCTAACCTGAGGAGTTCTAGCGATGTATGCGATACATGCATCGATGTCTTCTCTGGATCTAGCGCCGTCTGTTTCACCAGCCAGTCTTCTTCTTGTGCAGTGTCTGCAGTACATGGAGCACTGGTCAGTGATCAGGAACAGTACTCTGTCTGGGTATCTGTGAGTCAGACCAGGAGCTGGGGAGTCTGCGTCTTCGTGCAGTGGGTCAGCATCGTCTGCATCGGATCTGTGCATTTCTGCCAGAGTTGGAACAGCCTGCATTCTTACTGGGCACTGAGGATCATCTGGGTCCATCAGGGAAGCGTAGTAAGGAGTGATACCTACTCTGAAGCCGCCGATAACCTTAGCGATGTCTTCCTTTTCTTCTTCAGTCAGGTTTACTACTGCACAGATGTCTTCCAGAGTGGATAATCTGTTTTCAACCTGCCAATGCCAGTCGTTCCACTGTTCTTCAGTAACGTCCTTAAACAGAGGGATGTCTTTCCAATTTCTAATTGCCATAGTGTTTTTTTCTCCTTTAAATAAACTTTTAGAGTCCCGGCCCCGGTTAGAGGGCCGGGCAGTTTTTTAAATTAGGTTTATAAGAATGAGATATTCGATCGTCAAAAGTACGAATTAAGCGTACATTTCAGCGAACAGGTTTCTCAGACCTTCGTGTTCTCTCAGGCACTGCAGAGTGATTTCTGCGTGACCCTTGGTGTAACCGTTACCAACGATCATGTCAACGTCCTTACCAACACCTTCTGCACCCAGAGCTGCCTTAGTGAAGGAAGTAGCCATGGAGAAGAAGTATACCAGACCTTCATCCTTACATGCCAGGATGGAAGCCATTTCAGTGTTTTCGATGTTTACGCAGTTGATAACGATATCAGCCAGCTTGCCGTCAGTTACTTCCATGATGCGGTTGTAAACTTCAACAGCGTTAGTAGCATCAGCTACCATGTAAACGTCAGCCAGATCTAAAGCCTTAGCTCTAGCTTCGGACTTAGGGGAACCTGCGATGCAGATAACCTTACCAGTTACGCCAGCTCTCTTCTTTGCTTCGTACAGGCACAGCAGACCGGACTTACCGCCGCCACCGATGATTACTACAGTCTGACCTGGCTTAACCAGCTTTGCAGTCTGAGCAGGAGCACCAGCAACGTCTAATGCGGACAGAGCCAGACCTTCTGGCATGTCTTCTGGTAACTTAGCGTAGATACCGGACTGGAACAGGATTGCCTTACCCTTGATATCTACCTGGTCGATTTCTGGTCTTACTTCCAGAATTTCGTCGATTCTCAGTGGAGTCAGGGACAGGGAAACCAGAGTTGCGATCTTGTCGCCAACCTTCAGGTCACCAACGTATGCAGGTCCGATTGCTTCAACAGTACCGATCAGCATACCGCCGGAACCTGTCCAAGGATTCTTGTGCTTACCAGCCTTAGCTACGATACCCAGCATAGTTTCCTTAATCTTTTCGATGTCACCACCAGCTCTCTTTTCGATTTCTGGGAAAGAAGCGGAGTCGATGTTCAGAGTCTTAACGTCGATCAGAACTTCGTTGTCATAGATTTCGTCCATGTTGTTATCAACAACATCTGCTGGCTGTGGTAAAACTCCCTTTGGGGAAACTACACGGTGAGTACCGTAAGGACATCCTTTTTTCATTTTCTTATTCCTCCTGAATAAAAGTTATTTTTTCTTTTTAATTATATGCTTCGAAATAATTCCAAGCATTTATCTGCGGCTATGCCGCGAGAGTAACGATTAAGCGTACAGCTGTGCGAACAGTCTCTTGATGTCGTCGTCTTCTCTCAGAACCTGCAGAGCGTAGTTTGCGTGGCCCTTAGTGTAACCGTTACCGATCAGCATGTTAACGTCCTTACCAACGCCTTCTGCACCCAGAGCTGCCTTAGTGAAGGAAGTAGCCATGGAGAAGAAGTATACCAGACCGTCATCCTTAGTACACAGGATGGAGGACATTTCAGTGTTAGGAATGTTTACTACGTTGATTACTACGTCAGCCAGTTCGCCGTCAGTCAGTTCAGCGATTTCCTTGTACATGCCAACAGCGTTAGTTGCGTCAGCTACCAGGTATTCGTCAGCACAGTTTACGGACATTGCTCTGTTGATGGAAGTCTTGAAACCATCTACGCAGATAACCTTACCGTTGATACCAACCATCTTCTTAGCAACTGCGCAGCACAGGATACCGGACTTACCGCCACCACCGATAACTACTACAGTGTTGCCAGGACGGCAGATCTTAGCAGTCTGAGCTGGAGCACCAGCTACGTCCAGAACGGACAGTGCCAGGTTTCTGGAGATGTCTCTAGGCAGGATGCCGTACAGACCAGACTGGAACAGGATAGCCTGACCCTTAACGTCAACCTGGTCGATTTCAGGTCTTACTTCAGTGATTTCTTCCAGCTTCAGTGGAGTCAGGGACAGAGATACCAGAGTTGCGATCTTGTCGCCAACCTTCAGTTCACCCTTGAAGTTAGGACCGATAGCTGCAACCTTACCAATCAGCATACCGCCGGAACCAGTCCATGGGTTCTTGTGCTTACCAGTAGTTTCTACGATGTTCATGATAATCTTCTTGATTTCTTCAACATCGCCGCCTGCTCTCTTTTCGATTTCAGTGAAGGATGCGGAGTCAATGTTCAGAGTCTGAATGTCGATCAGCACTTCGTTGTCATAGATTTCCATAGTGTTGTCGATCTTTTCAGCTGGCTGAGGCAGCACACCCTTCGGTTCGAGAACTCTGTGGGTTCCGTAAATATCACCTTTTTTGAATTCCATAATGATTTTCTCCTTTTTAGTAAAATAAATTGCAATAATTTGAGGAGGCTTATTGGTTTACACCTAACCGCTCGCTCCTCCGCTCTATTATATTAAGCAATAAATATGCCAACCGATTAAAAACAGCCATAGTTTTTTTATATTCACTGTTTTCAAGCCATGCAGACCTTTGTTTTTTTCTGCTGCGGAAAATTAAGGTAATTTTCGAACCGTTTTCGTTTCACCTCCAAAAAAGGTGAACACTTTTCGGTTCGCACCTGAGTCATTACGGAATATCGTACTTTTTCTTCTTCCGTACAATCTGCGTCTGGCTGATGCCCAGAGCCTTGGCTGCCTTTCTGGTGGAACCGTATTTCTCACAGGCATAGCGTATCAGGCCCTTTTCATATTCATCCACGGCAAGCTGCAGATCCAGCTCCTGCTGCGGCATATATTCATTTTCATCTCCTGTAAGCTCAGGCAGCTGTGTATTGGTACCGTGGAAAATTTCTCCGTGGCTGTCGCGCATCACATCCATCAGGCTGATGGTATCGCCTTTCGCGGAGATAATCAGGCGCTGTACAGTATTTTCAAGCTCTCTGATGTTTCCGGGCCAAGGCTGCTGCTGCAGATATTCCATGGCCGCATCGTCAATTCCGCGGCGACGTCCGAACTTCTTCCCGTACTTCTTCAGGAAATGCCCCACCAGTGCCGGAATATCTTCCGGACGGTCTGTCAGGCACGGAATCCGGATGGGAACTACATTCAGACGGTAATACAGGTCTCTTCGGAACAGGCCTTTTTCAATCCAGTCTTCCAGGTCACGGTTGGTCGCAGAAAGAATGCGGACATTGGTTTTGATCGGCGTAGTGCCGCCAACCCTGTAAAACTCACCATCCTGGATAACACGGAGCAGTTTTGCCTGCATTTCCAGCGGCAGTTCACCGATTTCATCCAGGAAGATAACTCCGTTATTAGCCGTTTCAAAATAGCCCTTCTTACCTGTAGCAGATGCGCCGGTGAATGCCCCCTTTTCATAGCCGAAGAATTCAGATTCTATCAGATTTGGAGCAATGGATGCACAGTTAATTTTAATGAATGGCTGCATCTTGCGGTCACTGTTTTTCTGAATGATGTTTGCAGCCTTTTCTTTACCTACCCCGGTGTCCCCGAAAATAATTACGTTACAGTCATACTTGGACACACGCATCATTTCTTCCAGCACCTGCTTCATGGCGCGGCTGCGGTATACGTAGTCCTCCTGCATAGCCACTTCTTCCCCTCTTCCGAAGGCCATGTAATCCATGTCAGGTCCTACATTGTCCAGCTTTTCCACCAGCTCAAAACGTGCATTCTCGAAGTAAGGCGCCAGTTCCCGCACGATCGCTACATCGTACGCATCATAGCCGTCCAGATACCCTTCCGCTTCACGAATTTTGAGCGGTTTGGTCAGGGATTCGGTGATGTACAGTGCGATGTTCAGATTGTTGATCAGGTTGGTGAAAAGAACGGTTCCTCCCCACTTGGCTGCCAGGATGTTAATGGTCTCAGCCCCTGGAATTTCAGCACAGTTGATGGTCATGTCAAAATACGAGTCACGTTCCAGGCGTTTCATACATTCCAGCGGTTTCAGGATATCCATGTAGTGGATTTCGCTGAATACCAGGTTCATCAGCTGGTCAATTTCACCGCCCGTAATATGCAGATCGGTCCGCTTGTCGAAAATGCAGACAATCTCCGCATCAGGTCCTGCAGACCGGCGTATTACATATCCGTAAAGAATATTGGTAATCAGGCTGTTTCCTACAATCAGGAACTTTCTCCGTGAAGGGTCTTCAACCATCTGATGGAGGCGATACAAAGTCCCCGATTCATCGAAAGCAAACATGAGCAGATTTTCAGGAACACCCTCTTCCTTGCGTACCAGGGAAATCTGGCTGTTTATAATCATGTAGCCATCGGCTTCAATCTGGTGAAATACAGGGTCGATTCTGTGAATTCTTTCGATGTGCATCGGTACAGAAGCCAGAGATGCATTACAGAGAATTTCGTCTCCAACCTTGAAACCATGCGGATTGTCAAACTCGGCACCAATCTGCTCAATGACACCAAAAGCAAGCCCGCCTGTATCCGTTACCGGATTGTGGAGCTTTCCGCGCCGGATGACAATATCGATGATTTTCTGTTTGATCTGTTCTTCGTTATCGTTAGCCTCAGTCCGGATCTGTTTAAAGCTGGTACCTTCCAGATGAATCTTCTTTATGGACATACGGAGTTCATTAGGATAGATGTTCCGGTTGTTATCCAGACGCCATGCGGAAGTAGGAAGCACCTGCTGGGGTTCCAGTACCCGGCTGATGTTCAAAGTTTTATTCATTTTCGAATGCTCCTTTTCGGTTCACCTGAAAAGAGGTGATTCTAAATCGGTTCACTTTCTTGTTATTTTCAATAATAATCCATTGGCACGCAAATTGCAATATATATTTTCTGTAAAAACAAAATAGTTGTATGGCGCCATATAACTACAAAGTTAATTTTTTTTCTAGAGAAAAGGAGATATTAAAAATGGAAGAAAAGAAGTACACTTCTACATTAAGACTGAGAATGTCTGCAAAGGATGCTCACTACGGCGGTAACCTGGTTGACGGTGCTCACATGGTTCACCTGTTCGGCGACGTTGCTACTGAACTGCTGATTCAGATCGACGGCGACGAAGGTCTGTTCTGCGCATACGACAACGTAGAATTCCTGGCACCTACTTACGCTGGTGACTACATCGAAGCTTACGGTGAAATCACTAAGGTAGGTAACACTTCCAGAAAGATGGCTTTCGAAGCTAGAAAGGTTATCGTTTCCAGACCTGACATCAGCGCTTCCGCAGCTGACGTTCTGGAAGAACCAATCGTAGTAGCTAGAGCTACTGGTACTTGCGTAACTCCAAAGGAATGCAAGAGAAAGTAATTTCGTATTAACGAATTCATCTTTTGAAACTTTAATACCGACGAAAACAAAATGGACCTCTTTCGAGGTCCATTTTGTTTTTTATTTCATAATTAACAGTTCTTCAGATATTCGATTTCTTCTCTGGTCAGCTTGCGGTAATGTCCCTGCTTCAGATGGCCCAGACGGATGTCACCGATAGCCACACGTTCCAGAGTCTGCACAGGGTTTCCAACTGCAGCAAACATCTTACGCACCTGACGGTTCTTACCTTCATGAATAGAGATTTCCACCAGAGTGGAAGTACGGGTGCCTCTCAGAATCTTTACATAAGCTCTGGAAGTCACGTAACCGCCGATATCCACGCCCTTTCTCAGACGTGCCACCTTTTCATCAGACAGAACACCCTTAACCAGCGCATGGTAAGTCTTATAAACTTCATGCTTCGGATGGGTCAGGTGGTATGCCAGTTCACCATCGTTAGTCATCAGCAGCGCACCGCTGGTGTTGTAGTCCAGACGTCCTACAGGGAACAGGCGGGCATCGATGTCCTTAACCACTTCCATTACAGTCAGACGGTCCTTGTCGTCTTCCACTGTGGTTACCATGCCCAGAGGCTTGTTGATCAGCACATATTCCAGCTTCTGGCTGTTTTCAATCAGGCGGCCGTTTACCATAACCTTATCGCCTTCCTGCACGTCATAGCCCGGTTCCTTCATTACGGCACCGTTTACCTTTACGTTGCCGTTGGCAATCAGTTCGTCTGCCTTTCTGCGGCTGGCCACACCGGCCTGCGCGATATATTTGTTTATTCTCATCTTTTGTGTCTCCTTGCAAAATATCATTCTTTGACATTTTATTTTATCATAAACCGCCGTCTTTTGGCAAGCTGTATATGTCAAGAAGCCCTGCATCTGCAGTTCTTTGCCGGATTTCATCCCTGTCCGCCGTGTACAGCCCCCGCTCTTTCATCCGCTCCAGGAACTCTCCTCCGGCGAAGGTGAGCCGCCGGTACAGACCATCTTCTTCCTTCAGCACTTCCTGCGCATAGACAAGCAGTTCCCCGCAGGCAAGACTTCTCGGCAAAATCAGAAAGTCTTCCTTCTCAAGCCTGCACGCGTTATATCCAGCCAGACTTCCCGTCGTGATGGCCTCCGTATGCCCCACGAAGAAGCCTGATTTTTCGCCGCCAACAAACAAATTTTGAAAACCTTCCGCCCTCATGCTGTCTTCCCGCGGACTCACACTCATATAACGGACGGAATTTCCGCCGCTTCCCCCATAAGGATCCAGGAAGCGGGCAGCCTCAAAGCCGGGTACCGTCCGCAGATCTTCCAGATCAAAATAAGGGCTCATCAGTTTAGCCTGCCCCGTATCAATCAGAATAATATTCTCCGCAAATTCCTCCAACGCATACTGCTGACAGACTTTTTCACTGAGTTTTTCCCTGCGGATCAGTGCTTCCGGCAGCGGAATGACTGCAAACCCATCACGGCTAAGTTTATCCTGAAGTTCCCTGGAAAGTGACGTTTTCTCCAGCTTACAGGATCCGCTGACAGCTCCCAGTTTATCAAAACAGACCCCTGCATTCCCATTCCGCCGCCGTGCAGCCAGGTCCGTCCCGCCGGCACGGGCAGTAAGGCTGATCCGCGGCCCGAAGGCTGGACACCGCTGAATACACATGGCGCAGCCCTTTCCGTGGCGGCTGCAGTTGCCCATGGGCCCGCTGGAACCGGTGGCATCGATGAAACAGTCAGCCTCCAGCCAATGCGTCCGCCCGTCCTGAATAACCTCCACTGCTGCAATCTTCCTTCTTACGTCTGCAAACGGTTCTGCCATCTTCACATCCACGGCCCTGCTACAGAAATGAATTTTGATTCCCCGTTCCTGAAGAAGCCTTCTGACAGCCGGTTCCACCAACGCGGCATCATAAAAAGATGCATGTACGTGCCCCGAAAAATCTACATTCCTATGTACCGCACACTGATCTGCAATTTCAAAAAATTCACTTGCTCCCATGGCCCGATTTTCTTCTTCTGCAGTGAGCCGTCCGTTATTCCGCATGATTCCGCCCACATTTCCCGCTCCCAGAAGAAGGTCCGTCTTTTCCAGCAAAATCACTTCGGCCCCCTGTTTTGCTGCGGACAGAGCTGCCGCACAGCCTGCCCATCCGCCCCCTGCAATTAAAATCCTCTTCATAATAAGAACCCTCCCTGACTATATCTATGTCAGAAAGGGTTCTTTTAGACGAAGTTATGCTTCCTTCTTTTTCGTAATCCAGAGAACTTCCGGCGGCCGGTTCGGCTGATTGACCATGTCTGTGCGGATGCAGTGATAAAGTCCCTTATCCAGAGATTTTGCCCAGTCGAGAACCTTCAGGCGTTCCAGATATCCCTCGCAGTGGCCCTGGTACATGGTAATGCACAGGAGACCGTCCACGTCCAGCATCTTCAGGGCCGCAGCAAGCGCATCCAGTGTGCTTCCTGATTCCGTGCTGATAGACTTGTCGCCGCCTGGCAGATATCCCAGATTAAACACGATGACACGGGGCCGTTCCTTTATGTAGTCTGCCATCTTTGCATGGCTGTCGTGAATCAGTTCCACATTTTCGACGCCCTCTTCCTTCAGCCGGGCTCTCGTAGCCTCAATGGCACTTTCCTGTATATCAAACCCGTAGACCCTGGCAAAGCGTTCCGCCAGCCAGAGAGTGTCATGACCATTGCCGCAGGTAGCATCCACTGCCGTGCCTTCCGGGTCCGCATACTGCAGGCACATGGTCAGAGCCAGTGCGGTTGTATTTTTCAGTACATTCATAATGTTTTCCTCCACTTTTCACACTTACTGTTATTTTATCATGGGCTGGCTGCATTTGCAAAGCTTTACTGTCACGCCGTCCACGTCTGTATGGCTGCAGGAGCCGCAGATTCCCATTGCGCAGCACAGGTTAGCCGGATTGGGCCGTATTACAAGCCGCTGCTGCCGTTCCGAAAGGCCACTGCAGAGAAGGTCCGCATAATATGGACTGACCAGAAGCAGCACCGGCTTTTCTTCTTCTGCGTTTCTCCTAATAAGACAGCGAAGGCGGTTCTGCACTTCTTCGTTTCTCAGGCTTATCCGTTCATAAGGCATCCCCTCCAGATAGTCTTGAAGGAATGGCTCCGGCAGCCCTTCATCGTCTAAATACAATATACAATAATCAGGCAGTTCTGCCCCTTCCAGCATATGTACCATCGGTGCAGCAGCCACCCCTCTTGCGATAATCAGCTGCGGCAGTTCCGTCATCTGTTCACTTCCGGGAAGGCCGTTGTAATAGGGACCGGTCATGTACCAGATGTTCTCCCGTTCTGCCGCCTCCATCAGACATCCCGTTTTCACCCCTGCAGCTTTCACCAGAAATTCCAGAACTCCCGATTCACTCCGAAGAACGGAAAGGGGCGTCCGCCATCCGAAAGCCTCAGCCATCATATACGTCCCCGCCCGACAGCACCGATGCACCAGTCCGTGAGATGCTTTCACCCGAATCACAGTAAGATCCGGAGCAAAGGATGTTTTGCTGAGAATCTGAAAGGCCGAGGGGCGGTCCCTGGGGGCTGGCCGGATCATACCGCCCTGCTGCACATACTCGCTGTAAGGGCACGTCCCCTGCCATCCGGCCCTGTCTTCACAGCTGCAGCGTCCTTCCTGCACCATGGTACAGGTATAGCACTGTCCGGTCGCTATCAAATGGCAGGGGCAATGTTCGGTTCCTCTGTCACTGCAGACATAGTTCATGCGGTACCCTCCTTTTCTTTCTTAACATCATGCGTTGCTCCCAGTACTTCGAAGCCGAAATCCATCAAAGCATAGGCGTCAGCAAACCAGTCGCCGTCATTGAGTACCACGGCAATCAGACAGATATCGCCACGGGCTGCAGAAGCCACCAGAGTGCGTCCTGAGGCTTTGGTATAACCGATTTTGATGCCGTTTCCGCCTTCATACTGAAACACCGTCTTATTCTTATTCACAAATCTTCTGCCGGCATCTCCGGTATCTACACTGCTCCACTCCTGTGCCGCTGCAATCCTGCGGAAATCTTCGTTCTTCATGGCTTCCCGGGCAATCACTGCCAGTTCCCGGGCCGTAGTATAATGTTGCTCATCATAAAGACCATGTGGATTGACAAAATGTGTATTTTCGCAGCCCAGTTCCGCCGCCCGTCGGTTCATCCGTTCCAGAAAATTCTCCATGCTTCCGCCCAGGGCTGCGGCCAGAGCAGCCGCTGCATCATTCCCCGATTGCAGCATCAGCCCGTAAAGCAGTTCTTCCAGGCAGATCCGCTCTCCTGCTTCCAGATAGAGGGAGGATCCTTCCACACCTTCCGCTTCCTTCGGTACCAGAATTTCGCTGTCCAGCCCCACTCCAAGTTCCCGGCAGATATCCAGCGTTACCATAGCTGTCATAATCTTGGTTGTGCTGGCCGGAGACATTTTCTTGTCTGCATTATATTCGTAGAGTACAGTGCCGTCGGATGCATCGATAAGGATTGCACTTCCGGCAGAGATGGCCGGAGCCCTGGCTGAGGCCAGCGTTAAATCAGGCGGCGCAGAATCAGGACCCATCACCATCCCCATCACTGTAACCGCCAAAAGAAAGCTAACAACACACAGCACACGTTTCCTGTTCATAGTTCATCCTCCGCACTCCGCCCTACACTGACAGTTTACGGAAAATGGAGATTTCTATGCGGACTATTTTTGTGAAATTGTGGAGAAGGCTCATTTACAACCCCTGAGAAAAGTGCTACACTTTACTGTATAAAAGGAGATTTTTCGCTATGAACAGCCGTCTTTCTACAATAAAAACAATCATTATACTGGCATGGCCAATTGTGGCGGAGCAGCTTATGATGACCGCGGTTCAGTATATCGACACTGCCATGGTCGGTTCCCTTGGGACCCAGGCTACTGCAGCGGTAGGGGCCACCGGAAGCATCAGTTTTATGCTCTTCAGTATTATGAACGGGCTTGGCGTAGCATTCCTGTCTCACATAGCCCGCGCCTGCGGTGCAGGAGATCAGAAGCGTGCGCGTGCTCTGGCGTCCCAGGCTTTCATCATGGTCCTGACTGCCGGCACCCTGCTGACCATCATTCCTCTTGCGCTCTCTTCCCGTATTCCTGTATGGGTACGTGCAGACGAGGCAATCCGGGATATGACCAGAATCTACTTCATCATCGTAACAGCTCCCATTCTGGCCCGCGCTGCAACCATTATTTTAAGTGCGGCCCTCCGTGCCGCTGGGGATACGAGAACCCCTATGAAGGTGGGGATTATCGTGAACCTTACCAATGTGATCTTGAACTTTCTGCTGATTTATCCGACTCGGCAGATGACGCTTCTGGGATTCACTTTCACCATGCCGGGCGCCGGTCTTGGTGTTATCGGTGCCGCAGCAGCCAGTGCATTTGCTTTCGTGGTTGGCGGAACACTCATTACCATCGCCTTCTGGAATCATCCGATGCTGTCACCGAAGGGTCTCAAAATCCGTCCGGACATGACCATTCTCGTGCCTTGCCTGAAGACGGCCCTTCCGAATATTTTGCAGAGATTCGGGGTCTCCATGGGCTTCGTAGCCTTCGGTACCATGGTCAACTCTCTGGGGCAGGCTTCTACCGCAGCAAACACCATCGCCAACACGGTAGAGCAGCTCTTCTACATTCCGGCCTTTGGTATGCAGACAGCAGCATCCACCCTCATTGGCAACGCTTACGGAGCTCAGGACGGAAAGCTGATGAAGCGGTACGCTTCCCTCTTTATGCCAATTCAGATAACCATCATGTCTGCAGCAGGACTGGCACTGTTTGTCTCTGCTCCATTCCTCATGAGCCTGTTCTCAAGCAGCCCTGAGGTCATCGCTATGGGCGCCACAGTCCTCCGTATGGTAGCAGTATCCGAACCGTTCTACGGCTTCTCCCTTATCACAGAAGGCTACATGTTCGGCGTAGGAAAAACCAAAGCCCCATTCGTTTACAATATCATCGGCATGTGGGGGGTACGCATCACTTCCACCTATATCTGCACCCAGATTCTCGGTCTTGGCCTGATTGCTGTCTGGGGCTGCATGATTGCCCATAACATGGTAATTTTCTGTATCTATACAGTGATATACACCCGCCAGCTTTGGAATCCGCTGCGGGAAAAGTCCCTTAACGCTGAAGTCTAACCGTTTAAAAGAAGGAGAAACACAATGAAGCAGTCAATGTTAAGAATCCTCAGCCTGGTTCTGATTCTCACCCTGCTGGCAACATCTGGTGCTATGGCGTTTGAGTTTAAAGACACATCCAACATGAGTAATTCAGAAATGTCGGCTTACCAAAAGGAGTTTAATGCTACAGTAAAAGAAATTCCAATTTCATTAACTGAATTTCAGAATACGAAACCTGTATTGGATGCATTAATCTTTGTAAAAGATGTACCTGCACTTTGGGGCATGCCAGGCCCTTGGTATGCAGCGAAACTGCAACCTCTGTCCGGATTCGAAGAACTCTTTGAAGGAGCGAACTATCCCGGCTACGGTTATGTTCAAATTTACACAGCAGAAACTAAAAACGGAAAATATGAAATGATTGACAGTATGGGTTTTTCATTAAATCCAAATATGAACTATTTTTGTGATGGCTGTGCAGTATTCCGGTCTGACCTGGAGAAATATAACTATGCAAAGATTCGCTATGCAATATACGATACAGCCACCAGATCCTTTATTTACACCAAATATTCGGACGCTGTAGAAATTCCGGTCAGACCTGCAGCTGTGCCAGATGTTACATTGTATAAAGTTTCTTCTTCCGAAATTTTTGCAGAAGTTACCAAAGTCGGATACCGTAACGAGTCCCGCGTCCTGCAAATCCGCGAAAAAGGTACCAAGAAATGGTACTCAGTTTCCAAATCTCCGCTGGTGAAATCCTATGAGGCCAGCAGCAGAGGGTATATGCTGAAGGTAGACTCATCTAAGGATTATGAAGTCCGCGCCCGCAACTACAGAAAGGTAAACGATAAAAAGTACTACAGTAATTATGAATATGAAAAAAAATATTCTAATCCAATAGCAAAAGTTACAGATGTCAGCTTCCTGCGGTATGACAAGAACGGATATGTTGTAAATTTAACAGACTGGTACATCCCGGATATGCACAGCAGATATGATAAAATTCAGGCCGCCTATCGAAAATCGGGAACCAGCAAGTGGAGTTATACTACCAAGCTCATGAACACAAGCTACGGAGACTCCATATTCCGCCATGGTGCGTATCTCTTTGCAAAAGACGGATACGAATACAAATTCCGAGTGTATACATCCTTACCGGATAATAAGAAGGCCGCCGGCCCTTGGTCGGAAGTATTCAAATGTACCAACAATACATCCAAATTCGTCAACGAAGCAAGTTTGCGTGACACCACTGCTGATCACATTGTTTATGATCACAGTAAAACTTATAGACAGAATTTTGAACTTCTTCAGGCAAAAGTTGGTGAAGTTTCCCATTATCGTCTTTGGGACAAGGGTATGTCACTGAACTACGAAGATTTTACACACTTTACCGCCAGAATCGATCACAGCAGACAGGATGAAGATATTATAGGTGTACATGTCTTTGGCGGCGGTGAAAAAGCGGCACTTCTTGAAATGCTTTGTCTCTATGCCGAAGACAACGAAGTTGCCTATGCACTCTTCGGATGGCGTGACGCGATTGATAACTACGGTAACGCCAATAGTGACTATTTCGGATTCCGCGATGTAAAATACACGGAAAACGGCTTCATTATAGAAATGAATGGTCAGCAAATAGAAGTGGAAAAGACAGAACGCGGAAGTATTTTCTGGTTTGACATGACAGATTAATCATTCTTTTACTTAAGCGAAAAGGCGGTCCCTTTGGGACCGCCTCTCTTTTTTATACTGTATTCTCCTAAAACTCAAACTTGATCTGTCCTGCAGTTACCGGATCTTCATCCTCTGTCTCAACCAGATCCGCATCCACAGCCATTACACCTTCCACGTCGTCAATCGGCGGCAGTTCCTTCAGAGAACTGAAGCCGAAGTTCTTCAGGAAGGTATCAGTAGTACCGTAGAGAATCGGACGTCCCACAGCCTCGGAACGGCCCTTTTCGCATACCAAATCCTTCTTCATGAGACCTTCCATAACGCGGTCACACTTGATGCCTCGGATAGCTTCAATTTCGCCCTTGGTTACCGGCTGCTTGTATGCCACGATTGCCAGCACTTCCAGTGCAGACTGGGACAGGCGGCGAGCCTTTACCGGCGTACACAGACGCTCGATGTAGTCCGCATTTTCCTCTCTGGTCACGAACTGGAAGGTTTTGTTGATTTCGCGGATCACGATGCCGCGGCCTTCCTGCTCATACTCTGCCTGCAGTTCTTTAAACAGGTCGTAGGCTTCCTGCTTCGTAATATCAAACACATCTGCCGCCGCCTTTACATCCAGCGGCTCGCCCCATACAAACATCATGGACTCGAAGGCAGATTTCATACTCTTTTTACTTGCCACCCGGCACCTCCTGTTTCTTCTTTCCCATCAATTCTTCCTCGTCGCCGTCCGGCAGACCTGGACTCGGAATATCCAGACTCACCGTGCCGTCCACATTTTGGCCGGCAGACACCTGAATATCACCGTAGGTAGAGGACTGTTCCACATGAACGATACGGTTCTTGGCCATTTCCAGCAGAGAGACGAAAGTCACCACCACATCATAGCGGTCCTTCTTGTTATGAATAAACTCCTTAAAACTGAAGAACTGGCCGATGCTCTTTTTCAGCACGCCTGCGATATAGGAAATACGTTCTTCCATACGGGCACGTTCCCTCTCAATACGGGTGTAATGTTTCCGCACGGAATCCACCTTCTGCTTCTTCTGAATGAAGAGATTGAAGGCCTGTGCAAACTGTGCCAGATCCAGACGCAGGTATTCATCCGGCTCCTCCAGATAGGCGGAAATGTCTTCCTGAGGCTTTTCGTAGATATGGGAGCAGCGTTCTTCCTGTTCCGCCAAAATCTCCGCGGCCTGCTTGAACCGCTTGTATTCCAGCAGACGCTGTACCAGTTCGGTTCTCGGGTCTTCCTCCACCACACCGCCGTCGCCGGCATCCACCATACGGGGCAGAATCATTTTTGATTTTATTTCAATGAGGGCCGAAGCCAGCACCATGAATTCGGAAGCCACATAGACGTCGGTTTCCTGCATGGTCTGAATGTAGGCCAGATACTGGCTGGTGATTTCACTGATTTTGATGTCATAGATGCTCATCTGTGCATTTTCAATCAGATAAACCAGCAGATCAAAAGGTCCCTCAAAAGTCTGCAGTTTAACTTTATAACTCATTTAAATTTCTCTTAACTTTCTTTGCTTTCCAGATAGTTGTAGAAGAGCAGGGCTCCTACTACAATTACGCAGCCCACCACTTCATTTACGGTTGGAATCTGGCCCAGGGTAACCACTGCAATCAGAGTGCAGAAAACAGGGTCCGCAGTTTCCCAGGTGGACACGTACAGGGAGTTAACATGTCCCATACAGATGTTGAACACCGCATGTGCCCCCATCTGGCAGATAATCGCCATCATTGCCACATACAGGTAGTCGGTAAAGGTATATCCCAGCAGCGGAGTTCCTGTTCCGGCAGCTGCGGCAATGAAGCAGATCCAGCATGCGGAGAACACCAGCAGGATATAGATGCCGCCGTCCACTCGCTTTCTCACATATCCGCCCACAGCGAAATACAGGCCCATGAAAATACCTGCAGACAGTCCCAGCAGATTACCTGCCAACTGACCGCTGGTCAGAGCCGCCAGGTCAAATCCCATCACCACCGCACCGCCGCAGAGGGCAATTGCGATAGCCGCTACAGACTTCCATGACACCTTCTGCTTCATAATCAGAACGGTCACCAGCAGAACAGCCAGCGGATGGAAGGATGCCAGCACGGCCGCACTGGCCACATTGGTCATCTTTACGGCATTAAACCAGCTGAAATAGTGGATAAACAGGAATAGGCCGGACAGACAGCACCAGAGCAGGTCTGTCTTGCTTACAGCCTTCAGCAGTGCCTTCTTTTCCGGATTCACCAGCACAGGAATCAGGAAGAAAGGCAGCACCAGTGTTAAACGCCAGAAACCGATTCCGATGGCCGGAATGGCAGTCATGGCACTGAGAGAGCCGGAACACGCACCGCAGATTACAGCGATGATTACGGCGATTTTTGCATGTTTTGCGATAAAATTCACTTTAGACGCACCTCTTATTCAAACAGTTTGCGCAGGTTCACATCGTATGGAGGGTAAACCACTCCCTTTTCGGTTACTACTGCAGTGATATATTTATGGGCTGTTACGTCGAAAGCAGGGTTATAGGTCTTAATGCCTTCCGGTGCCATCGGCTTTTCGTACCACATCTTATAGATTTCTTCTCCGTTACGCTGTTCGATGACAATTTCATCACCGGTCGGAGTGTCCAGATCGATGGTGGAAGTCGGAACGAACATGTAGAACGGAATTCCGTATTCCTTAGCCAGAATTGCAACGCCGGAAGTACCGATTTTGTTGGCACCGTCCCCGTTGGCTGCCATACGGTCACAGCCTACCACGATGGCATCAATCCAGCCGTTTTTCATGACAATGGAGGCCATGTTGTCGCAGATCAGAGTCACGTCGATACCGGCACGGTTCAGTTCCCAGCTTGTAAGGCGGGCACCCTGCAGCAGCGGACGTGTTTCGTCAGCAAATACCTTGAAGTCATAGCCTTTTTCGTGGCCCAGGTACAGCGGAGCCAGACAGGTGCCGTACTTGGCAGTTGCGATGGTTCCCGCATTGCAGTGGGTCAGAATCCCCATGCCCGGTTTCAGCAGAGAGAGTCCGTGTTCCCCCATGGCCTTGCATGCAGCCACGTCTTCTTCGTGAATGCGGCGTGCTTCTGCCTTCAGGACTTCCTTGGTCCAGTGAATCTTGCGTTCTTCGTCATTTCCCGGTGCAGCTTCACAGCCTTCCAGGTAGTCATCCATGGTCTTCACCATGCGCTTCAGCGCCCAGGACAGATTCACTGCAGTCGGACGGGAAGAGTTGAGATAATCAGCCACTTCCTTTACCTGCACCGCAAAATCTGCCGCAGTCTCAGCCTGCAGATTGCGTACGGAAATGTACAGCCCCCATGCAGCTGCCACACCGATGGCAGGAGCTCCTCTCACCTTCAGCTTGAAAATGGCATCCCACACATCTTCCTTGGTTTCCATTCCGATATATACTTCTTCGCCCGGCAGTCTGGTCTGATCCAGAATCAGCAGAGCATCGTCCACGTACCGTACCGGTACAATATCATCAAATTTCATATGTATCTCCTTTTATGATTAATACAACTGAGGTGCTTCACCCATAATATCCTCCGTCTGATCTTCTGCTACATCAGCCAGGAACCGCAGATAGTCAGCATAGTCCATAATAGGTTCATTGCTGTAGAGGCTGAGTGCCCCTGCGATTTCTTCATACTCAGGCGGATTCATCAGCATGGCAATCATGGACGCATTGCCGAAATCATCACTTTCCCAGTAGAAGTTTTCATCACCGGTAATATACCATACTACATCAGAGTTACTGTACATTCCCAGATAGAAAGCCAGGTCTGTCATTTCACTCCAGATTTCACCCTCAGTTTCATCACCCGGCTCCCATTCCACGCCTTCAATATACTCATCCCGAGCGCTCATATCCAGATTTCCGTAGAAATCATAGAGATGGCAGTTCTCTGCGATATGATCCATCCATTTTACAGCCTCAGGGTCAAGTACATGTTCAGCAGGCTCCAGCTCCTGCACCGCATATTCCGGTGTCGCCATATCATAAGAAAGCTCATCGGCAATATTCATAATCATGGAGCCGCAGGCTGTAACCAGAGAACCGAAGAGAGACAGGCTGATTACGGCAGTAACGATGATTTTCGCCAACCTGGTATTGCCGCTTCCGCTGTCTTTGCTTCCCCCTGCGCCTTCCCGCACATGATCCAGCAAACCTCCCAGCATAGTCTTCAGATCTTCCAACCCGGCAGGAAGTTCCAGAAGAGGGTCCTTCTCCTCACACTTTTTCGCGTGACGCTCAAACTTACGCTTCAGACCATCAATAGCATCTTCCCCTGCGTCTTCTGCATCCTTCCACTTCTCAAAATGTGCTTCTCTCTGTGCTTTCGTAGCCGGTGCTGCTCCGCCCACCAGTACGCTGTATGCATGGCGGATCTGATCCTTCTTCCGTGCCACGTATTCCGGGTCGTCAGCATAGTCCGGCAGTGCCAGACGGCGCATGTGTCTGTCATAGGCCTTCTTTATATCTGCGGTACTGGCCCCTTCCCGCACTCCGAGAATTCGGTAATAATGTCTTCTGTCCATATGCATTCTCCAATCCTTTTTTCAATACCCTTTGGATTACATACTATATCACGGTAATTATACCACAGAAGCCCTTTCACCGCAAACAAAAAGGGCAGATTGCTCTGCCCTCTTCCAAACTTATTTTCATTTATTGCTTTCCACGAAACGCTTGATTTTCTTCGCGGTTGTCTTTTCAAAATCTTCCTCTCTCAGGTTGATCTTCTGAATGCGTTTGAACAGCGGCAGAGTCTTGTTGATCTTATCCACTTCTGCCCAAAGCAGCTTTTCCACTTCAGCAGGATCTGCAGCTTTTTCTTCGCCAAGAGCCAGTGCCACTTCTTCTTTGTCCGGAATGATGGTTGCCGCAATCACATCGTTATTGGAGCTGCCTTCTTCTGTGCCGGCCCAGACCAGAGACTCTGCTACATAAGGGATTTTGCCCAGCAGGCATTCCAGCTCTTCAGGGAATACATTCTTTCCGTTTGCAGTGATGATGACATTCTTCTTTCTTCCTGTGATATAGATGAAGTTTTCAGAATCCACATATCCCAGGTCACCGGTATGGAACCATCCATCCTTCAGAACTTCTGCAGATGCTTCCGGCATGTTATAATAACCCATCATGATATTGCGGCCCTTCAGGCAGATTTCCCCGATGCCGTTTTCATCCACATCGGCGATTTTCACTTCCATTCCCGGCAGCAGATGGCCTACAGAGGCATTGCGCATAAACTTATGGCTTCCCGGATTCAGTGCTGCCATCGGTGCACATTCGGTCAGACCGTAGCCCTGAATCGCAATGAATCCCAGATCATTGAAGAAGGTCAGAATATCCGGGTCAATGGCTGCACCGCCGGAAATGATGATGCGCATCCGTCCGCCGAATACCTTGTAGATATCCTTCAGCAGTTTCCGGTTCAGGTCCAGACCCACTCTGGAAGTCAGGCGGTTCACTTTCATCACCTTTTCCACCAGACCTTCCTTACCGCCCTTTCTGATATTCTTAATGATACTCTTATACAGAGTTTCTACAATCAGCGGAACACCCAGGAAGATGGTCGGCTTTACTTCCTGCAGGTTCTTTACGATGTATTTCAGACCTTCGCAGTACGCGATGGAAGCCCCCTTATACAGCGGCATCAGGAAGCCACAGGTACATTCATAAGTATGGTGAATCGGCAGTACAGAGAAGAAAATATCTTCCGGATATACTTTTACCAGGGTCGGTGCCACCATCAGATTGTCGCAGATATTGCGGTGGCAGAGCATTACGCCCTTGGCGATGCCGGTTGTTCCGGAAGTAAACAGAAGAATGCTCATGGCATCCGGATCAATCTGTGCATCCAGGAAGCAGCGTTCTCCTTCCTTTACCATCCGACGGCCTTCTTCCACCAGATCATTCCAGCTCAGTACCCCCTCTGCGGATTCTTCAGCATTCATGTTTACCAGCAGTTCCAGACTGGTCTCCCCGCTTTCTGCCATGCTGCGGAACATCTTTTCGAACTTTTCTGTAAACAGAATTGTGGTTACTTCCGCTTCAATAATCAGCTGCTTCAGATCTCTTGCAGCAAGTTCCTTATCCAGAGGTACCACCACACCGGTACCGCAGACTGCAGCCAGATAGCTGACTGCCCACTGGTAGCAGTTTTCACCGATGACACCGATACGCTTGCCGGTCTGTCCGCGCTTCATCAGAGCAGTACCCAGACCGTTAATATCATCCATGGCCTGATTGTAAGAAATTTCAGTATACCCCTCATCCTTGCGGAACTTCTGCATGAATGCAGTCTTTTCCCCGTAAAGCAGCGTGCTGGTTTCTATCATCTGCTTCAACGTCCAGATTGGGCGGCTTTCTTTATATGCGACGTATTTGTTCTTGCTGGTATTCAGATTTTCGATAACCTGTTCCGCCTGCAGCTTTGCATTACGAAGTTTCAGTTCTATATTCTTTTCATTGTTTTCCATTGTCATATCCCTCTTGATTCCTTCATAAAAAATAGTTCAAATTTTTTAACTATTTTCCACTTTAACATTAACTCACGTTTCTGTCAAACCTTTTTTTGTAAAAAAATACCTGCAGCAATCTATGCTGCAGGTATAGTGTACCCAGTTTTTAGTTTTCTTCCTGTGTAAATTCCTTTGGATCTGTGATAAAGAAGGAGCCTACGCATGCCAGTGCCGCTACACCGACGATGATCCACATAACGAGAGGCAGACCGTTGGTATCAGCGATTTTGCCCAGAATTGGAGAAACCACGCCGCCGAAGCTGTTTGCCAGGCCCATGGTGATACCGGAAGCCAGACCGATATGGTTTGGTACGAACTTCTGTCCCAGAGCCACAGATGGGCTGAAGGCAAAGTTCAGGAAAATCGCACATGGAATCACCAGAATGGTGCACAGTACTACGGAGCGGGACAGTGCGAATACAGCCAGACATGGCGTCAGCATCAGCAGACCGAAACGGATGGTTTTGCTGAAGCCGAAACGGTCAGCCAGATAGCCGCCCATCAGAGTCGCACAGGCACCGGCCAGAGCCCACAGAGTGGTGATGGAGCCGGATAATGCTTCAGACTGCATCAGCACGTTCATGTAGAACATCGGTACGAAGGTGCTCATGCCCACGGTGATAATAGAGCGCAGGAACGCAACGCCGGTCAGCTTCAGGAATGCCTTCCAGTCATCCTTCTGTCCGGATGCCATAGCCGCCTTAGTGGCCTGGATTCCTTCCGCTGCAAATTCTTCCAGACGTCCGTGCTGTGTCCACATGAATCCTGCCATCAGCAGAACTGGAACTGCCAGCAGACCGGTACCGCGCAGGTCGCCGCCCATGAGGGTAATTCCTGCTACCGCTACCATAGGACCTGCTGCACCGCCCATGTTTCCGCCTACAGAGAAGAGGCTGATGCCCTTCCCCTTATTCTTTCCGGATACATAGTTGGCCATACGTCCGCCGTCCGGGTGGAAAATAGCTGCCCCGATACCGTTAAAGAGTACCAGTGCAAACATCACCCAGTAGCTGTCCACAAAGCCCAGCATGGAAATACCGCAGCCCGCCATGAGAATACCCAGCGTCATGAGCCACGGACGTGCGTGCTTGTCGGCCATGTTGCCGAAGAGAGGCTGAATAATGGAACCCACGCTGCTCAGTGCAAAGGTCAGACCCGCCGTCTGTGTGTAAGTCAGGCCCTTCTGCACCATGAGGAACGGCAGAATGGCCGGCAGTGCACCGCCGCCCAGGTCTGCACAGAGATGTCCCATCATCAGAACATAACTATATGCTGATTTTTTTAATTTTTTCATAATAAATAACCCCCGAAATACAAATTCCGCTAAATTTTATTTTAACACTTTTTGCATTCGGGGGCAACTTTTGATTTTATTTATTTGTCACAGTTTCTGCAGTAGACTTCAATGGCCTTCCCCGCAAAATCCGCACATCCCGCGCCGCCTGCCTTATCGATGTTTTCTGCAAAGCGTCCGTCTGCGGTGTACATCTTTCCCAGTCCGGAGAGAATCTGCGGTGTGCAGTTATACATATTGTCAGTGATGAAGCTGCGCAGCTTCTGAACCAGAGCCTGTGCGTCTTCGTGGCTTGGTTCTGTGCCGTTCGACATGAGCTGGCCCAATTCGCCGAAAATCTCCATCATTCTGTCTGCGATGCTCACGGTTGTGTCCTCCGTCCAGTTCTTTGATTTTTCTTCGAATTCTTTGTAGGCGTCCGTCTTGCCCCACTGCTCTTTGGCTTCACGGGCATACTCATCCATTTTTTTCGTATCAAAAGCTGTAAAATCCATGTGTTTCACTCCTGTCATTCTGATTCCACGGGCGTACAAAAGAAGGTTTTCCAGATGTTCTTTTTTCATCTCCAGAAGCTCTATCTGCTGATCCAGGGCCTTATTCCGGTCAAAACTGCTGCTGTTTATGATTTTGCCGATATCCTGCAGCGAAAACTCCAGCTCCCGGAAAAACAGAATCTGCTGCAGCCGCTCCAGTTCCTCTTCGCCGTAAAGCCGGTACCCTGCTTCCGTCACTTCCGCCGGCTTCAGCAGGCCAATCTGGTCATAATGGTGCAGAGTGCGTACGCTCACCCCGCTCATGCGGCTCACTTCACTGACTGTCAGTTTCTTCATACTTTCACCAATCTCCTTCTGTCCTGTGGTAAGTATACCATACACTATGACGTAACGTAAGGGTCAAGGGGGATTTTCAAGAATTTCGCATGCCGCCCACGAAAAAAGACTGGCCTCTCAGCCAGTCTCTCATTTTCAAATTCAGTTAAAATAGGGTGGTTCGCTTCAGTGCCTTGTACAGCATCCAGCCAAGCACGCCGCAGGACAGGATTTCCCCGATACCCACAGTCACCACCAGGAACCAGTAAGCCTCATCGGCACCATAAACATTCATCAGCACCGGAGGTACAATCAGGCAGTTTGCTGCGATTGGAAATACAGGTCCCAGCACCGGTACACGCCGTCCGATGATACGGGTTCCCAGCGCACCCAGCAATGTAGCCACCGTTCCAAACACCACGTCCCATGCCGCACAGCCGGTCATAAAGTTAGCCAGGAAACAGCCGATGGCCAGTCCCGGTACTGCCGCCGCCGTGAATATCGGCAGAATGGTCAGTGCTTCCGAAATACGGAGCTGAATCACCCCGCTGGCAAGTCCCAGCATCTGTGCAAACAAGGTTAAAATTACATACAGGGCCGCAATCAGGCCGGCCGTCGTCAGGTCTTTTACCCCAAACTTTTTCTCTTTCATATTCTTTTCTCCTTAGTTTTGTTTTACGTGAGGATGGTTACGAACTCACGCTGTATCTCTACGGCATATTCCGCCGTAAAAATCTTCTCCGGTACTTGAGCACCGCATAATCACTGATCCGGTTGATATAAATCGGATCGAAAATACCTCCTGCCATACCGATAATCATGGTCCCCTGCAGGAATTTGGTATACATCATTTCAGCAGACAGTGCTTCAGAAGTAGCACGCATCTGCGCGTTTTTGTCCACACGGTAGCCTTCCAGGCTGTCACCGTCAGCTACAATCTGATCAATCAGATCGTTGAACTCCATGTTTGCTTCCAGAAAAGCCTCGTCATCCAGCATGGCTACCTGAATCATGCGGAGAATGAAAACCTTTTCTTCCTCCGTATCATAACGGTAACCGTAACTTAAAGCAATTTCATACACACTTTTCAGCAGCATGGCGATAAACAGCGGAATGTCCGGAATTCCGGCCCCCACCAGCCCCAGGCCCACACCTTCTACAGTAGAAACCAGAAGATTGGTGGCCTTGGCGGATTTTGCCTGTTTGGTGAACTTGCGCACCGACTTACGGTCAGCACCCAGCTCCGCCGCATAAGTATTAATTTGAAAATCCTTTTCCTTCTGCTGCTTGTTGTAAGTCTTCTCGATGACACCGGTTCCCTTTTCAAAAATCATTTCAAAACCCTTGAAAAAAGCCGCATTCAAAGTACCGGACAGCTTCTCAGGCACGAAACGGTCCAGTTTGTTAATGAGCACACTGGTCGGACCCGCCTGCCGCTTTTCAGCAAATTTCGACTCTTTTTTCAGCAGTTCTTCCCACTCTTTTTCCCAGGGTGATTTTTTATTAAACAAAGCCATCTTTGATTCCTCTTAGTCTTCGATGATTCTTCCGTTTTCGTCGTAATAGAATACCAGCGCGCTGAAAGCGGCCAGCAAAGCCCACGGTAAGATTCTCTTGGCTAAACCGTTTTTCTTTTTCATAATTCATTTCCCCCTTTTTCCCCGCAAAACATTTCCATCCGGCTTCATTGCCGCCGCAGGGTTCATCATTATTCAGTATACCACGGACCGGCTGGAAATAAAAGAAAGAAATTACCTCTTCACAGGAAGTTCACGGTGAATGAACCTACATACTCCAGCTGCTCTGAAAGATAAGCGAACTCTCCCCGGCAGAATTCCGCGCTCAGGCCGCATTCCTGTGCCGCCAGCTGGAAGTGACACAGGGCAATCCCCATGTCCACCATCTGCATGTCCGGCTTATCCACGCTGCCAGAACCTGCACTGACATCCCTCTTCAGGAAGAAATGCACCTGCCCATCCTGCAGCAGTACACGCCATGGCTGACGGTTTACTGCAGAAGGTGCCAGACGAACCATTTTCAGAGGCTGCAGCAGCTGCCCTGCTTTTTCTTCAGAAAGCGGTGTATCAAAATCCCCATTAAAGAACAGTTCCCCGAATGGCTTCCGCTGGTCAGCTTTAATACCGGCTCGCATCATTTTTTCACGCATGGACATGGCCTCTGCCGGATATCCAATCGGTGTGGCACACGGCATCATCTCATCCGGAGCCAGCCCCATCGCTTCCTCGAAAGCTTTGCGGTTCATGGTTCCGCCCAGCCAGACAGTACCCAGACCCAGTGACTGCGCATACAGAATAAATGCCTCGAAGGAATATCCGAATGCCAGATTGGCGTCCGGTCCCTTCTGTACTTTGCCGCCCACGTACAGGTCCGTTCCTGTGACCACAGGACATTTCAGACCGTGTGCCTTCCCATCGAGAATCCGGAACTCTACAGGAATTCCGAAAGGATTTTCGATAGTCTTCGCAAAATCCATCAGCTGCGCTTTCGCCGTTTCATCCAGTGGCCGATCACTGTAAGTGCGGACGCTTCTTCTTTCTTTTATCGCTTCAATCATGATTTATTCCTTTCTCAGATACCACAGCACGGCTTTCAGCGCCAGCAGCAGGAATGCTGCAGTTACTGCATAGGCCTCTCTTGCAAGTGCCAGAAAGATTACTGCTGCCATACCGGCCGCCATGGATGTACAGGTTACAGTCTTCTGCCCTTTTCCGGCTCCAAGCTGCGTAATAACCAGTTTTATAATCCCCAGAACCACCAGCCCAAGGAACAGCCCCCAGTAAATCAGCCGGTTAAATTCAGACGTTTCCACATATTGAAACATGTTCACCGAATAGACGAATCCTTCCACGGTCTTTGGATACAGCGGCAGTATCATAAGTACCACCGCCAGCAGATCCGCCCCGCCCAGAAGCTGGTCGCAAAGGCGCCGCATGCTTTCCTTCTTCTCCCGCTCAGCGATAGAAAGAAGCCGTTCTCCCGTCAGCAGTTCATCGATGGTGACACCGAAGAAGGCTGAGATTTCTTTCAGGGAATCAATATTGGGGTATCCCCGGCCCGACTCCCATTTGGAGATGGCCGTTCTGGACACGAACAGGGCTTCCGCCAGTTCTTCCTGGGTCATACCCCGGCTCTTTCTCAGTTCCTGCAGTTTCCCGCCAAAATCCATGCCTCACGCCTCCTCGTTTCTCCACATTTCTGCACCTGCCTTATATATACCATAAAGTCCTCCGCTGAGCAAGACTGCACCTACGATATCCGTAATCCAGTGCACTCCGGAAATCAGCCTGCCCACCACCATGAAGGCCGAAAACATATTTGCTGCAAAACACAGCGGGCGCCGGTATTTTGCAAGGCCTGCACGGCTCCGCACCTGCCAGACCAGAGTAGGCATCACAGCAAGCACCAGCAGCGTGGTGGAGGAAGGGTACGACGCTTCCATCCTGCCATCGATGAGAATCGGCCGATAGTTAATGGGAATCATCTCGAAGGCCAGATAACAGCCGATTACCACAATATAGTATGCCCCGAGAAGAAGAATATCCGTGTCAACTTTCCGCAGACTTTTTCGGCGGATCAGCTGACCGAGGCCCAGCGCTGCAAACACCACGCATACAAAGACCGGCACCAGTCCCAGCCAGTCGGTAATCACGTAAAGGTTCATGTGAACACCGGTCAGCTGGTGGAACCAGGTATTCAGCCCTGCAAATCCAATATCCGTTCCCTCCACCCCTGCCGGCTGCACATCTACTGCCTGAATCAGCAAAGTCCATACTGCGAATGCAGCAAGCAATCCCATAGCCCAAATCAGTGTATTTTTTTCTTTCCTCTTCATCTTTCGTTTCCTTTCCATTCAGTAATTTACTGAATTCAGGATAACGAGAATCATCACAGAAAAAAAGAACCGCAACGTCACATCCATGACACGATTGGTGTCATCGGATCAACGCTGCGGCGTTTCTAGTCTTCTTCGTAGGAATAACCCGGTTCTTTATAAAGGAATTCACGATCCGGAACGATTACTTTATCCCAGACTTCCTTTTTCCAGTCTTCTTTTTCCACATCTTTAATGGCAACGGAAACCCCGGATGTCTCGCAGCCCAGTGTTTCAGCAATCACTTCCGCGATTCTTTCCGCACACAGTCTTTTCTGTTCATCCGTTCTTCCTGCAAAACATTTTACTTCAGCATGAGGCATAATATCCCTCCTTATTCCGCCTGTTCAGGCCATACAATTTCAGCTTTTCCCGGATTCTCTGCACTGTAGCGCACCTTCACCAGAGTTTAGTTGCATTATAACACACACAGCAGTAAAAAAACAGGTTCTGCGAATATATCTCGCAGAACCTGCTTTGATCATGATTGTTTTCTATCTTTTTTCCTGCCTCTTTCATAAAGGTACAGATTAATACCGGAAAGGGCTGCATTGCCGATAGCTAAAATGGCATGCGTAAGGTTCAGGTTATCAATCGCCATGAACAGCCATATCAAGCCTGCGAAAGCAAAGGCAATGGATGCCACAAGGTGAAGCTTCAAATCCTTTTTCTTCTCAGCAGCTGCTTCCGCATTGACTGCCTTCACAGCATGAACGGTTTCGTCACCGCCGCAATCCTCATTTAACAAATAGTCCGCACTCACCGCAAACAGTTTGCTCAGCTGAAGAATATTATTTGCATCCGGAAGTGCTGTGCCGTTTTCCCAGCGGCTGACTGCCTGCCGGGATACGTTGAGTTTCTCCGCAAAATCTTCCTGGGACCAGCCTTTTGCTTTCCTGAGTTTTATAATTTTATCTGATAACTTCATGTTGAAATCCTCCTTTGATTTGGATGATTTCATTCTATCAGACTCAGCAGAGAAATACTACCGCATAAGCGTTACAATTGCGCAACAAAACTTTACATTCTCTTTTTTACAGCCGGTTTATCTCATTTTGCAGATTCTCCAGAAATCTGCCCGCATGAGCACCATCCATCTGTGTATGATGAAACTGAAATGATACAGGAAGGTAGTATCGGAAGCCTTTTCTTCGATATTTCCCCCAGATTATAAATGGGTTATTAAATATGCCGCTGTTCATGCCGACCGCACCGTCAATTTCTGTGTCCAGGATTGCAGAGGTGCCGATTACCATGCAGCTTTCTGACAGATCCCTGTCTTCAGCAGTCTCAGATACCAGGGCTGTATATTTCAGATACTCTTCATTGAATTTCTCCAGATTCGCGTTGTACAGGATGTCGCAGGAACTCACTTCTCCGCCTCCGTTTTTTACAATCGTGTTGACAGCAAGTGTATCGTATTCCATAAGCTTTTCTCCGACTGGAAGGAGATAAAATTCTTTTACAGGTACCGCCGCTCTTCCAATGCAGTAATCAAGAAGCATATTAAATTTCATATTTTTCTTTTTCGATACACGAATCAGATTGGTCACATCCATGGTTTTAAAAAATGTGACCATTGGATTTGGTGCCTTCATCCAAAGTTCATAAGCCGAATCTCTCGTCGTATCTTTTGGATTCACTGTTCTGGTCATTTGTCTGTATCCTCCGTCTTTTTCAGTGGGAGTACAAAACGCTGTGTTGGATATCCAAATTCTGTAAGCAGTTCCCGTTCTGCAAACCCCATCCGTTTCAAAATATCCCGATGTCCGGTATCCGCTTTATCGCCTTCACGGTACGTGGTCATACTGATTTCTGTTCCCTGGAGATAGTCTTCCAGAAGTGCGTCCAGAAATACTTTCTGAATTCCCTGATTCCGATATTGCGGATGCACACCTAAAAACTCAATACTGCCTTCGAGATAGGAAAATGCCATTGCTCCAATCAGAAGATTTTCATCCTTTAAAACCAGCGCCCGTTGTTCTTCAATACACTTTGTAATCTCGTTCAGATAATCCATTTCATTCATAACAGGATAACCATCTATTACAAGCCGCATCAGGTCCATCCAATCCGAAAGGTCTGACTTCTGCGCCATGCGGATATCCGACTTTGCAAACGTGTGCTTTACCGAAGTTTCATGTAAAGTAAACCGCAGCTGCAGCGGATAAAAAGTTCCGCTGTCCCGATACTTTGCAGGAGGAACCTTATACATGGATTTAAAGGCGGCAGAAAAAGACTGCTGACTTTCATATCCGCACATAAATGCAATTTCCATAATCGGCTTATCCGAAAACATCAGCAGTTTCGCAGCTTCCGTCAGCTGACGGCGCTGAACATAGTCACGAACGGTCATGCCCACTGTACTGGTAAACTTGCGATGCAGGTGATACCTGGAGTAATGAACCGCTTCAGCAACCTGTTCCAGATTCAGCTTTCCGTCAAGATGGTTTTCTATGTATTCAATAACAGTTTCCATGTCAACTGTATGATTGTTCATCTGCTCATCTCCTCTCCCCAGGAAAGTATAGCATTATTTTCAGTCCGGGTTTTAATAATTCTTGCTTTCTGCAATATAAAAAACAGGTAACGCAGCATACCTGCTGCATTACCTGCCTGATTAAATTCTCTTTATTTCATTTACATTCCGTAACCGATTGCCACAGCCAGCACCAGCAGGCCGCAGTTTACCAGCAGCATGAACAGCTGCAGAGGAATGGACCACTTGAACCACTTCGAATAGCTTACTACGGTCAGACCCAGAGTAATCATCAGCAGTGCATTGGTCGGATAGAGCATGTTGGTGAAACCGTCACCGAAACAGAATGCCTGCACAGCTACCTGCTTGGAGAGACCAACCAGTTCAGCCAGAGGCGCGATGATTGGAATCAGCAGGAATGCTTTGGCGGATCCGGAACTTACGAAGAAGTTCAGAGTCAGCACCAACAGGAAAATCATGATGGATGCACCATAAGCACCCATTTCCGCTACAACTTCAGAAACATAGTATAAGATGGTATCCATGATGCCGCCGTTGGTGATAATCAGCTTTACGGACATTGCCATCATAATCAGCAGTGCAGACGGTGCGATTCCGCCGATACCTGCGATAAAGTCCTTACCGATGTTGCCGCCGTAGTGGGAAGCCTTTGCCGCGAGGAGACCGCCAATGAGGAACAGTACTGCCATAACCGGCAGAGAAACTGCGGACAGAGCCGGAACAAAGAATCCGGCCACAATGTATGCGATAACCAGAACCAGAGAAGACGCGAAAATCTTCACGGTTTTGCCCAGATACTGTTCGTTTGGCAGAGCTTCGATAGCCGCAATGTTAGCATACTTTTCTTTCTGCTTCAGGTCCTCTTCATAGACAGGGGACTTGGTTGGATCCTTTTCAATCTTGTGCGCATAGCGGTACAGGAATGCATACAGAATGCAGTAGCAGATGACGAAGACCAGAATACGGAAGCCAACGCCGGAGAATGCAGGCAGACCTGCGATTTCCTGTGCCACACCCAGAGTGAATGGATTCAGAGTCGCAGCAGAGAAGCCGAAGCCCGCTGCCAGGGCACTCATACCCAGACCTGTCATGGAGTCCCAGCCCAGAGCATGAGACAGCACGATTACGATTGGAACCAGAGCCACCAGTTCTTCGAAGATACCGAATACGGAACCAAAAAGCATGAAGAACAGGGTCAGCATGGCCATCAGCTTGTACTTGGAATTTTCAAAACGGCGAACCAGGCCGTTCATGATGTACTTCAGCATACCGGACTTATCCAGAGCGCAGAACACGCCGCCGATGATACAGATGAAGACGATAATCATGATAACGGTTACAGCGTCATCGCTCCACAGCACTTCAAAAGGAGCCGTGAACCATCTCCATACCGGATAGCCGCCAGCCTCTGTGAAGGCGAAAGTTCCCGGAACGATGGTTTCTTTGCCGTCAATCATGGTGCGCTCGAAGGCACCGCTTGGAATCACGTGAGTCAGAATCCCCGCCCCAATCATCAGGAGCAGCAGGATGAATACGGAAGAGAAGAAGGACTTCTTACTGATCTGTAAACCAGAATCATTATTGTTCATAAAACACCTCAATTTTTACAATTTTAAACACAAGCAGAACCATTCTACCCTATTTCTCGGCACAATTCAACCACAACCAGTTCCGGTCGGTTGAAAATCCGAATCGGCATAAGACTGTTTCCCAGCCCGCGGCTCACATACATGGTGGTATCCCCTGCAGTATGGGCACCCTCTGTATATTCCGGGAAAAAGCCCTGGCCAGGCGCGATAAGTCCGCCAATCCCTGGCAGACGCCACTGTCCTCCGTGGGCATGGCCGGTGAATACCAGATTTATTCCAGCCGCAGCATACACATCCAGCATTTCAGGCCGATGGGAGAGAAGGATGGAAAAGTCCTTCTCGTCTTTAATCAATTCCGTAAGCTGCTGAACCATAACAGCGCGTTCATCCCCTAATAAATATGCCGCACCGAAAGCCGGATCCTGTACTCCAATCAGAGCGATGTGGGCTCCGTTCCCTTCCAGAGTCACGGCTTCGTTCTCCAATACCGTCACGCCGCACTCAATCAAACCTGATTTCAGCTCTTCGTATTTCCCCGGCACCCTGCTCTCATGATTTCCGCTGACGTAATAGCATGGTGCCACTTCTGCTGCCTTCCCAGCAAAATCTAGTGCCGTCTCCACGTCCGTATTCCGTGAGTCAATCATATCCCCGGTGATGACGATGATGTCAGGCTTTTGTTCGGCAAGTTTCCACATGATTCGACGCTGCCCACGTCCAAACTCTTTATTATGCAGATCTGAAACCTGCACGATGGTATAACCGTCAAATTCTGCTGGAATCCGTCCGCTCATGGCCTGCGACCGGCTCACCGTCAGATCATTGTTCTGCCAGGTACAGAACCCAGCCAGAACTGCCGCAGCCAGAAGCATGGCTTTAATTCGTTTCTTCTTCATCATAAAAATCCCCTCCGGCTAAAACAGACTGAGCTGTTCCCCCGCTGTCTTATCCTCAAAATCCTTTAAATACGCAAACACCTGGTCCGGCCCATACAGGATGCCCTGCTTTTCACAGGTTTCCTTCACCAATGCCGACAGTTCCTTCTCCCTGGGACTTCCGCACACATAGTTCAGACCGAAGTCATGAAGATACCGTTCCTTCAGCCCCGGGAAGTGCTGGTCCAGCTGTCGGAAAAAGTACTCACGGTTTCCTTCCCGCATGGTCACACCTGCACCAAACCAGATGATGCCGCGAACCCCCGCATCCACGCACATGTCCAGCAAAGCCTGAATGTTTTCACGAGTGTCATTGATATACGGCAAAATCGGTGTCATCCACACCACCGTTGGAATCTCTGCCTGCTGCAGCTTCTTCAGTACCTCGTACCGCCGGGATGTCGTGCAGACACCCGGTTCAATGATTTTGCAAAGCTCATCATTCGCCGTCGTCAGTGTCATCTGCACCACGGCCTTTGTCTTGCTGTTTATTTCCTGCAAAATATCCAGATCCCGCAGTACCAGGTCCGATTTGGTAATCAAAGTCGCCCCAAATCGGTATTTGGCGATGAGTTCAAGCGCCCTGCGGGTATATTTCAGTTCTTTTTCCAGCGGAATATATGGATCCGCCATAGATCCTGTTCCGATCATACACTTTGTCCGCTTCCGGCTCAAAGCATCCTCCAGAAGCTCCAGAGAATTGGCCTTCACCTCGATATCCTCAAACTCATGATCCATCTGATAGCACGAACTCCGCGAATCGCAGTATATACAGCCATGGCTGCAGCCGCGGTACAGGTTCATCCCGCCTCCAGCCGACAAAATCCCCTTTGCCGTCACTTCATGGTATCTCATCAGGCCATCCTCCTTTCCAGCACACATCTCCACTTTAAGTGTACCCTCCCATTCCTGCCCTGTCAATGTCGAATACCGTCGAAAACTTTTCCGAAAAATCACCCAACTAAGTATAGCTTTTCTCCCCAAAATGTGGTATCATAATCCGAGTGGTGAAAACGCCTTCGCCATATATGTGCGCTCGTAGCTCAGGGGATAGAGTAGTTCACTCCGAATGAAAAGGCCGCGGGTTCGATTCCCGCCGGGCGCACCAAAAGAAAGAGATATCCAATTCTGGATATCTCTTTCTTTTTTTCGTCTGAAGTTGGGAATCGGACCCGCGAGGGCGCGAACGTAGTGAGACAGCCCGGTGGGCTGTCGAACAGTGAGCGGTCCGCAGTCCCCTGAAAAAGGGGACGAGGATGCAGGGCTGCGAAGCAGACCGGTCGATTCCCACCGGGCGTCTACACATCCGTCGTCTTCTGATACTCCAGCGTATACCCATTGGGGTCCGACAGGAAGAAGGAATACACCGGAAACTTCGGATGGTGGGCAGGCGGTCCTTCCAGTCCGAGAACCGGGATCTGCGAGTTTTGCAGGGTGTGGTACATTTTGTCTACTGCCTCAATGGAGGTCAGATTGAAGGAGATGCAGGCGCCGCTTGCCATCGGACGTTCAGGGCCATAATCCACAAAGGCCAGATAGCCGTACCCACAGTCAAACCAGACCGTGCTGCCCAGGTCTTTATACACAGACAGTCCCAGAACGCGGGTATAATACACTTTCGTTTCGGCAATATCTCTGCAAGGGAAGAAAATCACACTGGATTCCGGCTTCATATTCTGCACCTTTCCTTTCCAATCTTCATCTGCTATAATTTACCTATATTATGACCACAGGGAGGGTTCCATGTCAAACCGTTTCTTAAAAAATAAAATAGTCCGTCTGCTGGCAGGATCCGTCCTGGCTGCAGTCCTTTTGCTGCTGCTTGGCGGTGGGCTGCTGTTTGTTTCCGGCTGGCAGGATACTGCGACCTTCGAGGAGGATGCCGTAATTGTTCTCGGCTGTGCGGTGGAAGGGATCGAGCCATCCGAACAGCTTCGCTGCAGGCTGGACACCGCCCTGGAATACCACCATCAAAATCCGTCCGCTGCCATTATCGTAACCGGCGGACAGGGTTCCGACGAAAACGATACAGAAGCAGCAGTCATGGCCCGCTATCTCATTGCCGGCGGAGTGCCGGAAGAGCAGATTTTGCTGGAAGACCAGGCTACAAGCACGAAGGAAAACTTCGAGTATTCTGCAGAAATCCTGGCCAGCGAAATGCCTGACACCAGCAGCTTATGCTTCATCACCAGTGACTTCCACATTTTCCGTTCCGGCAAGCTGGCCGCCCAGGCCGGTGTCGATGGAATCACCCATCTTCATGCACCGACTCCTGCAAAGCGTGTTCTTACGAACCTGTTCCGCGAACCGATTGTACTGCTGAAGATGTGGCTGATTGATTAGCCGCATTATTTCTGTTTCCTTGACATGCTTGGACAGAATAATGTTGCATAAATTCATCCTGTTTTTTTAATCATCCAACAAAATGTCTATTTTAAAGCCCTTTCCCCTTGTTCAGATGCTGTTTTCTCTGGAATTTTGCATAATTTTTCCGTTTTTTCTGAAAATCCAACGTTTTTATCAATTTCGTTGGATTTTTAAAAATAATAAACTTTTTCTGCAACATCGCTGCGAAATCAGCATAGAAAGCTAAAATAAAAGGGCCAAAAACATCAAAATGTTGCATCATTTAAAATTTTGATAAAATTATGCAACAAGCAAACGATTCGATGGCCCAATTTCACACACACAACAAAAAAAACAGCCTGTGGATTTACCCTACAGGCTGTTTTCGTATACTTTTTATTCGCCTTCAATAATTGCCAGCATGAGAATACCCAGAATGATGATACCGATAAACATGTACTGCTTCTTTGTCAGCTTTTCCTTCAGGAAAATTCTGGACAGCAGCAGGGATACCACACATACGGAGGACAGAATCGGTGCGGCGATGGCGCCGTTTCCGCTCATGGCATATACATAGGTCAGCTGGCCCGCAGTTTCGCAGACTGCAGCTACAATCTTGTCCTTCTGCTTTGGCAGTTCGAACTTCACCTTTTTCCACTGCATGAATGCAAACAGTACCAGGCCTACGATAGCAAAGGTCAGCTCGTAAGTAATGTTTGCTACCAGTTCGATGTTTTCTTCGGTTACGCCAACCAGCGGGCTGGTCTCCATTTCCAGGAAGAAAACATCCAGGAAGCTGCCGAATGCATCAATGAATGCGTAACAGAACGGCATGGCGAAGGCAATCACAGCCAGTCTCTTACCCAGTCTCTGTCTTCTGCCCACATCCGCACTGCGTTCCATATAGCTGACACCCAGGATACCCACTACGATTACTGCAATGGCTGCCCAAACTGCAGGAGAAATGCTCTCTCCTAAAAAGATCACGCAGAGAAGGGAGCACATTGCCCCGGACGTGTTTTCAATCGGGTCAGACAGGGATTCCTCCACGAAACGGATTCCGAAGAAGGAACATGCCATGGACAGAATATAACATAAGGAAACCGGCAGATAAGCAATCAGGTTTCTCGGATCGTATGCCACATCGGAAGTCAGCAGAGTGAAGACTGCATGAATCCCCATGACTGCACCTACCAGAATGCAGACTCTTAAGTGACCGTACTTTTCGTTTTCGTGTGAACCCTTCTTATAGAAAAGCTCCGCAACACCCCACAGCAGGGTGGTTGCAAGTGTAAAAATTAACCACATAATATAATACCTCCTTTACACACAACAAAATCCGTCTGTCACCAGGCGGATTTTGTAACTTTAGTATTATATCATTGATTGACTGTTGTGGCAATATGTCAGAATCACAAAGTTTATTTTATCTCCTCAAACCGGTACTTCTGCTCAACATTAGGGTACTTTTCATGGTCTACTTCGGACAGGAACATATCCAGCGGACGGATGTACACGCCGAAATCCCCGTACAGTGCCTTATACACTACATAGGTTTCACCGGTTTCGGAGTGTGTAGCTTCGCACATCACCAGGTATTCTTTGCCTTTGAAATGGCGGTATTTTGTATTTATTTTCAGTTCTCGCATAATCTATTTCTCCTCTGTCTGCTCATGAATCCAGGAAGTCAGGTCACCGATGACCTCTTCACCGATATGGCGCTCTGTACCATACTCCTGCTTCACCTTCATAATATTGTCGGAAATGGCCGGAACGAAGGCATGGTTCAGGCCCTCATACAGCCGGTATGTTACATTTGGACGGTCCTTCAGCAAGGTCTTATAGGCATTGAAGTCCTTTTCCACAGACACCTGGAAGTCTTTCGCCCCCTGCACAATCAGTACCGGCTTGGTGCCTGCCAGCAGGTAATCTGCTGCCGGATGCTCTGCCATTTCCTTAAAGTAGTACAGGGTAGTTCCGCCGCCCACCTTCACCTTTTTCGCCTCTTCATCAGTCATTTCGTGAAGCGGTGCAAAGGTCTTTTCCAGTTTGGCCACCTGCTTTTTCACAATCCAGCGGGTCAGGCCCTTCACCTTTCGAAGCACGTCTTCGTTCTGCCCCATCATAACCTCATCCAGGGTCCGCGGCGTACCTGCCATGAGAACCAAACCCGCAAAAGCTCCGCCCTCCGCATCAATCCGCGGTGCCAGCATGGCACCCATACTGTGTCCGATGATGAAGATTTTGCCGGGGTCGATACACGGTTCATCCCGCAAAATTCCTGCAGCCAGCACGGCATCCTCAATGGTCTCGCTGACTACTGTAACGTCCCCTTCCTTCAGCATCTTTCGTCCGTGTGCGAAGGAGCGCTTGTCATAGCGGATGGATGCGATCCCATGGGCTGCAAGGCCTTCAGCCAGGTCCTTAAACGGTGTCAGCTTCATTACCTTTTCATCCATATTGCTGGAACCGGAGCCATGAACGAACACCACGGCCGGAACCGGCACATCCGGACTGGCCATGTCCGGCAGGGTTAATATTCCGTTGAGAGGGTATTCCGTTCCCTCGCCTACGATAATCTTCTTCTCTATCATAACGACACCCTTATTTTATCTTTTCATAAACTGCTTCTGCTGTGCCTTCTTCCCGGCTTCCCAGCAGGTAAAGCTTGCCTTCTTCCGTTTCAATGAGCAGGAATGGAGGAACGGTCGGATCCAGACAGGTCTTCATGTGGCCCAGTTCCGGTGCACTGAAGTCGCCCTTCAGCAGGTTCGGCATGCCGGTACCGAAGTTACGTGCAAGGCCAGCCGGCAGTTTATCCAGCAGCTGTACAGATTCCACGTCATCCAGAGCAATCACATACTCAGTTCTTCCGTTAGTACCGGTTACCGCATCGTCGGATACCGTCAGAACCACGTCACCGCCGCCGATAAACTCACCTGCAAACGGCATGGCCAGCAGCAGGACAATCAGGGCGACAGTCAGGATTTTGCCTACCGGATGAGCTGCATTGATACTGGAATTCATACCCACGCGGTTGTTAATTACCAGACGGCTGTCATTGGTGTTATAATACAGCAGGCCGCCGATCCAGTGGTCGTCTTCGTCCACATACCAGTCCCGTCCGCTTCCCGCTGTCAGCTTTTCCTGGACATGGCGCACGGACAGTTCCACCCAGAGGCAGGCGCCCACAACTACAACCATAAATACAACATAAAGTCCCATACTCCAGAAAGCGGAACGAACAGTCAGAACCATTCCAATATTGAGAATCGCCATGGAATAGGCGGTAAGGAGCCACATGCGGCCCCAGTTATAGCGGCGTACCTGTGTCAGTGCGCGGGTCAGTTCCACATTGCCGTCCACCATCTCAGACTTGTTCCGGTAGCAGTACCGATATCCCAGCCAGAAGAGTCCGCAGCAGACTGCCATGGTCACATTGGCCATCCACAAGCTGTCGTCAAACAGCAGCGGCAGCAGAGAAATCACTGCCGGCGGCAGGAAAGCCCATGGAGAAATCCACTTTCCCTGTGGAATTGCGGAAATATCCACACGAATCTGCTGTCCTGCAGCAGGTCCCCAGCCACGTTCTTTTTTCAGTTTCTTCAGTGCACTGTTGGTCCGTACATAAGGTACATAGGGCAGAATAATGCACAGGTCAACCCAGACAAGCCAGAGCGTCATGGACTCCGGTGCCAGCGCCCATCCGGCTGCTGCCAGGGCCATCAAAATGCCGCAGGCAGTCCACATACTCATCTTATACTTCTTCAGTACCGTCTTCAATGCCTCATCTTCGCGGGCCTTAAACGGCAGGGTGACACCCACCACAATATTCTTTTTAAACCTGGCTTCATTCACCTGCAGGAAGCAGATCAGAGGCGCAATCCATATAATCGAAAGCCATAATACAGTTCCCATCTATTTTACCCCCTCATCAAATAATCGTTCACAGAGATTCAGTACGTCCTCACGGCTCATTCCCGCAAGGCGCAGTTCAGACAGAGAGAGCCGCAGTGATTCCACCGTTTCTTCCTGCACTGCAGTACCGGCCGCATCTTCTCTTGGTGCCACTACCGCCCCACTTCTCCGGTCCGTCAAAATATATCCTTCCTGCTTCAGCAGCTGGTAGGCTTTGCTGACGGTCATCATGTTGATGCCGCT
>JAZNKW010000027.1:0-14095 GCA_045578745.1 Anaerovoracaceae bacterium
TCTGGTTTACGATAAGCTGAAGTCTGTAGGTACCGTGGTATTCAAGAAATTTACCCGTGACATGGACAAGATGGACTACCATAAGATTGTCCGTGCAGCAAGCCGTCAGGCGGAAATCATTTACGAATACGGTGAAAATGACATTGAGTTTGATAACATCGAAGATCCGATGCCGTTCAATGTAGAAGATCCGGTGTTTGAAATTGGTGACCGCGATTATGCTCTCTGGTACAGAGACATTACGGAAGAAGAAGAAAAGTACTATGCACAGCCTGCTAAAATCATCACAGTTAAGGGCAGAAGCCTGCTGGGAGGCGGTCTGAAGGATGACGAGTTTGTTATCGGCCGTCATATCATGACCTGCTGTGTGGATGATATTCAGTTCGGCGGTCTCGTGGCAAAATATGACGGCGCACAGAATCTGGAACACGGCGGCTGGGTTTTAGTGACTGCAGCAATTTATCACGAATACAACGAAATGTATGGAGAAGAGGGTCCTGTTCTGCATGTAACGGAACTGGAAAAAGTGGAACCCCTGGAAGATGAAGTAGCTACTTTCCTGTAAATTCAACTGAAACAAATTAAATTAAAACAGTGCAGGTTTTATAACCTTGCACTGTTTTTTGATTCTTTGCAGACATGATCAGAACATTCATCTGTTTCCGCTGCGGCCTTTAATCCCCGCATATATTCCAGGGATTCCTGGATGGAATAACGTTTCATGTCAAGGTATTCGATATAGTACTTCTGAAAGGAGGATGGTTTTGAGTTATCAGAACCTTTGAAAAGTGCATTTATAAACTCAGTCGGCGTCATTCCTGTATATTTTTTGAACACACGATTGAAATACGATGGGTTGGTATAACCGAATTGATGGGCCAGCTTATAGACTGGGAAATCCTTGTTGTAGCCATTATATTGCAGCATGATAAGTATCTTCCGAATCCGGTTATAGTTGATATAGTCGGATATTGTAATGCCGGTTTCGCGGCGAAAGATTATGCAGAGATAACTTTTACTGAAGCCCAGTGAAAGTGCAAGATTTGAAAGATTGTGCTTTTCGTTGAAGTTTTTTTCAACATGGCTGAGTATGCGCTGAACCAGAGGTGAATACAGGCTTGCATCAACATACCCGCTGGAGCTGTTCTCTGAGACGCCCTTGGAATTCGGCATGTACGTAAGAAATGAAAAAAGGATTGTGCATAAAAAAGATTCTGTACAAGATGTATTCAATGAATCTGTATCCCTGTAGTGCATCTTGATATAAGCAAACAGATTTTCCAGATGTGAGGCATCGTGCAGTACGAGAACTTGCGAACTTTCAAAAAGGTGTTTCAGCGCGGGATTCTGTATCTGGAAAAAGACCTCGTATTGTATGCATAAATTATGAGTGTCTTCCGGTACGCCATGGATTGCAAAAGGAGGAATAAGAATCAGACTGCCTCCTGAAAGATTATAGTCTGTTCCATCCGCATAAAAAACGAGATTTCCACTTTTGACATAGGCCAGATGAAAAAAATCGTGGGAGTGGGGACGCAGTGCCCAGCCAGCGGGAAGTTCCGTTTCTCCGCTCCATATGAATTGAAACTTTTCCATACCTTACCTCCTGCTTTTAGTATAGTTCTTATTATAGCACAACTTCAGCGATAATTCCCGTGAAAAAGAAACTGAACAGTGGTTATGAAATTCTCTTTAATTTTACTCCTTCGTAAGAAATCCCGTCGGTCCGTGCATGGTTCTGCCTCAAAGAAATCTCTAAAACCAGGTTATTATGGGGAAAAATGTATTTCCGGACTTTCGTTCTGCTATTACAATGAGGTAAAATACAGGAGTATGTATGGTAGCCGCAGCTTGTAGATTTTCAATATTTGGTGTGGTACAATAGACTACAAGATAAAACACGGAAGACCGCAATTAGGAGGACAATGACGGATGAAGTTTAAAGAAATTACAGTTCGTGGTACCCCATATGAACGTGGATTAATTTATGGGCAATTGTGCCGGGATGAGGTAAGCGCATCAATCAGAAGTTATCAGATACTATTTGAAGGAACGAAAGGAATTTCATGGGAGGATGCACGTGGAATTTCAAAGTATTATCTTTCCTTGACTGATGAATTTGAACCTGACTATGTAGAGGAAATGAAGGGGATTGCAGAAGGTGCCGGTGTAGATCTGTTTGATATAGCCGCACTGAATGCACGTACAGAAATCATGTATGCGCAGACAACAAATGAAAATGTAAACGAGTGTACTACACTCAGCCTGATGGCACCTGCTACAGAAGGCGGCCGTGTAATTGCTGCAGAAAACTGGGACTACAGCAAAATACTGAGGGAGAGTCTGGTCATCGTACATGTTTATCAGGAAGACAAACCTCACTTTGTGATGGTAGCAGAGGCAGGAATGATTGGCGGTATTGGTATGAATGACTGCGGAGTAGCAGTGATGCTGAATGCACTCAGGACCACAGTGCCTTGTCAGGGAATTCCGCTGCGCGCCCGTATGAGAGCTATGCTTGAGGCTGATAATCTTGGTGAAGCCTATGTAAAGGGAAGTCATTCTCCTTATTCTGTAGCAAATCTGATTGCAACGCATAAAGATGGTATAGCAATCGGATTTGAAATGGATTCAAGAAATGTCGAACCATTGATTCCGGAGGACGGGGTTTTAATGCACACCAACCACTATATCGGCCCTAAAATGTATCTTGCCAACGATGTAAATCACAAAGGCAGCAGCTATATAAGGCTTCAGCGCATCAGAACTCTTGTAAAACAGCACCACGGAAATATTACCATTGAGGATGTTAAGGCAATGCTGCGTGACCATGCGGGATATCCGTTCGCCATCTGTGACCATGAAAATATGAAAGAACCACTGGTGGAACGGGATGCTACAAATTATAGTGTTATCATGGATTTAACTGAAAAATGTATGTATCTGGCACCTGGCAATCCGTGTGAAAATGAATATGAAAAACTCTATATTTAGGAAGAAAGAGGAGCGTGCAGAACGATGGAAAATAAACCTTTTGTTCCTACAGCAGCGGGGCTCGTGGAATTTGTTAAAGCTTGTATGAAAGTTCCGCATATTTATTTGTGGGATGGTAATGGTCAATATGTGACGACAGATCTTGTTAACAAGCTTGCAGCTGAATATCCGGATTGGTATACTCCGGAAAGGAAAGCTGTGCGTCTTACCCTGGCAGATAAAGGTATTCGTGGATGGGATTGCATTGGTATCATTAAAGGTTACGCATGGAATGATTATCATCAGGACAATACAGCCTGGTACAGGGCGGATAATGATTACTGTACAAGGGAACTGATAAAAGCGGCCAAGGTGCAAGGGACTATTGAGGATATGCCGGAGAAGCCAGGCCTGATATTATGGAAACCGGGACATGTGGGTGTCTATATTGGAGATGGACAGGTAATTGATGTGACTTGTGCTACCCATACAACTGATATCACACATCTTGTGGGAGGAATTGAGCAGAATTCGATTGAGGCTGTTGCCTGGACACATTGGCTGGAATATCCGGGGATTGACTATTCTGAAGAGACAAAGTAGGGATAATAAATATTTGATTTTAAGAAACAAAAAGGCTGAGCCGGACAGTGTCCGATTCAGCCTTTCTTTGAATTCAGATAATAATGTCTTTACAGGGCATCTAATCCCTACTTACCGGAATGTACGGAATAATTGCACCTGCAACCTTGTTTACCGGCATGGTCTGAAGAACAATTTTTCCGGGACCTCTTACTACGGTATTGAAGATACCTTCACCGCCAAAGAGGGCATTTTTTACACCAGGTACAGTGACAATATCCATGGAACATGTTGCATCCATCATTGCCAGATAGCCTGTATCAACTATGATGGACTGGGTAGCAGTCAGATTATATTCCACTGCATAACCATCAATTTCTACAAATGCAGTACCGTGACCGGAAAGTTTCTGCATGATGAAACCTTCACCGCCAAAGAGACCGGAACCGAAACGTTTCTGGAAGAAGACTGACAGGTCTACACCTTCCTGAGCAGCCAGGAAAGAACTTTTCTGAACGATAATATCTTTGCCTGGTACAATTTCAATGGCACGGATGGAACCCGGGAAGGAAGATGCAAATGCAATCTGTCCCATGCCGCCCTGAGCAGTATAACGGTTCAGAAAGAGGGAATCGCCGGAAAACATACGGCCGAACATTTTGCCAAGACCGCCCCCGCTGGTCGTATCCATCTTCATGTTCGGTGACATCCAGCTCATGGCACCGCCTTCTGTAATCAGGGTTTCCCCTGGTTCTACATCGCAGATTACTGCAGGTAAAGGTTCTCCTACTATTTTGTATTTCATAATCTCAATCCTTTCTTTCCCTTAAATAACACATTAACGGTTTAATTGAATGAATTATAGCATAACGTACTGTGAAAGACAAGTCCGTTAAATCTGCGTAAAGAGGAGAAAAAACTTGCGGCGAAGGAAAACCATGGGTATAATAACAACGTAAAGAAAAGAGAGATTTTGAAAAGCGCAGGAAGCGTAGAAAGGAAAAAACTATGAAAAGAACCAAGATTGTATGTACACTGGGACCTGCATCTGCAGACGCGGATGTAATGCGCCGGATGCTTCTGGCAGGCATGGATGTGGCAAGAGTGAACTTTTCTCACGGCTCCCATGATGCTCATGGAAAGACGATTGATAACTTCAGAGAAGTACGTGACGGACTGGGTAAGGCGGCAGCAATTATGCTGGACACCAAGGGGCCTGAAATCCGTACCGGAATTTTCGCAGAAGGAAAGGTACAGCTGGAAGCAGGACAGACATTTACACTGACTGTACGTGACGTGGAGGGTGATAATTCCATCTGCTCCATTACATATAAAAATCTGCCGGCAGAACTGAAGGCCGGTGACAGCGTGCTGATTGACGACGGCAAAATCCGCATGACTGTAAAAGAAACCACAGAAACAGACATTATCTGTCTGGTTCACAACGGCGGTGCTGTAAGCAACCGCAAAGGCATCAATGTGCCGAATGTACGTCTGAACATGGAATATCTGAGTCCGGTGGACAAAGCAGATATTCTGTACGGTATCGAAAAGGATGTGGATTATATCGCAGCATCCTTCATCCGTAAGGCACAGGATGTGATTGATCTGCGTGATTTCCTCGATTCCAACGGCGGCGAAAAAATCAAGATTATCAGTAAAATCGAAAATATGGAAGGTATCGATAATTTCGAAGAAATTCTGGATCTGTCCGATGGTATCATGGTTGCCCGTGGTGACATGGGTGTAGAAGTTGATTTTGAGCGTCTGCCTGGTATTCAGAAGCGCTTCATCAAGCGCTGCCAGCAGAGCGGAAAAATCTGTATTACTGCTACACAGATGCTGGAATCCATGATCTCCAGCCCTGTTCCTACCAGAGCAGAAATTACGGACGTAGCAAATGCTGTATTTGACGGTACCTCTGCAGTGATGCTTTCCGGAGAAAGTGCAATGGGCGCATACCCTGTGGAAGCAGTAGAAGCAATGGCAAAAATTGCACGCCAGGCAGAGCAGGACGATACTCGTTTCGTTCCGGGTCACGATAATATCTGGCATGAAATGGATTCCTCAGATACGACCAATGCAGTGGGACATGCAGCCTGCACCCTGGCTAAAGATATCCGTGCAGCTGCCATTATGGCTATTACCAGTTCCGGATATACGGCGAGACGAATGAGTAAATTCCGTCCGGGAACCTGCATTATTGCGGCAACTCCGTATGATAAGACCTTCCACCAGCTTTCCATGGTATGGGGTGTACAGCCGATTGTAGTAGATAATCTGCAGAATGTGGATGTACTGATTTACTGCTGCCTGGAAGAAGCGAAGAAGAAAGAGCTTCTCAAAGCCGGTGACAAGGTAGTTATCAGTGCCGGTGTTCCGCTGGACGTACCGGGAAACACCAATATGATCCGCGTGGAAATGGCATAATATCTGACGAAAACAGAACAGGGCGCTCATCAGAGCGCCCTGCTTTTTATTTATCGATATTTTGTTTAATCCAGAAATTCTTCTACCAGATACCGCATACCTTTTCCGGCTTCCACGAAAGGAAGCTGAATAATGGAGTGGCTTGGTTCGGAGTTGCCTTCTACCAGGCAGGCTCCCTGCGGGGTAATCGCAACGTCCCAGCCTACCATGCCGGCTCCGGTCGCTTTGCCATCCTCATCGATTCTGACAGCAAGCTTCAGAGCAGCTTTCTCTGTCACTTCCAGTACCTTGTCCCAGTTAGGAATCTGGAATCCCAGGATTTCCAGGCCGGAGACAGGGTGAGTCTGATAATGGTTTCCGTCCAGGTCGATGGCATCCATGATGGTGATACCTGTCTTCGTATCTACAGAGGCGATGATTCCGCCTGCATGGAAGTTATCAACCAGTTCACCGCGGCCCATTCGGAAGCCTGCATAAACATGGTGGCATTTCCTGTTTTCACCGGTGCCGTCCACAATAGTAAGAACACGGACAGTGTTTACGGAACTGTCGTTGAAGGCGGCGATTGCAGGATGCTGCACGATACACTCTTCGCAGATCATCTTTTTCATGCTCATCAGCTCGTCGTAGACCGCCTGGAGATTTTCATATTCGCTGAAGCGGATGCGGATGATACCTTTTCCCTGTGTAGAAGAAAGCGGCTTGCAGATCAGCTGATCCAGGTCCTTGACCAGAACGCTGAATTCTTCAAACGTGATATCTCTGTTTATGAACCATACTCGATTGAACTGTTTGCTGAACTTCTTTGCAAAACGTCCTTTCTGCAGCAGGGTCCGGATTGCAGCAGGGTCCGGATTGTATTTGAAGGACAGTGTTTCGAATACACCCAAAGTGAAGAACGCTTTCTGCTCTTCAGGAGTTTTTTCGTAGAGGCGGAAACGGTAATAGTCTTTATAGGAACTTCCGCAGGACTGACGTGCTTCCTTCATTTTTTCTTCTGCTGCCAGACGGCTCCATCCGGTGGCTTTCATTACTTCTTCCACTGCATGCTCAGCCTCAGCCTGTTTCCGCGCCTCATTGGCAGCGGCATTTTTCTGTACCTGCTGCATCTGGGCTTCGGTTCTGGACCAGAGACGCTTTTTCGCATAGTAGCGGTAGGAAATACCTTCTTTATTGGCTTTTTTCATAGCGGCAATGGTTTCTTCCCGCGTCCAGCCGGAGGCTTCGCACACATAATCGATATATTCATTTCTTTTTTTATACTTCCGAATTACACGGGCAGGGAATCCGGCCATGTATTTCAGTTTTTCCAAAATTGCCATTGAATTTCTCCTTTCAGGGCAGGCTGTCTGATGATAAAAGAGCTGCCGCACAGGACAGCTCTCAGTATTTGTCTATTCTTCCGGTGCTGCTTCGCCGCTGTTCAGAATCCTGTCATATTCAGCAAAGATTGCATTCTTGATCTTATTTCTGGTTTCAGAAAGCAGCGGATGAGCAATATCACGGAAGTTGCCTTCTCCCATTTTATGGCTTGGCATGGCCACAAAGAGGCCGTTCTGACCTTCGATAATCTTAACGTCGTGTACGACGAACTCATCATCAAAGGTAATGGATACGATGGCTTTCATTTTGCCCTCGTCAGTTACTTTTCGAATTCTTACATCAGTAATTTCCATAAACTATCCACCCTTTCCAAAGTTATAATAAGACATCTTAATTATAGCTCAAAATCCGCAGATTTTCAAGGTGATTATGGCGAGAGTAAACTGTATGAAAAAAAGAGTCACTTTTCCCGGGTTTGGGGTTTGATTTCGGGGAAAGATATGTTACAATGTTAATAGAGTCCGTCTGCCCTAAGGCAGATGGCAGTCTAAACTGGAGGTAAACGAAAAGATGATCAGCTTATCTGAGTTTCATAATATACACTGTATCGGAATTGGCGGAATCGGCCTTTCTGCAATTGCAGAAATCCTTTTATCCAGAGGGTATAAGGTTACCGGTTCTGACATGAAAGAATCCGATATCACATCACGTCTGGCACAGAAGGGTGCCAGAATCTTCCTGGACCACAGAGCAGAAAATGTGGAAACGGCCGACCTGGTGGTTTATTCTGCTGCCGTAGGTCAGGATAATCCTGAACTGGTACGTGCTGCTGAACGTGGCATTCCTGCGGTGACAAGAGCCGAAATCCTGGGGGTACTGATGGATGAATACGAAAACAGCATTGCTGTTTCCGGTACCCACGGTAAGACTACAACTACATCCATGGTTTCTCTGATTCTTGACCGTGCCAAGATGGAACCGACTATTCTGGTCGGCGGAAATCTGGCTGAAATCGGAGGTAATGCGAAAGTTGGAAACAGCGGATATTTTGTAACGGAAGCATGTGAGTATATGGACAGCTTCCTGAGCCTGCGTCCGAAGATTGAGATTATCCTGAATATCGACTCCGATCACCTGGATTATTTTAAAGACATCGATCATATTGTAAGTTCCTTTGACCGTTTTGCAAACCTGGTACCGGAAGCCGGCACCATTATTGGCTATGAAGCAAATCCGTTTGTAAACAAGGTTATTCAGGGGCACAGCAATGTAATTACCTTCGGGCTGAATGAAAACTGCACTTACCATGCACAGAACATCCTGTTCGATGAAAACGGCATGCCGTCCTTTGAAGTCCTCAGAGACGGAGCTGTTCTCAGCAGAGTGCAGCTGTCTCTGCCTGGAGAACATAATATTCTTAATGCACTGGCAGCCTATGCATGCTGCCACAATCTGGGGGTGGAACCTGAGATTATCTCTGAAACCTTGCACAGCTTCCGTGGCACACAGCGGCGTTTTGATATTGTAGGAACTACTGCAGGCGGTGTGAAAATCGTAGATGACTACGCACATCATCCTACTGAAATCCGAGCAACCCTGAGCGCATCAAAGAATGTACCGCACAATCGTCTGTGGACAATCTTCCAGCCTCATACTTATACCAGAACTCTGGCTCTCTTCGATGATTTCGCAGAAGCTTTCGAAAAGACGGATGTGCTGATTCTGGCAGAAATCTATGCGGCCAGAGAAAAGAATATCTATAAGATTTCTTCTGTTCAGCTGGCTGAAAAAATCCGTCAGATTCATCCGGAAAAGGAAGTCCTCTTCATGCCGGACTTTGCAGATATCGCATCTTATGTTACTCAGCATGCATGCCGCGGCGACATGGTCATCACCATGGGTGCCGGCGATATCTACAAAGTAGGGGAAATGATTCTGGAGGCATAAATATGGAATCTGAAGCATTAAAGAAATATAAGGAAAAAGAAGCGCAGAGGGTGGCAATTAATATGAAGCATCTGGAAAATGGTGTGGATTTCGTGGACCTGTATGCAGCATATATTGATGAAGAAGTGCAGATTGGAGCAGGAACCGTTATCGGTCCATGCGTGACACTGAAGGGAAAGACTGTTATCGGTCAGAACTGTGTTATCGGACAGAATACACGGATTGAGGATTCTGTTCTGGGTGACGGAGTAGACGTACAGTCCAGTGTTATTCTGCAGAGCAGTGTAGGCGCGGAAACTACAGTCGGTCCGTTTGCTTATCTGCGTCCAAAGTCAAACGTGGGTGCACACTGCAAAATCGGAGATTTTGTCGAAGTGAAAAATTCAAACTTCGGCGATGGCTCCAAGGCATCTCATCTGACTTATATCGGAGATTCCGATGTGGGACAGAACGTAAATTTAGGTTGCGGCGTAGTTTTCGTAAACTACGATGGAACGAATAAATTCAGATCAACCGTTGGTGACGGTGCGTTTATCGGATGCAACAGCAATCTGGTATCGCCTGTAAACGTAGGTGACGGCGCTTATGTGGCTGCCGGCAGTACGGTTACAGAAGACGTCGAAGGCGATGCTCTGTATATTGCCCGTGCCCGGGGCGTTAAAAAACAGGGATGGGTTTCTGCCAAGGGAATCCTGAAAACGAAAAAATAAGTAGTTGTAAAAAACAAAAGAAAGAAAGAGGTACGTAACAGTGACAAGCGGAGTTTTTTCTGAGTACAAAATTTTTGCAGGAAATTCAAATGACGAACTGGCAAAGGAAATTGCAGACAAGTTAGGTAAGCCACTTGGCCGTGCAACTGTAACCAAGTTCAGCGATGGTGAAATTTCCGTAAATGTATGGGAATCTGTAAGAGGACGTGATATCTATATCATTCAGTCCACCTGCAACCCTGTAAATGACAACCTGATGGAACTGCTGATTATGATCGATGCAATGAAGAGAGCATCTGCAGGCAGAATCAATGCTGTAATTCCTTACTATGGCTATGCACGTCAGGATAGAAAAGCAAAGGCAAGAGATCCAATCACAGCGAAGCTGGTTGCAAACCTGATTGAAGCTGCCGGTGCAGACAGAGTTTTAACTATGGACCTGCATGCAAACCAGATTCAGGGTTACTTCGACATTCCGGTTGACCACCTGATTGGTATGCCAATTCTGGCAAAGTACTTCATTGATAAGCAGCTGGAAGATGTAGTTATCGTTTCTCCTGACCACGGCAGCGTGACCAGAGCCAGAAACATGGCACAGTATCTGAACTGCCCAATCGCAATCATTGACAAGAGAAGACCTGAACCAAACAAGAGTGAAATCATGAATATCATCGGTAATATCGAAGGCAAGAACTGCATTATTCTGGATGATATGATTGATACTGCAGGTACCATCTGCAACGCTGCAAATGCAATCAAGGCTATGGGTGCAAAGGCTGTATTTGCTGGTGCGACTCATGCTGTATTATCCGGTCCTGCATGTGAAAGACTGGAAGCTTCCGCAATCGAAGAACTGGTTCTGCTGAACACTGTTCCTCTGGCTGAAGAAAAGAAGCTGGAAAAGATGACATTCTTATCCGTAGCTCCGCTCTTCGCAGAAGCAATCAGCAGAGTATTCAGCAACGGTACTGTAAGCGAACTGTTTGACAAATAATTTTTTACATTACTTAAGATATACAGGAGACATAATATATGTTCATTATTGCAGGTTTAGGAAATCCTGGAAAGAAATATGAAAATACACGGCATAATATGGGATTTCTGACCATAGACCTGCTGGCAGAAGAATATGATATCAAAGTTGATAAACTGAAGTTCAAATCCCTGGTCGGCGAAGGTAGAATCGCCGGCCAGCGGGTTCTGCTGATGAAGCCTCAGACTTATATGAATCTGAGCGGTGAAGCAGTGCGTGAAGCCATCAGCTTCTATAAGATTGAGCCGGAAGAACTGATTGTTATTTATGATGATATCGATATTCCAACCGGCACTTTCCGCATTCGTAAGAAGGGAAGTGCGGGTACTCACAACGGAATGCGGTCCGTGGTTCACCAGATTCAGAGTGACCAGTTCCCAAGAATCCGTGTGGGCATTGGAAGTGAAAAGAAAGTGGATTTAATCAATTATGTTACCGGCGGCGTATCCAAAGGCGAAAAGGAACTGCTGGAGGATGCACTGGTGAAATCGGCGAAAGCTGCGGCATGCATTGTAGAAAAAGGCATCGATAAGGCCATGAATGAGTACAATGTACGTCCGCCGAAGAAAGAAAAGCCGAAGAAGGCAGAGCCGGCAGCAGAGGCAGATAAGCCGGAAGAGGGAAAACAGGAATGATTAACATTTCGGGCATCTCTGAGAGCAGAGTCGCTCCCGTAGCTGCTTATTTATCCAGAGAAGAAGGTCAAAGCATTATCATCGTACCAAGCGAAAACAGGGCGAAGAGACTGGCTGAAGACCTCTCTTTTTTTATACGGGACAGGGAAATTTATGTGCTGCCGTCTGAGGAGCATGTTTTCCTAAAATATGAAGCCAGAAATCACGATATGATGATGGATCGGCTGAAAGCACTGAAGGCACTGCGGACCGGACAGCCGGCCATCGTCATTGCCCCGGTTTCGGCTGCAATTAAAAAGATTACTCCTCATGAAGCCTTCGAAGAAAAGGTGGTTAAAATCACCCTGGGTGAAGAGCTGGATGTGGAACTTGTAAAAGAGCGGCTGGTTCAGCTGGGATATGAAAGAATGGGTGTGGTGGAAGCCCGCGGGGAATACAGTATTCGAGGCGGTATCATCGATATTTACACACCAGACGGAGAATATCCTTACCGAATTGAACTTTTCGGTACAGAAGTGGACTCCATTCGAACTTTTAATATTGATACCCAGAGATCCGTGGAAAACCTGAAGTTCGTGGAAATTTACCCGGCAGAACAGGTTTTGCTGGAAAAAGATCAGTTCCGTGAAGCGGCGGAAAAAGTCCGGAAGGAATACACCGCAGCAGCCAAGCGGATGGAAAAGAAATCGGAAGAAACAGCAGAGAAACTGCGGAGACGCAGAGACGAGCTGTGTGAATATATCGAACAGGTTGCCAATGTGCAGCTGCTGGAAAATTATCTCCATTATTTCTATGAGGAAACGGAATTCCTGTGGGACTACATGGAGAAGGGCTGGATTATGATTGATGATCCGGACCGGATTTATGAAGCTCTGGATCTGAGAACCAGAGAACTGAAGGAAGACTTCGGTGTCATGCTGGAGCGGGGGCAGGTTATTCCGAAGGATGAAGCGCTGCTGTCTGACCGCAGCGACTTCATGAAAATTCTTCAGATGCCGAAGGTTGCGGTATTTACACCGTTCCCAAAAGCCGTAGCCGGAATCGACCGGTTCGATAAGCTTTATAACCTGCAGAGCCGCCAGACACTGATTTTCAACGGCAAGATGAATGTGCTGGAAACCGAACTGAAGTCCTATGTAAACAAGGGTTACAAGGTTACCATCGTATGTGCATCGAAGGAGCGTCTGGATAATCTCCGTGAGTTCGTGGAGCGCATCGGTATTATTGGCGTGCAGAAAAACGGCGGTGAAGTCCGGTTCGAACAGGGCGTGCTGAACAGCGGCATTGACCTGCCGACAGAAAAGCTTTGCTGGATCAGTGAAAAGGATATTTTTGCAAGCCAGAAAGCCAGCCGGAGAAAGAAAAAGTATAAGGATAAAGGCCAGAAAATTCAAAGCTTTGCCGATATGCGGCAGGGCGACTATGTGGTTCATGAAAATCACGGTATTGGCCGCTTCCTGGGAATCGAACAGCTGACCGTCCAGGGAGAAAAGAAAGACTATATTAAAATCAAATATGCCGGTGATGACATGCTTTATGTACCGGTAGAGCAGATGGACATCGTTCAGAAGTACATCGGTAATGATGCTGCCGCACCGAAGATGAATAAACTGTCCGGCGGTGAGTGGAAAGCTACCAAGGCCAAAGCCAAGGCGGCTATTGCGGTTATGGCGAAGGATCTGATTGACCTTTATGCACAGCGTCAGATGGAAAAGGGCTACAGTTTCTGCCCTGACACGGTATGGCAGAAGGAGTTTGAAGAAAGCTTCCCATATGAGGAGACCGATGATCAGCTCCGTTCCATTGAAGAAATCAAGGCAGACATGGAAAAGCCGTTCTCCATGGACCGACTCCTCTGCGGTGATGTGGGCTTCGGTAAGACAGAAGTTGCTGCCAGAGCTCTGTTCAAGTGCGTGGCTGACGGCAAGCAGGCGGCTGTCCTGGTTCCAACCACAATCCTGGCCAATCAGCATTATTACACCCTGAAGGAGCGATTTGAAAACTTCCCGTTCAAAGTGGAAGTTATGTCCCGGTTCCGCAGTGATGCACAGAATCAGCAGACTCTGGATAAGCTGTCAAAGGGGCAGGTTGATCTTGTAATCGGTACGCACAGACTCCTTTCGAAGGATGTGAAGTTCCAGGATCTGGGACTTCTGGTGATTGACGAAGAACAGCGTTTTGGCGTAGAGCATAAAGAAAAGATCAAGCAGATGAAAAAGAATGTGGATGTGCTGACTTTGTCGGCTACCCCGATTCCGCGTACTTTAAATATGTCTTTAACGGGAATCAAGGATATGTCCCTCATCGAAGAACCTCCGGAAGAACGTTATCCTGTACAGACCTATGTACTGGAGCAGGATGATCAGATTTTGAAGGAAGTCATCAAGTCGGAGGCCAAGCGGTCTTAGGAAGACAAAGTGGCCAAACAACTCCTTGGCTCACAGAACGACATGGCTACGACC
>JAZNKW010000028.1:0-8805 GCA_045578745.1 Anaerovoracaceae bacterium
GAACTGGGCAGAGGCGGTCAGGTGTATGTGGTGTTCAACCGTGTCCGCGGTATCCAGAAAATCGCAGATCAGATCGAGCAACTTGTGCCGGATGCCAGAGTGGCAGTGGGCCACGGTCAGATGAACGAGCACGCACTGGAAGATGTAATGCTCAGCTTTATCAACGGGGAAAACAATGTTCTGGTGGCGACCACCATCATCGAGTCCGGTATCGACATTCCAAATGCAAATACCATGATTATCATGGACTCCGACCGGTACGGTCTGTCCCAGCTCTATCAGCTGAGAGGCCGCGTAGGCCGTTCCAATAAACTGGCGTATGCGTACTTGATGTATCAGAAGGATAAGGTGCTGACAGAAGTGGCGCAGAAACGTCTGACAGCCATCCGTGAGTTTACTGAATTCGGATCCGGATTTAAAGTTGCCATGCGTGACCTGGAAATCCGCGGAGCCGGAAACCTTCTGGGGACCGAGCAGAGCGGCCATATGATGAACATTGGTTACGAACTCTACTGCAAGCTGGTGGATGATGCTGTCCGTGCGCTGCAGGGAGAAATCGTCAATGACAATAAGGAAGAAACCTCTGTGGAAATTCAGATGCCGGCATATATTCCACAAGCGTATATTGAGGATGAATCTCTGAAACTGCAGATGTATAAAAAAATCGCCTCCATCCGTAATTACGATGATGAAGACGAAATTATTGACGAAATGCTGGACCGATTCGGCGATGTGCCTCAGGCCGTTGTGAATCTTGTGAAGATTTCACATATCCGGTACCTGGCAGCAGGTCTGTCGGTGCAGCGGGTATATCAGCAGGCGGGCAAGCTGATTTTCCAGTTTGGAAAGAAGAATCCGCTGAGCGGGTTTGCGCTTATGAATGTCACTGCAAAATTCGGGCAGCGGGCATTCATTCATGGCGGGGTGGAACCGTTTATTCGGCTGTCTACCGACCCGAAGAAGCTGCTGGATGATGCCATCACACTTCTTGAAACGATTGATGCAGATAAGAAAAGTGCAGGACCTTTACAATAAAGGTCCTGCTTTTTCGTTTGTATCCGAGAAAAATCAGCTTTCCATCTGCCGGGCCAGGAAACTGGCTCCGATTTCCGCGGCCATCAGCTCTGAATCGCCAAGGGGCTTAGTGCCTTTGGGAAGAATGGTGATGGAACCGATGGGATCGCCCTGTGAAATGATGGGAACTACGATTTTCGTATCATTTAAGTAGCGGTTTTTGCTCTGAATGATCCGGTCCAGTTCCATATCTACCATTTTGTCGGTATATTCTTTTCTTGATGGTCCGGCAGCAGCAATTACCTGGTCTGTATCAGATACGATTACGGTGCTTCCCAGAATCTGGGCCGCAGTATCCGCGTATTCTCCTGCAAACTGGCCAAGTTCACTGATAGGGGAGTATTTTTTCAGGATAATTTCTCCAGTACTGCTGGTATAAATTTCCAACGGATCGCCCTCGCGGATCCGCAGGACACGGCGGATTTCCTTGGGAACAACTACCCGGCCCAGGTCATCAATTCGGCGTACAATTCCTGTTGCTTTCATATGTGTTTACTCCTTTTAAGGTTGGAATTTCTTTGTAGTTAGTATCACTCATTTCCTTTAAATCATGAGCGGTATTTCCCGAATATCATTGCTAAATTTTGCATGTTCTCACCATATTTACTGGAATCTTACGTAAATATATGGTATACTGAATCGTTAGAATATTAAAATGGATAAACTATGCGCAGATATGAAAAGTTTAACAGGAGGTTATTATGCTTTTTAAGAATATCGCAGTATTAAATAAAGATTTTGAAGTTGAAAAAGAACGTTATGTTCTGGTAGAAGGAGACCGCATTGTTTCCATCACCGGTGTAGCTCCGGCTGATTACACCGGAGAAACTTATGACGGTAAGGGCAAGCTGATGATGCCTGGTTTCTTCAACACCCATGCACATTCCCCAATGACACTGATGCGTGGTTATGGCGAAAACATGGCACTGCAGGACTGGCTGAACAAGCTGATTTTCCCATTTGAAGATCATCTGACAAGCCCTGCTGTTTACTGGGGCACTACTCTGGCAATGGCAGAATCCCTGCGTTTTGGTATCGTATCCACCAGTGACATGTACTACTTCATCGACGATATGGCTGCTGCAGTAAGAGACGCAGGTGCCAAGGCAAATATCTGCCGCTCCATCGTAAACTTCTGTGAACCGGATGTATGGAAGCTGCCATCCATGAAGGAAATGGTAGACACATACAATACCTGGAACGGTGCGGAAAACGGAAGAATTATCATGGATATCAGCATGCATGCCGAATATACATCCAATGAAAATGATGTGCTGGCGGTTCAGGGCTTTGCGAAGGAAAAGGGTGCACGTATGCACATCCACATGTCTGAAACCCAGCTGGAGCATGAAGAATGCAAACAGCGCCGCGGCGGCAAGACTCCGGTACAGTACTTCAACAGCCTGGGCTGCTTCGATATGCCGACCACTGTAGCACACGGCGTATGGCTGGAAGGTGAAGATTTTGACATTCTGAAGGAAAAGGGCGCAACTGTAGCATCCAACCCGATCAGCAACCTGAAGCTGGCAAGCGGCGTGTGTAATGTGCCTGAACTGCTGAGAAGAGGCATCAACGTGGGTATCGGTACTGACAGTGTATCTTCCAACAACTCCCTGAATTTCTTCGAAGAAATGAAGGTGTTTGCTATGGCATCCAAGATGTACTACAAGGATCCGACTGCGGTTACTCCGCAGCAGACTCTATATGCGGCAACCAGAGCCGGCGCACTGAGCCAGGGCAGAAACGACAGTGGTGTGATTGAAGAAGGCATGAAGGCAGACCTGATTGTGGTTGATATCGATCAGCCGCACATGCACCCTGTTCATAACATGGCGACCAACCTGGTATATTCTGCATCCGGAAGTGATGTGGTGCTGACCATGGCTGACGGTAAAGTTCTCTACCAGGACGGCGAATATAAGACCATCGACATCGAAAGAACCATCTTTGAAGTTGAAAAGGAAACTGCAGCTATCCTGAAGAAGCTGTAGAATGCGGAGGCATTGATTTATGTCAAATTCCAATAGTAATAAATTTCTGAAAGGTGCTGCCATTCTGGGGATTGCCGGCGTTATCGTAAAGATTATCGGTGCAGTGTTCCGTATCCCGCTGACTAACTGGATTGGGACGGACGGTATGTCTTACTATGGATGTGCGTATCCGATTTATTCCCTGTTTCTGACCATTTCCACAGCAGGGATTCCGGTTGCTATTTCCAAAATGGTTTCCGAGCGGGTAACGGTCCGCAATTACGGCGGTGCACATAAGGTATTTAAGGTTTCCCTTGGGCTGCTCAGCGTAATGGGCGTAGTGTCCTTCCTGCTGTGCTATCTGGGCGCGGACTTTATTGCAGGTACTGTGCAGAATAATCCGGAAGCAGCGTCTTCTATCAGAGCGATTGCTCCGGCACTGCTGTTTGTGCCGATTCTGTCTGCATTCCGTGGATATTTCCAGGGCCGCCAGAATATGAATCCGACAGCGGTTTCCGAACTGACTGAACAGACCGTCCGTGCTGCGGTAGGTCTGACGCTTGCTTACAGCTTCCTGTCCGTAGGACTTCCGGAAGCAGCTGCAGGTGCTACATTCGGAGCATCTGCGGGTTCCTTTGCATCCATGGTGGTAATTGCACTGATTTATGTGCTGAACCGCAAAACCATTCATACGAAGATTCACCGCGGGGACAATAATCTGGAGGAAACCGGAGAAATCCTGAAGAAGGTACTCATGATTGCCATCCCGATTACCCTGGGCGCATCCATTATGCCGATTATGAATGCTATCGACTCTACAGTGGTTATGGGCCGTCTGGAGGCTACAGGCTGGACACATGACCAGGCAAAATCTCTCTTCGGCCAGCTGTCCGGTTACTGCGCGTCTCTGATTGGATTGCCGCAGATTTTCACTCAGGCAATTGCTGTCAGCCTGGTTCCGGCTATTTCTGCTGCATGGCTCCGTCAGGACCGTGGTGAACTGCAGGAAAATGTGAAGCTTTCTCTCCGTGCAACTATGATTGTAGGTTTCCCATGTGCAGTGGGTATCTTTGCACTGGCAGAGCCGATTCTGCTTCTGCTTTTCTCCAGCCGTCCGGCAGAAGCAAGCGCTGCGGCGCCGACACTGATGGTGATGGCAATCAGCGTAGTGTTCCTGGCTTCAGTACAGACTCTGACCGGTGCACTGCAGGGTGTAGGCAAGCAGAGTGTTCCGGTATGGAATCTGGCAGTGGGGGCTGTATTCAAGTTTGCGGCAACCTGGATTTGTGTAGGCATTCCTGCTATTAATGTAAAAGGAGCTCCAATCGGTACTATTATTGCGTATCTGATTGCCATGATTCTGGATCTGCGTGCAGTGAAGAAATACACAGGTACAAGTTTTGATATGAAGACAACTTATGTGATTCCATGTGCAGCATCTGCACTGATGGGTGTTGGCGCTTACGCAAGCTACCGCCTGCTGTTTGCAGTGACTTCCAGCAACGGTATTTCCACACTGCTGTCTATCGGTCTGGCAGTGCTGATCTATGGTGCACTGATTCTTCTGCTGAAGGGTATCACAAAGGATGAAATTGCAAGACTGCCGAAGGGCGACAAACTGGTTCGTCTGCTTGGCAGATTTCTCAGATAAAGTGAGGAAATACAAATGAAGAAAGAATATGAGGTACTGAAGGCGCCGGCTGATACTGCGGAAGCAGCTATCCGGCGTCTGGATGAAATCCTGAAGATTCTGCGGGTTGAATGCCCGTGGGACCGGGAACAGAATCATGAGTCTATCAGGGGATGTCTTCTGGAAGAAGCTTATGAGGTGGTGGATGCCATCAACAATCAGGATGATGCAAATCTGAGAGAGGAACTGGGAGATGTTCTGCTTCAGGTTGTGTTTCATTCCCGTATGGCGGAAGAGGAAAAACGGTTTGATTTATGCGATGTAATCAACGAAGAATGTGAAAAAATGATCCGCCGTCACCCCCATGTTTTTTTAGAAGAAAACCTGAAAACTATTGACAAAGTACTTGAAAAATGGGAAAATATCAAGGTAAAGGAATCTGGACAACCAGACCGGACCAGTAGACTGGAAAAGGTGCCCAGGGCTTTGCCTGCATTGATTCGGGCAAAGAAAGTGCAGAAAAAAGCTGCAGACGTGGGGTTTGACTGGAACGATGTCGCTCCTGCCCTGGATAAAGTAAACGAAGAGACTTGTGAGCTTCGTGAAGCATGGATGATGGGTGACCGGGAACACATGAAAGAAGAGCTGGGGGATTTACTGTTTTCTGTAGTAAATGTAGCCCGTTTCCTCGATGTGGATCCGGAAGAAGCACTGACTTTCACAACAGAGAAGTTTATCCGCAGATTCGCTCATATTGAAAAAGCTGCCATGGCTTGCGGCAGGCAGATGGAAGATATGAGTCTGGAAGAACTGGATCAGCTGTGGGAGCAGGCGAAGCAGAAACCCGGGAACGCACCTGATGCTGGTAAATAATAGACGTTAATTGTTAAGGAGGAATATCAATGAACAAGGCTGAATTAGTAGCTGCAGTAGCAGAAAAGACTAATTTTACTAAGAAGGACGCAGAAGTTGCAATCAACGCTGTAGTAGACTGCATCGAAGAAGCTTTAGTAAAGGGTGAAAAGGTACAGTTAATCGGTTTTGGTACTTTTGAAACAAGAGAAAGAAAGGCAAGACAGGGCAGAAACCCTAGACAGCCAGAAGAAGTTATTGAAATTGCTGCTTCCAAGGCTCCAGTTTTCAAGGCTGGTAAGGCTCTGAAGGACGCTGTAAACAAGTAATTCAATACACCATATATTTTTGTTAATATGGGCAGCAATGCCCCTATTAAATATTTTAAACCTATTGCTCATTGAAGGTTGATTTATTATGAGAATCGATAAGTTTTTAAAAAATTCAAGACTTATAAAGCGGCGCACCGTTGCGAAAGATGCCTGTGATCAGGAACGAGTAAGCATAAACGGAAAAGTCGCTAAGGCTGGAACTGAAGTCAAAGTGGGCGACATCATTCATATTGAGTTTGGCAACAGTTCAATCGATGCCAGGGTCCTGAATCTTGTGGATTCCTGTAAGAAAGAGGCCGCAGCAACTATGTATGAAATAATCCAATAAAAAAGACCTGAAAAGGTCTTTTTTATTATGTAGGAAATATCGTTTCGATATTTCCGGAATAACAGAAAGTCTGCCGCTGAAAATATAATCGGCGGAGCCGACTTTCTTATTTTATCAGAATACATTCCGCAGGGTAAGCTTTTGATTGTCAGTCAAAAATGATAGCTGTTCTATAACAGAGTTCAGTTCACCAGCGGTGTTGGAATCATCCTCTGCCTCGGCATACTTTATTGATCTTGCGATGCCGTAATCAATGGAATTAATTGTTTCCGTATGGAGAAGATATAATGTCACTTTGCGGAATTTGTGCCAGTCATCATTCAGTCTGGCCATTTTTTTTTGAACGGAGTCCCAGTCTCCCTGGCTGATATCCGGTAAAATTTCCTGGCGGATATCCTTGATGAGATTCTGACTTTGATTGTCTGCATAATGAAGAAACAGAATACATCCGCCCAGTGTTAAAACCATGATCAGAGATGCTGCGATAAAATCCTTCACAGTCTCACCTCCTGTGCAAAGCATTGCCCTCTGTTATCCTTCATATATACATGAATCTGTTTCTTTTCATCGGAAACTGCCAGAAAAACAGATTTATAAGATGTAATCCCTTTTTCGGCAAGCTGGCGCTGGAAATCAGTTTCTTTCAGATTCAGCATGATTAAGTTTCTGTGGTATACGATTCCGTCTGCAATCAAAATAAGCGGAAGCATTCCGTCAATAGAAGAGAGATGAAGATCCTGCGGGGTTACGGGGCGGACATCTGCTTTCTGAATGATGGATAACTGACCGTTTGATTCCATGATGGCATACTGCACGTTGCAGATGGAAGGACAGTTTTCCAGCCGGAGCTGTTCCAGGAGGTCCGTGGTGGTTATGCGCAGCCGCTTCAGCTCCCTGATATTCAATTTTCCTTTTTCAATAAGAATGGCAGGTTTGCCGGAGATAAAGTTCTTGAACCCCTCACTTCTGACAGATAGAAGGGAACAGACTATCTGCAGGAACATAAGTGTGAAAATGGCTACAATTCCATTAATCAGAGAGACATCCGGATCGTCGATTGGTATGGCGGCAAGTTCTGCAATCATGAAGACAATGACAAGCTGAAAAGGGGACATTTTGGAAAGTTCGGATTTCCCCATAAGACGTACGGCGAAAAGAACCAGGGCATATAGAATTAAAGTTCGAACGGCAACAATCAGCACTGCAGATACCTCCGATATTTTATAGGATAAAACTATTGTTAACAGGAAAAAGGTTTGCTATACTTTTTTTATTCTCTGCAGAAAGGAGCAAATATGCTACACAATTCAGCACGTACGACAGCAAGACTTTCATTGCTGTATTTTTTCATATACTGTCCGCTGGGCGCGCTTTGCCCGCTGATCAGTCAGTACCTGAGCTCTATCGGATTCAGCGGAACACAGGTGGGTATTATCACTTCAATGGGAACCGCTACGGCATTCTTTGCCGGAATTTTCTGGGGTGACGTGTACTCCAATGCAAAACATAAACGAATGATTCTGGCCGGCATGTGCCTGGCTGCGGCAGCTCTGGCTCTGGCTGGTTCCGGAATAAAAGGGTTCCTTTTATATATGTTAGTGTACTGCTGCATGTATTTCTTCCAGTCACCGCTTCATGGACTGTGTGACTCTCTGGTATTGGGTAAGGAAGGAAGCTTCCCTGTTATCCGTGCTTTCGGAGCAGTAGGCTATGCTGTATGCGTTTTCATCACAGGAAAGCTGTGTGATGCCAGCGGACTGCATACGCTTTTCTATGTCTATGCAGCAGCATTCGTCGTTTCGATGATACTGCTTTTCCGTGAGGAAGAGCCGGAAACTACTGTGAAAAAAGAAGAAAAAATCCGGATATCAGCATTACTTAAGCAGAAAGAATTTGTAAGACTGACTATAGCAGCATTTTTCGTAATGGGGACAAGTGTGGCACATAACACCTATTTCGGATTTCTGTTCCGCGACGGCGGAGGTGATGTGAGCGGGATTGGACTTGCTTTTATGCTGATGTGCGGCAGCGAAGCAGTATTTATGATTTTGATTCCTGGTATGACGAGAAGGTTTCCAGCAGAAAAACTCATTCTGTTTGCAATGATTCTGTCCGCCTGCCGATTTGGTTTCTATGCCACAGGACCTTCATCCGGCATGTTGCTGGCTACGTTCTTCATGCAGGGAATTGCGAATGGCATTCTGCTTGTGGAATTGATAAAGTATGTAAACTTCCTGGTTGAGCCCAAATACAGCAGTGCTGCCATAGCAGTGTTTTATGCAGTTGCAAGTAATCTCAGCGTAATTGTCTGCAATTTCATGGGTGGAATTATACTGGATGCTGCCGGTGCCGGAATGGTTTACGCATTCTATTCTTTATATAATGTGGCGGCGGCTGTCCTTTATGTAGCGTTCGGTTTGCATAAAGATAAAATATATCAGAAAAAGTAGAAAAAAGTTATTGACTTTGTAATGCAGGTGTGGTAATATAATCAAGCTGTCGCTGATGCGGCGGCAAACAGCACTGAAAAACATCTTTTAAAAAAGTTGAAAAAAGTGCTTGACAATATTACCTGGTTGTGGTAATATGAATGAGCTGTCGCTGATGCGGCGGCTGAAC
>JAZNKW010000029.1:0-41409 GCA_045578745.1 Anaerovoracaceae bacterium
AGACCGCTTGGCCTCCGAATTATACTTCTTCGACTACGGTAACTCCTTCATGAAGGCTATGTACGATGCAGGAATCAAAGAAATTTCCAAGAACGGATACGATGATAAGGACGGATTCATCTGGCCTTCATACGTAGAAGACATCATGGGACCTATACTCTTTGACTACGGATATGGTCCTTTCAGATGGGTATGCCTGTCCGGCAAGCCGGAAGACCTGAGAGCCACAGACCACGCTGCTATGGAAGTTATCGATCCTAACAGAAGAGGTCAGGACAGAGACAACTGGATCTGGATCAGAGATGCTGAAAAGAATAAACTGGTCGTAGGAACCCAGGCTCGTATCCTTTATCAGGATGCTGAAGGAAGAAGAGACATCGGTCTGGCCTTCAACAAGCTGGTAAGAGAAGGCAAGATCGGCCCTGTCATGATGGGCAGAGACCACCACGACGTATCCGGTACTGACTCTCCATTCAGAGAAACCTCCAATATCAAGGACGGTTCCAATGTAATGGCTGACATGGCTGTACAGTGCTTTGCAGGTAACGCAGCAAGAGGCATGTCCCTCTGCGCACTGCACAACGGCGGCGGCGTAGGTATCGGTAAGTCCATCAACGGCGGCTTCGGTCTGCTGCTGGACGGTTCCGAAAGAACTGACGAAATTATCAAGTCCGCAATGATGTGGGACGTAATGGGCGGCGTAGCGAGAAGAAACTGGGCTCGTAACGAAAACGCTCTGTCCACTTCCGTGGAATACAACAAGAACTATGCCGGCAAGGGACACATCACTATTCCGTTCATTGCTGACGATGAACTGGTTAACGGTCTGGTAGATCAGTTCGTAAAATAGTTCATAAAATAGGAGGCCCTTTATGGCTACATTGTTAATTAAAAATATCGGCTGCCTGCAGACACCTGTGGGCAGCTTCGCCCACGGCGGCGCATCTCAGGGTGAAAACCTGAAGCTCTATGACGCCTCCGTATATATCGAAGACGGTATCATCCGCAAAATCTCCGCAGACGGCGCTCTCGCCCACCCTGAGGATGATGTGGACACCGTAGTGGATGCAGAAGGCAAGCTGGTGACTCCGGGTCTGGTGGAAGGCCATACGCACCTGGTGTTCGGCGGCTATCGCCAGAACGAAATTCCGCTGAAGCTGAAGGGGGCAGGTTACCTGGACATCCTGAGAGCAGGCGGCGGCATTCTGGACACTGTACGCAAGACCAGAGAAGCTTCTTTCCAGGATCTTTACGATAAGACTGAAGGATTCCTGGATGAAATGATGGGTCTGGGCGTTACCACCGCAGAAGCTAAGAGCGGCTACGGTATTGACCTGGAAACAGAAGTGAAGCTGCTGGAAGTTCTGAAAAAACTCAATGAAGATCATCCGATGGATATCGTATCCACCTTCATGCCGGCTCACGTAGTACTGCCGGAATGGAAAGGCAGAGAAGATGAGTTCATTAAGCTCTGCATCGATGAAATGATGCCGTATGTAAAAGAACACAATCTGGCAGAATACATTGACATCTTCACAGAAGACTCTGTATTCGATAAGGAACAGAGCCGCGTATATCTGGAAGAAGCACGCAAACTGGGCTTTGGCCTGAAGATTCACGCAGATGAAATCGAGTCCATCGGTGGCTCCGTGCTGGCTGGTGAGATGAAGGCGGCATCTGCTGAACATCTGATTGTAATCAACGAAGAAGGCATGCAGTCCCTGGTAAAGGGCGGCACTGTGGCTATGCTGCTGCCGGCAACCTCCTTCTACCTGGGAGCAACCTTTGCGCCGGCATGGCGCATGGTGGAACTGGGTATTCCGGTAGCCATGGCTTCCGACTTTAATCCTGGCTCCTGTCCGTCCCTGAACCTGCAGTTCGTTATGAACCTGGGTTATCTGAAGTACCGTCTGACTCCGGAAGAAATCCTGACAGCGGTGACCATCAATCCGGCATGTGCAATTGGCCGCGGTCATCTGGTAGGAACTCTGGAAGAAGGCAAGCAGGCTGACCTGGTTATCTGGGACGCACCGAACATGGAAATGCTTTGCTACCGGTTCGGATCCAATCTGGCATTACAGACCATTAAGAAAGGAATTCTGGTGTAAACAATGAAATTAGTAGAAATGAAAGTAAACGAATATCTGGATGTATTAAAGTCTGACGCACCGGCTCCGGGCGGCGGCAGTGCAAGTGCACTGGCAGCAGCACAGGGCGTGGGACTGGTATGCATGGTATGCGACCTGACTCTGGGTAAGGAAAAGTATGCAGAACATCAGGAAGTATGTACCGAAGCAAAGGAAAAGGCTGCAGACCTGTACAGCAAGCTGGTGGAAGCTATCGATAAGGACACAGAAGCATTTAACCTGGTATCCGCTGCATTCAAGATGCCAAAGGGCACTGACGAAGAAAAGGCTGCAAGAAGCAAAGCAATCGCAGACGGCACACTGGTTGCGACCGAAGTACCGTTTGAAACCATGATGCTTTGTGCAGAAGGTCTGAAAGTGACAGAAATGATCGTAGGAAAGTCCAATCCGAACGCAGCATCCGACCTGGGTGTGGCTGCACTGAACCTGCTGAGCGGCGTGAAGGGCGCATGGCTGAACGTACTGATCAACCTGCCTGGTGTAAAGGACGAAGCGCAGAAGGAAAAGTTCCTGACCGGAAAGAAGACTATCGTAGAAGCCGAAGCACTGGCTGCAAGAATTTACATGGAAGTATCCGCAATGCTGTAAGAGCGCGGAACTGATATTTTGAGGAGGAAACAAAATGGCACAGATTATTGAAAGTATCCCTAATATTTCTGAAGGCAGAAATCAGGAAGTTATTGAAGCATGCGTGGATCAGATCCGCACAACTCCAGGCTGCACCCTGCTGAACTACTCTTCCGACCCTAACCACAACCGTACTGTAATCACTTACATCGGCGATGCAAAGGGTGTGGAAGAAGCGAGCGTAAAACTGGCTAAGAAGGCTGTAGAACTGATCGACCTGACCAAGCACGAAGGTGAACATCCTAGAATGGGCTGCGTAGACGTAATGCCTTTCGTTCCAATCAAGGAAGCATCCAATGAAGAATGTATCGAACTGTCTCACAGAGTCGGTGCAAGAATTGCGGAAGAAGCTGATCTGCCTGTATTCCTGTATGAACTGTCTGCACAGAAGCCTGCAAGAAAGAACCTGGCAACCGTAAGAAAGGGCCAGTTCGAAGGTATGGCTGAAAAGGTACAGCAGGAAGAATGGGAACCTGATTTCGGCGGCAGAAGAATCCACCCTACCGGCGGCGTGGTAGCAGTTGGTGCAAGACCACCTCTGGTAGCATACAACCTGAATCTGAACACTTCCGATGTAACTATCGCAAGCAACATCGCCAAGATCATCAGAGAAAAGGACGGCGGCCTGAACAATGTTAAGGCTATGGGCTTCATGCTGGAAGACAGAAACATCGCACAGGTATCCATCAATATGACAGATTTCCGTGTAACTCCTCTGTACAGAGTAACAGAAATGGTTAAGATGGAAGCTGCAAGATACGGCGTACAGGTAATCGGTTCCGAAGTAATCGGTCTGTGCCCTATGAAGGCTCTGATCGACTCCGCAGAATACTATCTGCAGATTGAAAACTTCGACTTCGAAAATCAGGTACTTGAAAATCACATTTTATAGTGGTAAACTGTCTTAAGTGCAATAGATGTTGCAAATGATTTGACAGGAGATTTGAAATGACAGATAAAAGAGAGTTTTCCAGTTCCTTTTCTCTGACAGATGAGATTGCGGCCATTGTCCGTGACCGAATCCTGAAGGGGGAATATGAGATTGGTGAAAAGATTAAGGAAAATCAGATTGCCACAGAACTGAGAGTGAGCCGGACTCCGATCAGGGAAGCATTTAAGCTGCTGGAAAACGAAGGGCTGATTGACTATATTCCGAACAGAGGATGTTTTGCTAAGGGATTTACCAAGCAGGACGTGGATGATATCTACGCTGTTAGAGCGGCACTGGAAATGCTGGCCGTAGAACGTGCTGTAGAGCGTATTACAGATGCAGAAGTGGCTGCGCTGGAAGAAGAATGGGAACTGATGGAGTTCTACGTGAGAAAGAAGGACAGCCAGAAGGTTCTGGAACTGAACACCGCTTTCCACGATATCATCTATGCATCTACCCGCAGCCGTTTCATGGCGCAGGTGCTGCGTTCTTATAAGGGATATATCGATAAGACCAGAAAATCTGTTTTTTATGATGAAGCTTATCTGGAAGCTATTCTCAATGAACATGGAGAAATTCTGGATGCGATTAAACGTAAGGATAAGGAGAAGGCTATCAGCGCAGTTTCCAGACATCTGGAAAAGTCACAGGACCGTGCTGAGACCATGTGGAATCTGAAATGAATAAAGCAACGAAGAAGGGACTGCGGAGAGGCATTACACTGATCTGTGCGGCGGTATTCCTGTTCTCTCTGTATAAGCTGCTGGATATCAATCAGGACTATCAGGAAGCTGAAGAACTGTATAAAGACACAGCCAATCAGTATACCACTGTGACCGATGCGGAAAAAGATCCTACGATAGACTTTGATGCGGAAGAATATCTGAGCCGGCCTCCGATTCAGGTGGACTTTACCGATCTGCTTAAGATCAATGATGATATCATCGGCTGGATTTACATGGAGGATACGGTAGTAAACTACCCGATTCTGCAGGGCGAAAACAACTTCTACTACCTGGATAAGACCTACTACAAGAAGTATCTGGCATCCGGAAGCATCTATCTGGACAGCGATAATGACAGGGATTTCAGTGATGCACACAGCATTATCTACGGTCATAACATGAAAAATCATACCATGTTCGGAGATCTTTCGGACTTAAGGGATGAAAAGGTACTGGCCGAGCATCCTTATGTGGATATTATCCTGATTGACGGAACCTGGTACCGCTATGAAATCTGTTCCATGTACCGTGCTCATGTAGACGACGGCACATACCTGGCTCCGCTGAACAAAGCATCTAATTTCAAGCCTTTTATGGAACTGATTGCGTCCAAGAATATGCATGGGGATTCTGAAGGGCTGGACCTGCCGGAAGTTCGAGAAGATGATAAGGTACTGACACTGTCAACCTGTACGGAAGACAGTGCGGATCTGGAACGGTTCGTAGTACATGCAGTTCTGATTAAAGAGAACGGAAAAGAAGTAAGAGAAACAGAAGAATAATTCAGAAGAGGCAAGTCTGACTGCAGAAAAGCAGTCCGGCCTGCCTCTTTTTTCATATCCATGTCCGAAAAAAAAGGAAAAACGGCTCATACGAGCCGCTTTTCCCTGAAAGTGTGTGTGTATTCAATAAAAGAAGGAAAGTTTGCTAATTCGTTTTCCATTACCTTTTGAACGAGTTTATTATAACTCATCCATGTGATGGAGTTGTGAATATTTTACCATGAGTGTGTGTGAAAGTCAATAAAGTGCAGATGTTTTTTGTCGCAAGGGCATAAAACCTGTAAATTTAAGGGCTTCCCTGACTTACAATCCTCTTTTTCTGTATAAAAAGTTATGCTTCGTATACAACCTTTCCGTTCAGTACAGTCATAACTGCTTTCATTTCAGCAAACTGAGCCGGTGTTTTTTCCAGCGGATTTTCTGTGAACACAGCAAAATCTGCCAGTCTGCCTTTTTCAATCATACCCAGATGATCTTCCATACCGATGATTTTTGCTGCGTTGACAGTCATTTCGTTGATTGCGCCTTCAACGGACTCGCACTGTGCAGCAACCGGGTGAGCAACGGCACATTTTGTCATCCAGGTAATGTGGGCATCTTCCCAGCGTTCCAGATTCTTCAGCACTTCATCCTCAAGCACGGCATTGGATGCGATGGTGATTTCGTTCTTGTATCCCTTATTTCTGATAACTTCCAGAACTTCGTAGGCTTTCTTCAGGTCTTCTGTATCCACTGCCTCGATGAAGAGATGGAAACCCTTGTCTACCACATCAAGTAAAATCTGTTCCAGTGCTTCCTGTGGGAATTCCATCGGACAGGTCTTTTCTTCCAGGTATACGTTCAGCATATTTGCCTGCACCAGACCGTTCAGTTCGGAACAGTTGGTCTTACGCATCATCATCTGCTGAATCAGTCCGCGTGGCTGCAGCGGACGGTTCATGAAGTAAGAACCGAAGAATCTCTGACGCAGCTTTTCTTCATTAAACAGGGCAACCATGGAGTCCTGATAGAGACTTTCAAAATAGTTCAGAGTCTGCAGGTTGAGTACAGTGGTAATACCCTGGGAAGACTGCATTTCCATAGTCTTTTCCACATCAGCTTCCACCTCTTCGAAGTCGAATGGCATCAGCAGGTTGAGCACATAACCAACGGTAATAATCTCTACACATTCCTGATAAGCGGTTTCTTCGATGATTTGTTCAGACACGGTGTTGACTGCGCAGCCGATACCGCTTGCTGCCAGCAGAACTACCGGACGGTCCGCACAGCAGGTATCCAGCTGCTTGACTTCCGGATCCAGGTCCTCACGGTAACCGTAACCGAAGATGATGTCTGCATCAGGATGGGACTTGGCCCATCTGCGGGTCATATCCAGGATTTCTTCCGTAGTCTGACAGCCGGTCAGATCCAGGTACTTTCCCTTAAATACATCCAGAGCAGGACTTCTGTGTACGTCGATGAAACCAGGGAACATAAATTTGCCGCCCAGATCAATTACTTCTGTATGCTTGCCCACGTAGTCATCCATGGCATCAAAATCGCCCACAGCGGTGATTTTGCCGTCGGAACAGGCTACTGCTTCAGCCCATGGGAATTCCGGGTCATGGGTATAAATCTGTCCGTTATGAAAAATAATATCTGCTGCTTGTGTTTTTCTGAAAAATCCAAAAGCCATATTCTAATCTCCTTTATCTGTTAAGATACATTTATTCTACCACAAATCACGGTCATATGATATACTGAAAAAAGCGGAGGTGAAAATATGTGCAGAATTGAACGTTTTGAAAAGGAAATCAGCGTGCCGGAATATCTGGAAGGGTACGTGGCCGTGGAGGAATTTCTGGAATACTGCAAAGAATGCCCCAATTACGGCAATATCTGGACCTGTCCGCCTTACGATTTCGATGTAATGGAGTACTGGAACCGGTTCAGCCGGCTGACCGTGTACGCCCGCAAAATATATTTTGAGCCGGGAACAACCCGGGAGGAGAGCATGCGCATCATGCATGAGGTGAAAGATGATATGAGCCGGGAACTTTATGAACTGGAAGCCGAACATCCTGGTTCCGTGTCTCTCAGTGCCGGAAGCTGCACAATCTGCGGCATCGGAAACTGCACCCGCCCATGCGGAAAGACTTGCCGACAGCCTGAAAAAATCCGCTATTCCATCGAATCTCTTGGCGGAAACGTGGGCCTGACCTGCCGGAAGCTGATGGGACTGAAGCTGGAGTGGATGGAAGAAGGTAAAGTGCCGTCCTACTTCATACTCTGTGCAGGACTGCTGCAGCCATAAAAACAAATACAAGATTAAGAAAAGACCATTGCGTTTGCAATGGTCTTTTTATGTACGTTTAAAACTGGTTTCCGTCAGCCAGCATCATATTCACTTTCTGCAGCCGCTGCAGCTCTCTTCTGGTGAAGGTAAGCTGCGGCAGAAGGCCGCCTGTAAGGGATGTGTCCTGCGGATTCAGACTGACCAGACATTTGCAGGCAAATGGAACCTGATCCACGGTAGAAATGCCGCTGAGGAGCCCTTCACTGAGATAATCAGAGGGGTTAAAGAGGGACAGCTGGTTCTTTTCCAGCGGCTGATTTTGATTGGCAAAATCAAAGCGGATCAGCATATCGCTGTAAACGGCAGTACCGGTGTAGTGTTCTTCGCTGCTGCGTCCCATCGGTGTCTCTGTGGAAATGGACAGGGTAACCGGGCAGCTTTCCGTACCGTTTCGCACGATCCGGATGGTTCCTTCCTTAATTCTGCGGTAGCGCCCGTCATAGTAATAGAAGTAAAGACGGTCTGCCTGGAAGAAGGGACTGGAAGTTTCGTTTGGAGAAACTTTCGTGGACGATTCTGTGTTCGGATTATCTCCCTGCAAAATCTCTGCCTCCGGCCTGTAGTCGGTCAGCTGACTGATGCTGACCTGAAGGAGGTTTGCGATATCGTTCAATGTTTCCACATCCAGAATGATGTCGCCTGTTTCGTACTTGCTCATGGTGGCTTTGCTCTTATTCAGTTGGTCGGCCATCTGCTGCAGCGTAAGGCCCTGCAGTTTACGGAACTGACGGATCCGGCGGCCGATATGGCAGCTCAGTTCATTCATTTCACATCCTCCTTCCCAAGTTATCCACAGTATCCACATAGGGTATGTGGATAAGTTTCTTTAGAATATACTTATTCACATAAATATCCTTATATTGTGGAAAACCATGTTATTTATTGTAATAATTCTATCATAAGGAAATATTATAGTCAAAAAGTTTCTTCAAACGAAAACAAAAAACAGCGCCGAACACGCTGTTTTTCTTCATTTTACTCCTATTTTCCGCTCAAAATCTCCAAAATCCGTGATTTGAGAACAATCCTGCCTCCACCCATGGACTCCAGCCATGCCTGAAATCTTGCTTCTCCCAGTTCTTCACGCATCTTTTCACTGCTGTCAATAAGACAGAGAGGTGGATAAATGACGCACCACCAGTTTTGCCCGGAACCTTCACCGATGGTAAGAGTCAGTGCTTCGTAATTGCCGGCCGGAAAGTAGATACCATCATATTCCCGGTCAGGAATCCACCGGATACCCAGTTCCCCTTGAACCGGGTAGGAGAAGCCTTCGGTCGCAATCGTTTCCTCCGCCCACAGTTCAATCTGCGACAGGTGCTTTGTTATGAATGTGCGTGTCAGCTGGATCCGTGCTTCTTCCGGCAGCTGGTCTGACCCGTTCTCTGCCATTTCCCGGGCAATTTCATCAGCCAGCAAAGTCTGTATTCTGGAAAGAACCTGATTTCTGACTTCCAGCTTCAGTGCCTGGTCTTTATCGCTGTCGCTGTTTGCGATGATGTGAAACCGTATGATGCCGGAAGATGCTGTATCGGTTCCGGCGGGAGATGCTGCAGCGGCTGCGGGCGGTGCTGGTTTTGCCATTGCACCGGCCATGAGAGACATAGTCCCCAGACAAAGAAGTATAACAAGTATAAACTGCAGATCCAGACGCTGGGATTTGGATATTTTTTTTCTCATAGGGTTGCCTCCTGTCCTCCGGGCGTATTTTCTGACAGAGGGAGTATGGACCATACGCAAAGAAAATATACAGATGTATCCAGGGAGTTCTGTAAAATCAGCGGAGAATCAGAAGTTTGCGGCCCGGAGTGAGCTGCCCGTCTTCTGCCTGATTCAGCTGGGCGATGGAGTCGGTGGTGGATTTGAAATGGCGAGCCACAGACCAGAGGGTATCTCCTTCTTTTACGATATAGACTGCCAGCGGTTTTGGCGGAGGTGCTGTACCCTGAATTTCTTCAAAACCCGGATTTTTCAGCATTTTGAGTGATACCGGGGTCATGGCTTCAGCGTTGACCAGTACGGCAGCATTAAATTCTGCCTGGTGGCCGCCGGATTTTTCTGCCCAGATGTCCTTCAGGTAGACCTGATGGCGGATTACTTCGTTGCCTGAAAGCTGAGGTGCAGCAGTCACACAGCGGAACGGAATCTCTCGCCGGATGCTGAAGAGTGAAGGGGGTTCATCGTCAGCCGCAGCATCGGCCTGATAGAGCATGCTGACGGAAAGGGTGCCCTCCGTAAGAATGCGGCCGGGTTCTCCTTGGCTTTCGGCTCCGGAAACCTCTGCGGAAACGTAAATAATCTGAGACGGTGTGCCGGCAGAGTCATCCAGTGCAACCGTTTCATGGACACCGGCTTCTCCTGTAACAGAGGCTGCCAGGCAGCGGCAGTCGGCTTCCTCGAAGTCGCAGACAAAATCTTTCTGCCTGTGGTAGGCGTCGGTAATCATTTCGCGTTCCTGGCTGCGGTAAAGTTCCAGCCAGGTGATGATGTCGCCTTCCAGCCGCAGTACATCGGTGCCGTCTTCTGCAGTAATCTGCCGCACGCGCAGACTGCTGCCGTCAAAAGCAACGGAACTTCCGCTCCATTGTACGCTTTGGGAAAGCGGGATGAAAATGGTGAATTCCACCCGACTCTGCATCTGGTGAAGCTGCTGTCCTTCCGCGGTGCTGTAGAGAAGACTCACATAGATGAAACCGTTGATGACGGCTTTTTCTGCAGTGGCCTGACGGTAATTCTCGGTTACTCGGATATCCTGACGCAGCAGAGTGCCCACTTCGGGATCCGTTTCTTTCCGTTCCAGGTTTTCTTTTATGGTTATGATATCTTTTTTTCTCAGTGCTGTGTCTGTAAGCTCCACGATTTGCCGGAGTGTCTGGATGTCCTCACCGGCGAGTCCCTCAAAAAGTTCCACCTTCTGTTCCCGATACTCCCTGGCCTGAACTGCCATGGCGATTTTGACACGGAATTTCCGCTCGTTAATTACCATGAAGTCAATGCTGTCGATTCTGGCCTCCATGAAGAGGGAACTGTCAGAAGTCAGGGCTGTATGCCACTGTTCACGGAAGGCGATACGGCTTGTGATAGTGATGACAGGACCATGCGGGCCGGCTTTTTCCGGTATATAAAGGGTCTGCAGCTCGATTTCGCCGCTAATCGGAATGGAGTCTTCGCTGCGGGATGCGGCATCAAACTCCCTCGTGGTCAGGTGGATTTTTCCCGAAATCTCCAGAATATCTTTCAGGTCCGGCCGGGTATCCGGAACCAGCACATCTTCTTCCAGGCGGATGACGGTGCGGGGCTTTTCCGTGATATGGGTAATCAGCAGAGGCGAAAATACGGAACCCTGCGCAATGGGAATGCGCACGCGTTCCTCCGGCTGTTTTGCAGGCATCAGCGCAAAATCAGGAATATTGTCCTTTTCGTAAGTCATGGTTTGTTCCCCTTTCTATACGCCCGGATGTAATTGGGCTGTCTGATTAATTGTATTCAGGCGGGTAATAAAAAAGACCTGCAGGAGATGCAGGTCTTAAAGTGTTTTATGTAATTCGTAATTAAGGCTGGATCATGGTCTTGCACATGGAGTCCAGGATTTCTTCCAGTTCCCCGGCAAAATATTCGTCGCAGAGGATGACCAGTTTGTCGTGGGTTTCCAGAACGGTAGCGCCGTTTGGAACGATTTCCTTTTCGTCACGGATGATGGAAACCACCAGACAGCCTTCCGGCAGGTTCAGCTGAGCCAGGCTCATGCCTTCCACAGGTGCACCCAGGTAAACTTCACTTTCGATGAGTACCTTGTTTGTTCTGCGAGGTTTCTTGGTTACGCCGCCTTCCAGCATTCTGTCCAGAAGCTGATCATAAATCGGTACACCCTTCAGCATTTCTGCAGTCATGTAAGCCACCAGAGATACGATGGACAGCGCCAGCAGGTTGTTGAAGGAGCCGGTCATTTCAGAAATCAGGATAATACCGGTAATCGGTGCACGGACGATGGCGGAGAAGTAGCCGGCCATACCCAGAATAACGAAGTTTCCGATATAGTGTTCCTCAAATCCGCAGAGCGGGCTGATGGCTTCTGTAAAGAGGCCGCCGGAGATGGAGCCGAGAACCAGCAACGGAAGGAAAATGCCGCCGGGAGCTCCGGTCCCGAAACTGAAGCCGGAGAAGAGGAATTTTGTTACGAGAATCAGGGCCAGGATCTTCAGTTCGAAGTGTCCTGCTGCGGTTTCACCTACCAGGTGGTGTCCGCTTCCCAGCATGTCAGGCCAGAGGAAGGCCAGAACCAGAACCCAGATGAACGGAACCACGGCTTTCAGCCACTTTGGATTCAGCTTGCCGTAGAAGTCCTGCATGAAGGCGATGGTACGGTTGTAGAATACACCAAAGGCCCCCAGAACGATGCCCAGGATGGCTACTGTCCAGTAGCGGTTCAGCGGCAGCTGGCCGATTTCACCGAAGTCGAATACCGGTTCCAGGCCGAAGAAGGAAGATGCCACGCAGTCTGCACTGATGGCAGCGGCCATACTGGAGAGAAGTACTTCGGTGGAGAAGTTCTTATGGAGTTCTTCCAGAACGAATACTACGCCCGCCAGCGGTGCGTTAAAGGCTGCAGCAAGGCCGGCACCGGCGCCGCAGCTCATCAGCATTTTTTCTTCTGTGCGGAGACGGTTGGTCAGGCGGGAAAAGCCTTTGCCTACCATGGCGCCCAGCTGGATACTTGGGCCTTCACGGCCCAGTGCCAGTCCGCCGCCCAGGGCAGCGATGCCGCCCAGGAACTTGGCCAGGATAACCTGCAGCCAGTTGGCGTTGATTTTGCCCTTCATTTCACCCTTTACCTGCGGAATCCCGGAACCGGAACAAAGCGGCTCTCTCCGCAGTACGAAGGCGATGATGATGGTCAGGAAGACCAGAATCACGATGCCCAGTGCAGCCAGAAGCACGCTCTGCTGAGCCGCTTCGATGTACAGGACACGAATTTCTTCTGCCTTCTGCAGTGCGTAGCGGAAGAGGCCCACTACCAGACCGCAGATAATCCCTACGGCAATCCCCTGCAGGAGGAGAAGATATTTGAATTTGTCTTTTCTTTCGATTGTTTCACGGGTGACGCTGCTTCTGCGGCGCCGGTCAGATTTTCTGCTCATAGTACTCTTATATAAATCTGTCAGTTATGCAAAGTAAAGATTGGTGGTCACGTATTCCGGATCGCAGGTTACGTCGATACCCATGCTCTGCAGAGTCTGCTCATCACGGTCAGACAGGATCGCAGTGCAGTGTGCACGGCAGCCCTGGAGCTGGTGCAGCATGGTAACAGCCTTTTCCGCGCAGGAATTGGTTTCGGAGGAGATGCACAGTGCAGTCAGTACTTCTTCCAGGTTCAGGCTGGTTCTGTCATGGTTGAGCACGTCGCCCTTCAGCTGCTGGATGCTGCTGAATACGTTTGGCGCAATCAGGTACAGGTCATCCGGAATTCCGCCCAGTTTCTTGATGGCATTGAGGACAGCTGCGCCGGCTGCAGCCATACGGCGGGAGGATCTTCCGGTAACGATGGTGCCGTCCGGCATTTCGATTGCCATAACTACCATGTTTTCGTACTTGCTGTTCTGTTCTCTGCGGAACTCTGCGTACTTTCTCGCAGGGGCAACAACCACACGGTCTTCTTCGGATGCGTCAACTTCCTTCATGAGGAGTTCTGCACGTTCCAGAGTGCTTTCTGCAATCTTACCCTTCTTATAGTCTACCTTTGCCAGCATGAAGCGGCGGATGATTTCCTGCTTTGCAGCTTCACGCACTGCTTCGTCATCGTAGATACCGAAGCCGATACGGTTTACACCCATGTCGGTAGGGGACTTGTATTCTGCTTCTTTGCCTGTGATCTTTTCCACGATTCTCTTGAATACAGGGAATGCTTCCAGGTCGCGGTTGTAGTTCACTGCCATTTCACCGTAAGCTTCCAGATGGAAGGAGTCGATCATGTTTACGTCCTTCAGGTCTGCAGTAGCAGCTTCGTAAGCGATGTTTACAGGGTGCTTCAGAGGCAGGTTCCAGATTGGGAAGGTTTCGAACTTGGAGTAACGTGCCTTGTGGCCGCGCTTGTTTTCATGATACAGCTGAGCCAGGCAGGTTGCCAGCTTGCCGGAACCGCCGCCCGGACCGGTAACTACTACCAGAGGCTTGGATACTTCGATATAAGGGTTGGCACCGTAGCCTTCTTCACTTACGATGGTGTCCACGTCAGTAGGATAACCCTTGGTGAAATTATGAGTGTATGTCTTGATGCCGCGGCGTTCCAGTTTGTTGATAAACATGTTTACCGCAGGCGCGTCCTGGTAACGGGTTACAACCACGCTGTTGATTGGCAGGTCGTGCTTTCTGAAGATGTCAATCAGACGCAGAACTTCCAGGTCGTAGGTGATACCGAAGTCCTGACGTGTTTTGCTGTTAATAATATCGCCGGAGTAGATACAGATGATGATTTCCACCTGTTCCTTCATTTTCTGCAGCAGTTTGATTTTTGCGTTTTCATCGAAGCCGGGCAGAACACGCATCGCATGCTTATCATGTACCAGCTTGCCGCCGAATTCCAGATACAGACGTTCACTGTCGCCCTGGCCGATTCGTTCGATGATATACTTGGACTGTTCTTCGATATACTTGTCCGGGTCAAATCCTTTCTTTGCCATTTTCCTTCCTCTTTCTTTTTCTGTACGAATTACATTACGTTGATTTCCAGTTTATTCTTGCCCTCAGCCATGCCCTGCAGACTTACATCGTAGCAGACTGCAATGCGGCCGCTGAGAGATTCCATATCGAAGTTATTTTCCACAGAGCGGGTGAGGATTTCCAGATCCATGGGCCCGTACGGTGTGTTGTAGGTGCTGCTGAACCGCTTGTTTTCCTCGAAATACATTTCTGTGCCTGCGCCGGCCTGACCGATGCGTTTCATACGCAGCGTATCGCCTGCCAGCTTCAGAGTGGTCTTGCATCCGGCCATGCCGGACAGCTCGCTCTCATCATAGACCATGTAGATGGCGTTGTTTCTTTCGTACAGCTGTCCTTCTGTAACGAATTCCATCTGGTCTTCTTCATGGGTATCGTAAACCTGTTTACCCGTTATTTTTAGCGTAATATCTCTCATAACCCAGTTCTATAATCCTTTCCAGAAGTTTATCGTACTCAATTCCGGCTTCTTTGCAAAGCAGCGGGAACATGCTGTATTTGGTGAAGCCCGGAATGGTGTTGATTTCGTTGATATATAATTTGCCGGTATCCCGGTCCAGGAAGAAGTCTACTCTCGCATAGCCTTCCCCGTCAATCGCTCTGTATGCCTTGATTGCCAGCTGCTGAATTTCCTGATAGAGGTGCTGCGGAATGTCAGCAGGTATGCACATGGCGGACTTGCCGTCGATGTACTTGGCCTTGTAGTCATAGAATGCACTGCCGGTAACGATTTCACCGACTGCGCCAACTCTCGGATAAGCGTTGCCCACCACAGCTGTTTCCAGCTCACGGCAGTTTACACTTTCTTCGATGATAATTCTCTTGTCGTATTTCACTGCTTCTTCCAGTGCTGCCATCAGAGTGGTATAGTCGGTGGCACGGCTGATGCCTACGCTGGAACCCATGTTGGCCGGCTTGACAAAACATGGATAGCCCACGGTCGCTTCTACTTCCATGGCAATCTGCGGGCCGGATTTTTCCACCTGTTCACGGGTGACGAAAATGTGGCGGCATACAGGAATCCCATGCTGAATGAAGATGTCCTTGGCAATAGCCTTATCCATAGCAGCAGCAGATGCCAGTACGCCGCAGCCGCCATAAGGGATGTCCATCATTTCCAGCAGACCCTGAAGCTTACCGTCTTCGCAGTATGGACCGTGTACAATTGGCAGAGCGAAATCAATTTCATCTGCCAGGCTGCCCACTGCAAAAGGAACAGCGGTATGTACCCAGCTGCCGTTTTCGATATTTTCCACAGGACCATCGTAACGCATCCACTTGCCTTCTCTGGTAATGCCAATGAAGACCAGATCGTATTTCTCACGGTTCATGGCACGGATTACGGAAGCTGCGGACATGCAGGAAACTTCGTGTTCCCCGGACCGGCCGCCGAAGATGATGCCGATGGTTTTATTTAATGTAAGTGTATCCTGATTCATAGCGTTGTGCCTCCTTTGAGCATCAATTATAAGCAGGCCTGTAAAATCGCTTCCAGGTGTTCCTTATCGAAGTGGTACTTCTTGCAGCAGAACTGGCAAACCATTTCTGCCTGACCGTCTTCTTCGATAATCTGTCTCAGGTCCTGAACACCGATGGTCATGAGAACCTTTTCCAGACGTTCCATGGAGCAGTCGCACAGCCAGTGCATTTCTCTGTTGTCCTTGGCAGTTACCTGATATTCTTCAGGCATATCCTTAAAGATTGTGTTCAGCAGGTCGTGAACCAGGCCTTCTTCCGTCTTACCCTTGCCTGCTTCTGTTACTTCTTCAATCAGTGTGGTGATTGGCTTCATGTTATTCAGCAGATTTTCCAGAGCATCTACTGCTTCATCCTTGAAGAACGGGAGCATCTGAATGATCATACCGCCGGCACACTTTACAGTGCAGTCGGTATCAATCATAACACCCAGAGAAATGGCAGTGTTCTGCTGTTCGGAAATATAGTAGTATGCAGTCAGGTCTTCTGCGATTTCACCGGAAACCAGGTCGATTTTGCCAATATACGGTTCCTTCAGACCCAGATCCTTGATAACGGTCAGCTGACCCAGACCCAGGGAACCGCCTACGTCCAGTTTGCCATTTTCTTTCAGCGGCAGATCCACACCCGGATTTGCGATATAACCTTTTACTTCACCATGGGCATTGGCAGTTGCCAGAATCTGCTGTGCAGGACCGTCGCCCTTGAACAGAACGGTCAGTTTGTCATTTTCGTTTTTCAGCAGCAGACCCATCAGACCTGCACCTGTGAGAACACGGCCCAGACCGGCGGTCGCCAGCGGGGTAGTATCATGAAGCTTTCTTGCTTCCTCCACCAGATCGGTGGAAATTGTCAGGTAAACGCGGAAAGAACCGCTCTTATCAATTGCTGTTACAACTTTACTCATTTATATAATCTCCTCTTTTTTCTCATTAAGCCAGGTCTGCAGTGCCTTCAGCAGTTCATCAGCCGCTTCTTCCGCATTTGTCTGGCAGGAACCTTCGGCAAAAACGTAGGACTTCAGTTTCAGCTCCGTACCTGATGGACGGACGATGAAACGGTGGCTGCAGGACCTGCCGCCGGAATCTTTATTTTTTATAACACCCTGGAAGATGTTTTCGTTTTTATAAGCCAGGTCTGCTTCCACCGGACAGTCCAGAATCCGGCAAAGCTCACCGGAAAGCAGTGCATCCATAATGCCGCTGATTACCTCTCTGTCTTTTTCTCTGCGGAAATGAACGGAAGCGGCGCGGGTTTCCACGAAACCGTACTGATCATGAATCTGATTCAGACGGTCCACAAGGGTAATTCCTTCTGCCTTCCAGTATGCGGCGGTCAGATAAGCCAGCTGGGAAGCCAGAACCCCGTCCTTGTCACGGGTGTACATGCCGTACAGATAGCCGATGCTCTCCTCAAAGCCGAACAGGAAGTCTTTTTCCCGTCCTTCCTCTGCAAGCTTTTCCATCTGCAGGGCGATATTTTTAAAGCCGGTCAGGGTATTGCCCACCTGAATTCCGTGAGGCGCAGCCATCAGGTCCACCAGTGGACTGGAAACCAGGCTTTTATATACGATTTTTCCTTCCAGACCCTTCTTTCCCCGGCCTCCGTGGCAGATGCACAGATAGTCAAACATGAGCTCACCCATCTGGTTGCCGCTGAGCAAAACATACTCGCCGCCGTGGTACACCATAGCACCCATGCGGTCGCAGTCCGGGTCGGTGGCGATAATCAGGTCTGCAGGAGCTTTTCCTTCTGCGATCCGGTCTGCCGCCAGTTTCAGTGCCTCATGAAATGCCTGCGGGTTTTCCGGATTGGGTGACGGACAGGTTGCGAAAAGCCCGTCGCCTTCCAGCTGACATTCCACCAGCTGAAGCTTTTCAAGTCCGGCCCTTCCGAGAATCTCCGGAACGTGTTTAATCCCCGTACCGTTCAGCGGAGTGTAGACAATTTCCACATCTGCCGGTTCCGTGACGTGACCCGGACGGACAGCCAGTTTGGAAATCTCGCTGCGGTAGGCGTCGATGGTCTCCTGCGGGACAGGGAAGATTTTGCCGGAAACACCCGGTGTCAGCCGCGGCTCTTCAAAATAGCCGTGCTGTGCGATGTACGTCTCCATAAGGCGTGCTTTGGCATCGTCAATCTGGTTGCCGAAGTGGTCATAGACCTTGTAGCCGTTGTAGTCCTTTGGATTGTGGCTGGCGGTGATCATGATGCCCCCGGACAGACCCAGGTAACGCACCGCAAAGGAGAGCAGCGGTACCGGCTGGGCTTCTGACATAATCCACACATCGATGCCGCGGGCAGCCAGAACATCGGCTACACCGTAGGCATATTCTCTGGAGTTGAGACGGGTGTCATAACTGATGGCTATGGCAGGATGAGGACGGCGCATCAGCACATAGTCTGCAATTCCCATGGTGGCCCGTTTCAGTACGACGGAATTCATCCAGCAGGTTCCCACGCCCATACGGCCCCGGAGCCCGGAGGTTCCGAAGGTCATGTCGCGGCAGAACCGGTCATGAATTTCCTCTTCGCAGTCTTTTATATTTTCAAGTTCTGCCCGCAGATCTGCCGGAAGGCTTTCCGACAGCCAGCGGGTATATTGTTTCAATGCTTTTTCCATAATAAAATGTATCCCGGAATATCCCATTTTAACATATATAATACAACTTAATATTTTATCATATTTCTCAACTTTTTTACACCAAAATTACACAAAAGATGTATATAATTTACTTACCCTCAAAAGAAGGACGAGGGCATATGAAGGAGGCTAGATATACATGGAAGACTGGAACAAGTTCGGAGATTCTGAACAGGAAAAATATACACAGGCAGATCACAGTGCGCAGGATTATTATGCCGGATACAGTGAACCTGTAAACACAAAACCCAAAGAACCAAAATATGTAACGAAGAAGGCATTTGTCATCATCCTGATTTTCGCCATGATTCTGTCAGCGGCCATAGGCGCAGGTGCCTATGCCCTGGCAATCAGCACCTTCGGGGGAACCAGCGTCGACAAGTCCATTAACAATACCAACTATAACATTGCAGAAAACACAGGCAGCCCGCTTTCCATTCAGGAAATTGTAGCGAAGAATGAAAACTCTGTGGTAGCGATTACCACGGAATCTGTGACCACTGATACCTGGCTGGGACAGTACGTTACCAAGGGTGCAGGCAGCGGTGTCATCATTTCTGCAGACGGTTATATTGCAACCAATAATCATGTTATTGACGACGCCAGCAATATCAAAGTAACCTTCCACGACGGAACTGCAATCAAAGCTACTCTGGTTGCTACCGATGAACAGACAGACCTGGCTGTGCTGAAGGTAGAGAAGACGGATTTGATTCCGGCAGCATTCGGCGACAGTGATGCATTAAGTGTGGGCGATTTGGCAGTGGCTATCGGCAACCCGCTGGGCCAGCTGGCAGGAAGTGCTACGGAAGGTATCATCAGCGGTCTGGAAAGAGAAATCACACTGGATGGCAGAACCATGAAGCTGATTCAGACCAGTGCGGCTATCAATCCGGGCAACTCCGGCGGCGGACTTTTTGACCAGTACGGAAATCTGATCGGTATCGTGGTAGCCAAGTCCGCAGGCTCTGAAATTGAAGGACTGGGATTTGTAATTCCGTCCAATCTGGCGAAAAAGATTACATCTTCTCTGATTGAAACAGGCTATGTGGAAGGCCGTGCAGCGGCAGGCATCTCCATTCTGGACCTGACTGATTCTTCTGAAGCCATGAAGTACGGCGTTCAGATTACCGGTGTATATATCGCAGAACTCAACGGCAACAACGCGAAGAAATCCGGTCTGGAAGTAGGTGACCTGATTTACTATCTGGATGATGACAAGATTACCAGCGGAGCTCAGCTTATCAGCCTGATTCAGGAACATGAGCCGGGTGACAAGGTGGTGTTCACGGTAGTAAGAGATAATGAGCTGAAGAAATTTGACCTGGTTCTGGAAGACTCCCAGGCTGTAAAGTCTGCGGCTGATGAACAGGCGAACCAGGGAGAAGGCGGCCAGAGCGGCCAGCAGAATCCAAACAGCGGTCAGAATGAAAACAGTCCGAAGCAGAACGGACAGAATAACGGAAACGGCTGGGAAGACTTCTTTGATTTCTTCCCATGGTAGTCATAACAATCTCTTAAAAAACAGAAAATGCTGTTCTCAGGAACCTGTAGAGGTCCTGAGGGCAGCATTTTTCGTTTTTGAATTAAAATATGATTTTACCTCCATCCGGGCTCCGCATCGGCTTTGGCCTGTCAGGGAAGGCCTGATGATACAGATCGCAGAGCTGATCGATGTGGGTCTTATCAGTCTCAGTCAGAGAAAGCAGCGGCATGTAAAGGGAAATATCACGGAGCAACGCATAAATTTCGCTGCTGAGGTGGATGACACCGCCCTTTGCAGAAGATGCTTTGAGACAGTTATAACTGGATGCAACTGCAGCGGCAATCTTCTTCCTGTATTCTTCACGTTCTAGGGTCATGGACTCAGGAGTATTCAGATACAGTTTGTACCAGCAGCCGGCCATGCGAGTCCAGGAAACGTGCTTTTCGGGATTTTCGGCCAGCTGTACAGCCTGATGGTGCTGGTCAGCGGCGGCCCGGAATGCAGCGAGCGCATTCTGGGTGCAGGCTGTCTCTTTGTTAGTCAGATAGAGACATCCCGTATGGAAATAGTCAGTTCCAAGAGCAGTGTGGCTGAGGTACAGTTTTGGAGAATTATTGCTGCGGCGAAGTTCCATGGCTTTGGTGTGATATTCGATTGCCTTGCTCAGCGCCTCATACTTTGATACGAAATCCGGCTGGATATGGAATCGGGCCAGATAAACGCCTCCGAGCCCGCTGTATGCCTTCGCACAGCGCTCAGAATCCTTAGTTGCTTTATTCTTCCAGTCTTCGTAGTATGCTTCCAGCCTTTTGGAAAAATCAAGAAGCTGTTTCAGAGACGAGAGATTATTTACATTGTGTTTAAACGATACCAGCTTATTCAGGCAGAAATAGTAGCCCGGCAGATAGGTGTTCATGCGTGCATCATCGGCCCGCAGTTCGAAACAGCGTGCCAGCAGGCTGTCCAGCTGGCAGTGAAGGTCATAAAGTCCTTCGAGGTTACGGACATTATCATAAAGGTAAGCTACCTGAACGCCCAGCTGAACCAGCAAAGGTACCAGTGCATCAGGCTGTCCATGCTGGCAGTACCAGTTAAGTCCGGCGTAAAATCCGAATTCACCCAGGTCCATGTTGTTATGGCGGCGGAAGTTGATATCTGCCTGGTCCTCATCCTCGGAGATTGTGAAATAACGGGTTGCTTCAATGAGTTCTGTGAGAAAATCAGCTGGATTCAGCGCGCCGCAGTGCATCATCAGAAGTGCGTAACGGATTGTCAGGTAGTCTCTGTACTGCTGGTGTATGGTATAAATATCGCCAAATCCCTTCGTCAGGAAACCGGTCGCTTTCAGCTTTTCCACAGCCGACGAATCTTCCAGGGGATATTCTTCGCCGGCACACCAGCTGTGGATGAAGTCATACTCTCCCTGATCGGAGCAAAGTATCTTAAGCCAGCGGTTATTTATTTTTTCGCCCTCCATGGATTTTGCAGCAGTATGTGCCAGAACCTCGTAAATCCAGCCATCACCGTTTTTTCTGTAGGCAAGATTCGCCAGATCATCAAAATATTTCAGGTAAAGGTCATAGCGGCTGTGAATATGATTCAGCTGGGAAGGCTCTATCCGGTCCAGAATATCCAGAAGCAGAGGCGTCAGCTCTACATGAAGGCGGTTGAGAAGGCTCTGCTTATGGTCGCGGACCAGATCTTTTTCCAGGGGCTGGAGCTGAATCTCCAGCGTTTCATACAGCATGGAACGGAGCCACTGAGAGAAACGGGTGGAGAAAATACTGCTGATCTGTGCCGGAAATGCTTCAGCCATCCATTTGAAGGACTTGCAGCAGTATTCCTGCTTTTTGGTGGAGATTTCATTCATACCGTCCACCAGCAGAAGAACTGGCCTTCTTATATTTTTCATAAACTTTTCGAAGGTATCCGCGTGACGGTGGTAATCCGGCTCAAGCAGGTATTTCCGGGAAATATAGTGAAGCAGGTTATGCTCTTCTTCTTCCAGATCCATTGCGTGGACGTAAATCGGACGGACTCCCAGACTCTCAACTTCACCATAAAGATGCAGCATGGAGAAGGTTTTGCCAGCGCCGCCTATGGCAGAAAGAATGATGGAAGACGGTATATGGGTGCCCTCTTCCTGCTTTTCACGCAGCATTCGGATGCAGGACTCCAGACTTTTGTAAGTGACGCTGTTCAGAGTGCAGGAAGGCAGGTATTCGGTTTTGATTTGCCGTCCCCCTGTAAGAAACTGCAGGGCAGGAAAATCCCATCCGGAACGGGCAGAAGAATACGGAACATATGGCTCCATCTCAAAAGCATCATCATATTTGAGATCTTTTTCATCTAAAATAAGGCGGACTTTATAGCCTTCGGACTGTCCGCTGGTTACAATTAGCTTTTTAATGTCAGCGTCCTTCATACCAGCTTCTTTTTTCAGCAGCTTACGGATGTTGGAGATGCCGTTGGTTATGATATTGTCTGCATATTCTTCTTCGGATTTTCTTTCCTGTTCCTTCATCTTCAGAAGTTCCGCTCGGGAAACTTCACGGTTGCGGTTCTCAATCAGCAGAATCAGGATACCGGAGTTGCTCCCGAAGGAATAGCTGATGCCGTCTGCCATCAGATTTGCCTGGGAGCCATCGATAGAGATGTATGCGTCTTTTCCGTCCACATGAAGCCGGACTTCTTTTACTCTTTTCTTCTGCGTTATCATATGAAAACCTCCTGCCGGGAAAACCGGCTTTTTTATTACTTAAATCATACGTGCGGAGGGCGGGCATGTCAAGAAGTGACAAAAATTATTGAAAAAGGACGAAAAAGGATGAAAGAGGCTGGAAGGCAAATTGAGCGGAGGATAAGGGTGTGATTCAATGAAATTACAAAAGGGAAGCGATGAAAAAAGGAGGAGACATGTTTACAGAAGATATTTTAGAAGAGCTGCGAAAAACAAGAAACATTGAACTTTGCAATCCACGGCCTGACGGAACCTTTCTGGAACTGCTGGATGAGCTGCTGGAAAACAATAATGATACTGCACGGGAATTCGAAGAGTTCCTGGATGAACCCGAACTTTGCGAAAGAGAAAAGGAGGCACAGTTCATTATCCGCCAGCTGAAGGTGTTCTATAAAGCCAGAGGTGCAGAAGTATACGAACGCGAGGGCGAAAACTGCCTGATGATGCATTATCCCGGCAAAAAATGCTGGACCAGAATCAGCACCTGCGGCGAGCACAGCATGGTGACACTGAAGATCATTCTTCCGATTCTGGCAACTCATGGCGGCTCCAGACATCTGGCACACGCGCTGCACAGTTTTAATGAAGATCCTGATGTGGGGTTTGGATTCTTCTGCCTGGATGACTGCACAGGTGAAATCAGCTGCATATACCGCTATTCTTTCGCAGAAGGAAGCTTCACAGAAGAACTTTTTCACCGCTACTTCCGTTCTGTAATGAAAAGTGCGGATGCATATCTGGAAACAATTCGTCTGATGACAGTATAAGGAGGAATAAAATGTTGGATTTTTATATAAGCGCAAAAGAGATGTACAAGAACATTCTGAATTACTGCAGAAACCAGGGCTGGATCACCATGTCCAACGAAGAACGTAATCTGGTCAGCCTTCATTTTCACCTGATGGATATGACCGAGGAAGTCAGTATCAAAGTACACGAAGATAAAAAGGTTATTGCTATCAACACCATTCTGCCGGTTTACTGCCGCAGTGAAAATGTGGATCGTCTGAAAATGTGTCTGCAGGAAATCAACTCACAGGAAACAAGCAGCTACGGCTGCTTCCAGATGGACGGCAGACGGGTTGTGTACGTATATGCCTTTACATACGAAGGGGAGTCCCGTTTTAATGATAAAGCCTTCGCGGTGTATATGGATACATGCATTATGATTCCTTATCTGAATGCAGACAGAATCATGGACATCGCGACAGAACATGTGAGTCCGCCTGTGTTCAATCCGGACTGGGCAGATCTGGAACGGGAGATTTTCCGGGATCCGATTGTGACCGATCCCGATGATACACTGGAGTTTGATTCTTTGAAAGAAGAGGATTATACAGATGACCTGGCATCCTGGAGAGAAAACTTACTGAAGCATAAAATTCCGCCGGAAGACTGGTAAATGAAAACACAATGAGTATATAAAGGAGGACAATATGAGTTTTTTAAATCAGATTAAAAAGGGAGCATTCCCGGAACGCAAAGATCAGGTTTATGATGGCATCCGCAACCCTAACGAGCCACATCTGGCATTCCTGCTTCTGCTGGATACATCCACATCCATGGGAGATTTAGCGGGTCTTAAGACTAAAATTCAGCTGCTGAATGAAGCGATTGCACGGCTGAAAAAGGAAATGATGATGGACGAATTTGCATCTGCCCGCGTGGATATTGCTGTAGTGGAATTCAATGACGGTGCCCGTGTGGTATGTGACTGGGTGCCTTTGAGTCAGTTTGAAGCACCTGTGCTGGAAGCCAGAGGCATGACAGCCATGGGAGAAGGCGGCAATCTGGCTATCGATATGGTAAAAGAAAGAAGAAGATTTTACAAGCAGATGGGTACACCGTCTTATCAGGGGCACATCTTCATGATTACTGACGGGATGCCTACTGATGATACAACTGCGCTGGAAGACCGTATCAAGTACGAAGAATCCAAGGGCGAACATGGAAAATTAAAGTGGATCAGCTGTGCAGTACCTGGTGCAAATGAGCAGTTCCTGTCCAAGCTGTCCAAGCGAAAGGTAGCTGTGGAAACCAACAACTTCGGTTCTCTGTTCAACTGGATCGGAAAGTCTCTGTGCATTGTATCTGCAAGTGATGTGGACGATAAGACCGGTTTTGCAGAATTCAACGATGACATGAGAAGAATTCCGGATGACTGGTAGAAACCGGGATTCAGAAAGGAGATTTGAGATGATCTTTGATTACGGTTTCAGTATCGCCGGCAAGTCTCATCTGCATATGGACAAGCCGTGTCAGGATGCGTACTGCATCCGCCAGCTGGAAAATGGATGGTTCGTGGGAGCTGCGGCAGATGGTGTCGGCTCCCGCGCCAACGCGGAAGAAGGTTCAGCTCTGGCAGTGAAAACAGCAGTGGACTTTGTCTGTGACTACATGCCTTACGATTACAGCACCATCAGCATCAAATCCATGCTGCGTACCGCTTTGAACCACACCATGAAGACCATTATCCGCCATGCAGAAGAAAAGAACCTGCCGGTTGAAAATTTTGACACTACACTGAGTCTTGTGATTTACGATGGCAAACACATTATTTACGCACACAGCGGCGATGGCGCCATCATCGGTCTGACGGTATTTGGTGAGCTGATTGAAATTACTAGACGACAGAAGGCGGAGGACGGTGTCAGCCTGATTCCTCTCCGTGCAGGCTATAAGGCCTGGGAAATCGATGCATATGAAGAGGAATTGGCCGGTGTCATCATTGTTACGGATGGTGTGCTGGATTCTTTAAGCCCTTATCTTCTCAAAATGAGTGGAGACGGCGTTCAGGAATATGCAGGAGGCTGTGGCCTTTATGTACCGATTGGTACATTCCTGGCAGACCCGGCAGGCATACCGGATGATGAAGAGGGACGGATAATTTTAAGGGAACGCCTGGAAGCCTATGTCACTGCAGACATGGATTATGACAGTGAGTTTTTCTACGAACGGCTGCAGGAGATTTACAGGTTACGCACCGGGGAGCAGGTGGATGAGCTGATTGCGGAACTGAAAAAGTATAATTATCCGATAACCTTAATGCAGGGAAGCCAGGATGACAAAACTGTGATTGGTTTTCTGAATACGGATACGGACCTCGAAGCTAAGCCAGCTGACTATTATAAAGAGGCAGACTGGATTTCATATCAGGCTATCTGGGACCGCAAGGCATATCCTGGCCTGTATAAGACACCGACGCAGGAACAGGAAGAGGAGAAGGAAGACCGCCGGATTGTAAAATGGATGAAACGCTTCACCAGACTGGATTCGGATGACAAAGCCGGGGATGAAAAAGGTGAGGAGAGGAATCATGAAGGATCTGATGTACTTCAGTAAGCCGGAAAATGTATATTGTTATCACTATGAACGGCTCGGAAAAAAGGAACAGAAACTATACCGCAAACTGGCGGACGGCATGTTCCGTTTTCAGCCGTCCATCACACTTCAGGGAGTCGGCAGCGAGACAGTGGAAGAGATTTATGAAAAGATAAAGCGTGATCTGCCGGCGGCCTTCTTTGATGAGGGACTTGAGATGATATGGTATCCGGTTCTGCATCTGGTAAAGGTTCGGCCGCGGTACCGTTTCAGCCAGCAGGATGCGGAAAATATTCTGGCAGAGGTTCTGAAGAAAACTGCGCAGCTGACCGAAAACTGCCGGAACAGAACTGATCTGGAGAAAGAGAGACTGATTCACGACTGGTTTTGTGAGAATGTGATATACGATAACAATTATATGCAGAAGATGGGCGGTTCCAGTTTCGAACTGGCCGCACCGCTTCTCTGGGGAAAAGGTGTCTGCAGCGGGATTTCCAAAGCAGCAAAATTTCTTTTCGACCAGGTGGGAATCCGCAGCATCCTGATGCTGGGCCGCACAAATGACCGGCCCGGTACAGCAGGAGAAGAACATTGCTGGCTCATGGTGAAAATCGATGGACAGCGTTACCACCTGGATCTTACCTTTGATATGACAACGAAAACAAAGAGGTATTTCAACCTGACAGACCAGGAAATCCTGGAAGACCGCATTCTGATATAGAAAAACAGGAGAAAGGAGCAGTCTATGCCAACTTATCAGGGAATGCATGGTACATATACCATCATGGAGCCTTGCCGGGCCAGCGGCGGCGAGGGGGAAATTTTCAACATCCGCGGCAATAAAAATCTGGTGCTGAAGCGCCTGGAAGCAAAACATCGTACTACCAGCCGCATGAAGAAACTGGAAGCGATGATCAGAGCAGGCGTTCCGCAGGCTCTGCTGGATCAGCTGACCTGGCCGGTAGATATTGTCCGCGAAAACGGTCAGTTTGTCGGTTATGTCATGCCTGCCCTGCATAACACGGAAGATCTGAATGTAATTTACAGTGATAAATATAAGCTGAAGCTGGAAGACCGCATCACCATAGCCATGAATCTGTGCGTACCGGTGGACGGACTCCATCAGCTGGGACAGTACGTTGGTGACGGCAATCCGGAAAACATCTGTATAGATACGAAAAACCTGACGGTAACACTGGTGGATACCGACAGCTACACCGTAAGAGACAGGGCCAGCGGACGAATTTACCCCTGTGTGGTAGGACTGGGACCTTATCTGGCGCCGGAGGTTCAGGCGGCGATGAAGCAGAATCACGGTCTGACCAATGTACCGGCAGATACTTTCAATGAATATACTGACCGGTTCTGGCTGGCGGTTCACATGTTCGCATTGCTCATGAACGGTGCACATCCTTTCGCAGTGCGTCAGGGAAGCCAGACAAGCCTGCCTCATATGTCTGCAGGACAGTCTTCCGTAAATCTGCCGCAGCCAAACGAAAATATCTGCAGAGGTTTCTTCCCGCATACCATGCATCAGGCCGGACTGGACATCCCGGTTTACTGTCCGAGATTCGATTATCTGCCGGTTTCTGTTCAAAATCTCTTCATTCGGGCTTTCGTGGATGGTCACAGCAATCCATCCGTCCGCCCGTCTGCGCGAGAGTGGTTTGCTGAACTTGGACGCATGAAGGCGTCGCTGGTAAGCGGTACACACTGCAGAAAACATCAGCATCAGTATCCGTCATCTGCCGGATTTTGTCCATGGTGCGAGCTGGGAACAAGAACTGTCCCAAAGCAGGTGAACCATGCCGGCTCAGGGAACGGCAGATATCAGGCAGGCATGCAAGGCGGAGGAAATGGCCGCAGCAGACGCAGAACAGGATGCCTTGGCCTGCTTGCAGTCCTGCTTGCGTTTCTGATAGCAGTACCGGCGGCATGCACCTCTAATATGATGGATATTCACCGCTCTGAAGAGGCAGCACGTCAGGAGGCGAACAAGCAGAAAATTGAAGAACTGCGCCAGGAAATGCAGAACCCGCAGACACAAGAACCTGCACCTTATGAAAGCGGAATGCAGGCAGACGGCAGCTGGACACACCCTCACGACAACCGTGTCCTTCAGGTAGCTTCCGCCGCATATCACAACCTGAATGCCAGCGTTTCTGATGCCATGCCGGAAGTAGAATTCGGGCTGAAACCGGGATTCGACGGGATTTATTATCTGCAGACCATGGACTCTGATCAGCAGATGATCGTCCGTCTTTATGACAATGCCGGAAGATGTGTGGCAAGCTATGTTTCCGAAGAAAATGGCGATGGCATCGCTGTGGAAATGAAGGCGGACCACATGTACTCACTGAAGGTGGAACGCCGGTTTGCTGATACCGGAAATTTCCATATTCGCTGGTGGCTCCAGAAACAGACGGAAGATATTACAAACTATGGTACAGTCCGCGATTCCATTGACTTTAATCAGCAGGAAAATGTCTATCTGTTCCGCTGCAGTGCCTCCAAAAAATATCGTTTCTGTTTCACGGAGGTAACGGAAGATATGGGACTGAAAGTTTATATTTACGACTCCAACTGGAATCAGATTGCCGTGGCTGTCGATGTGGACGCAGGTTTCGGTCCATATGCGGATTTGCAGGTGGGACAGAATTACTATGTCAAAGTCAGTGCTTACAGCTGCGGTGATTATACCATGGCTGCGCAGCAGGTCGGTTAGGAGATGGAATATATGAGACGCAAAAAAGGCAGAGTGCCATGGTGGCTGATTTTCCTTCTGATTCTGAATCTTTTGATCCGCATCATTCCGCAGGAGTGGATTATCGGTCCGGCACCGTCCGCAGAAATTGATGCCAGAGAGTATGCGGATGAGGAATTTACGCGTATCTGGCTGAAAAAGGATGAGTGAGGACGAAAAGGGCCAGCAGTGCTGATGACGCAGGGATGATGCTGTCTTAAAATACAAATATAAACAACAGGGAGGTAAGCAACATGAGATATATAAATCAGAATAAACGCCAGCCAGCAGTGTTGATTGTGGAAGAAACCCTGGCTAATGAAGCTCTGGTCAGAAAACTGAACCGTGCACTGGAATGCATGCAGAAGGAAAGAGATTATCCTCAGCTTGACATCTGTATCGTTGGATTTAACGGCGAGTGTGCCGGATTGCTGCAGGAGTTTTCCTTGCTGGAAGACGTGGAAATGATGAAAGTTCCGTCCGCAGCAGATGATGCGGCAGGGGAGGACTTCTGTGAAGGTGCTTGTGACGGTCTGGCGGGTATGATGCTGGGGCTTCAGGCGCTGCGTGTGAAACTGGAAGCCTATGATAAGGAGAGTGTTGAATACTATCCACCTGTTGCTTTTCTGCTTGCTGATGAAAAGACGCTTCATGCAGTTGGCTCTGCAGGCAGTCAGCCGGTAAACCCTGCAGCGCTGATGGCTTTTGCGGCGGATTTCGTGGATGTTGAATGTCCGCATCTCCACATTTTCTCTTCTGAAGAAGCAGACGGAGGCGTGCTCCCTTACTGGCTGGAATGGCCTTTGACTGCAGCACTCCCTGCATCTTTTAAGAATGTGGATGTGGATGAGGCAGATATGCACTGGATGAATATTCAGGCATTTTATGCAGTTCGTCCTGAAGAAGCGTAGCCGAGGGGAGAGAGACGGATTATGAAATTATATGGAATGAAGGGGGAGATTTACGAGGTAATCTGTGAAGAGAAACCTCTGATCGAGGAAGCCCACGCCTGGCTTTTCCCTGTGGAAGGCCATCCGGAGCTTACTGCCAAACTGTTTCACCCTGACGGGCTGATGAATGGGCAGGACAAGGCGAAGGAAAAGAATTTCCGGAAGCTGATGGAACTGTGGATCCCGGGGGATGCTTTAGAACATGTGATATGGCCGGCAGACGGTCTGTGGGATAAAAAAGGTCGTTTTATCGGTTTTCTGAGGCCTTCCGTTTCAGGGTATATGACTCTGGAAATGGTTGTGAATCAGCAGAGGATCATGGATGTGGAGGATAAACTCCGCATTGCCCGCCAGCTTATCGCGGCAGTCAAGTCTGTTCACCGCATGGACGTGTTCTGTGGCAATCTGCACCGTCAAAATATCCTGGTTTCGCAGGACTATGATAAAGTGCTTCTGTCCGGAGCGGACTATTTTCGATTTCGAAATGAAGAGGGCGGATATTTTGCAATGAATGAAACCTTATACCGGAATCCCGATACGGGACTGCGAATTCCAAGTGTGCCGGATGACCTGGCAGTGGCAAACCATTTAAAAAAGCTGTTTGAAACCCAGCTGCTGAGGAGGAAGCTGCCTCACTGGGAAAGAGCCTTCTTCATGGCCTTTCTGAACGGTATGAACAATCCTAACAGACGTCCGCAGCTGGAAGAATATGAAGAGTTATTGGATGAATTTGAAGAAATGTTGGAAAAGGAGAAGTAAAAATGGCTAAGAGTGATTATTTCAAGTGTCCCGAATGCGGATATGCTGAACTGCGCAAGATTTTAGGTGATGTGTCTTACACACCATGTCCTGACTGTGGATATTCACATATGTACAGAGTATAGGGGGCGCGGATGATGGGAGAGAATATCTGCAGCAGATGCGTGCACTGGGTTCACGGTGTATGCCATATGACACAGGAAAGACGCAATGACGGAATTTGCAGCTGCGGCATGTTCCGTGAAAGATAATTACATAAACAGACACGAAAAAAGGCTCCTGCGTACAAGCACAGGGGCCTTTCATTATCTTTTCAGTATGGAATCTACTTTACGTAAACCTTTGGCAGTCTCTGACCGAATGCACAGCAGATTTCGTAGTTGATGGTGCCGGTAGCCTTGGCGATATCTTCTGCAGTCACTTCCAGGTTGCCGTCTGTACCCATGATGATACATTCGTCGCCAATCTTTACGTCTGGAACGTCTGTTACATCAACCATGCACTGGTCCATGCAGATGTTGCCCGCGATTGGAGCCAGAACACCGTTTACGATAACCTTTGCCTGGGAGGAGTAAGGACGAGGATAACCGTCCGCATAGCCCAGAGCCAGGGTTGCAATCTTGGAAGGTCTTTCGGAGATGAAACGTCTGCCGTAGCCTACGGAGAAGTTTTCGCCGACTTCCTTCAGGTGAACGATATTCGCCTTGATCTGCATTACAGGCTTGATGGACAGCTGGTTTCTGTCTACTTCGTCGGATGGATACTGACCGTACAGGATGATGCCAGGACGGCATGCATCGAAGTAAACGGTAGGCAGTTCCATGATGGAAGCACTGTTTGCCAGGGTCTTCTTTGGAACTTCCACGCCTGCAGCAATCAGTGCATCGTAGAACTTGTTGAAGTTTTCTTCCTGCCAGTGGGAGTAAGTCTTGTCGTATGCGTCAGCAGTGGACATGTGGGAGAACAGGCCCTTGATCTTGAAGCCTTCCAGGTCCATCATCTTCTTTACGTCAGCTACAGCTGCATCGCGGTTTGCATCGTCCGGCAGATAACCGATTCTGCCCATACCGGTATCAACGGCAATCAGACCGTGAACCACCTTGCCTGCCTTTACAGCAGCTTCGCTGATAGCAGCAGCATTGGAGGAGCTGCATACTACAGGAGTGATGTCGTGTTCTACGATGAAGTCTGCATACATGTCAGGAGTCAGGCCCAGCATGATAATTTCTTCTTTAATACCTGCTTCGCGCAGAGTCAGGGCTTCCTGCAGAGTAGCGATAGCCAGAGTCTTTACGCCGTTTGCGATCAGAACTTCTGCAACCTTTACGGAACCGTGGCCATAAGCATCAGCTTTGATAACACCAATCATTTCACGGCCTTCACCGATCTTTGCACGGATCTGCTTGATGTTGTAGTCCAGGTTGGATAAATTGATTTCGGCCCAAGCGGGTCTGATGGCTTCTTTGTACATGTCGAACATCTCCTCTTTATCTTATAGTTGATTTAATCTGTAAAATGTTGTTTCGGATATAAAATCCATAAATATTATAGTCTTTCGGGCGGGGATTTTCAAGGCGAATGTGTATTTTCCGCCAAAATCTGTTTGCATATTTCCGGAAAACATAGTAAGCTATAATTTATACAAGTTATCAAGGAGATGATTTATAAATGGAAAGAGATAGTTTCAGAAGTAAAACGGGATTCATTATCGCCTGCATCGGTTCTGCCGTAGGCATGGGTAATATCTGGCTCTTCCCTGCGAGAGTATCTTCTCTCGGCGGTGCAGCCTTCCTGATCCCTTATTTTATATGTGTTCTTGTAATCGGCTTTACCGGTGTAATCGGTGAAATGGCCTTCGGCCGTGCCATGGGTGCAGGTCCGATGGGTGCTTTCGGTAAGGCTACGGAAATGGCCGGAAAAGGAAAGAAGCTGGGTGAAGGTCTGGCTCTGGTTCCGGTAATTACATCCCTGGCCCTGGCCATCGGATATTCCGTAGTAGTAGGCTGGATTCTGAAGTACATGGTAGGTTCCATCACCGGCAGCGTGTTCGCAGGCGCTACTGTAGATGATTATGCAGGTGCATTCGGTGCTACTGCAGCATCCTTTGGCAGCGTGGGCTGGCATGTACTGGGCCTGGCGATTACTTTCGCAATTATGATTTACGGTATTTCTGCCGGTATCGAACGTGTAAACAAGGTAATGATGCCTCTGTTCTTCGTTATGTTTGTAGGCATGGCAATTTATCTGCGTACCCTGCCGGGTGCAGAAGCCGCTTATGACTTCCTGCTGAAGCCTGACTGGACACAGCTGGCAAACGGCAAGACCTGGGTTTATGCTCTGGGTCAGGCCTTCTTCTCCCTGTCACTGGCAGGTTCCGGAACCCTGGTTTACGGTTCTTATCTGAAGAAGGATGTGGATGTTCCGTCCAGTGCACGTACCGTAGCATTCTGGGATACCATGGCAGCGGTTGTAGCAGCCTTTACCATCCTGCCTGCAATGGCTATCGCAGGTGTGGAACTGACCGGCGGCGGCCCTGGCCTCATGTTTATCTTCCTGCCGAACGTATTCGCACAGATTCCTGGCGGCAGAGTGGTAATTATCGTATTCTTCGTGGCAGTTACTTTCGCAGGTCTGACTTCCCTGGTGAACCTGTTTGAAACACCGGTAGAAGCACTGCAGACCAAGTTCGGCTTCAGCCGTAAGAAGGCAGTTGGCACCATCGCAGTCATCGGTACTGCTGTAGGTGTATGCATCGAAGGTATCGTATCCGGCTGGATGGATATCTTCTCCATCTACATGTGTCCTCTGGGGGCATTCCTGGCCGGCGTGATCTTCTTCTGGATCTGCGGCAAAGACTTCGTCCGCAAGCATGTGGATATGGGTGCAAAGAAGCCTGTAGGCTCCTGGTTCGAATTTGCCGGCAAGTATGTATTCTGCGGCCTGACCATTGCAGTTCTGGTACTGGGTACCCTGCTGGGCGGCATTGGCTAGCTCAAAGCCCGCTTCGCAAAATATGCAATGAAAAAGAGTTGTCTCAATCGAGGCAACTCTTCTTTTTTCGGCATAGCCGTTAATATTCAGTTCAGTTACAGCTGTTCCAGCCCGCTGCTTACGCTGTGCTTTACACGGTCCGCTTCTTCGGCGAACTTGGCATCGTTCCAGTGGTCCATGGTACCTACCAGGTAGCCGGTAATGCGGCGGATTCTTTCGAACGGAGCCGGTTCAAATTCATAATTCAGATCAGCAAACTCTCCGTCGATGGTCACCTCCAGAGACTTCAGTTTGCGGTTATATTTCTTTTCCAGATAATCAACGTATGCCTGCATTTCTTTTTCAGGCGCATTTCCTGTAATCTTAATGCCCATCGGTGTAATCCTCCCTTTTTTATCCAATATCGCTCAATTGCGATTTATCACCATGTAGCGGAAACCTTCCGCTCCTGTTCATATTATACCACCACATGTAGTGGATTAATCACCTAATGAAAGAAATCTCTGAAAATCAGAAGAAGCAGGTTGTTGTCGTAAAGGCTTCCTGCGATTCTGGATTCTGCGAAAGATGCCATCAGTGTTTCAGACAGACCCGGCATGAAGAGGGCTGTCACAGGAACGATAAGCGCCAGGAATACGAAGACGTAAAACAGCCCGCTAATTAATCCCATAATACCGCCCAGCAGCCAGTCCAGAAGACCGAAGAAGCCGCCGTTGTACTGTTTTGAAAAGATACGGGTCAGGACCGAACAAACAAGCCCCACTGCCAGAACGATGAGGAAGAAGGACACCATGGACAGGAACATGCCGGAAAGACTGGCCGCGCCTTCTCCTGCGAGAGAACCTGTGAGCGACAGGGTTTCCTTCTGAAGCATTTCCGGAAGTGCAGCGTAAAGGTCCGTTTCTGCCCAGGCAGATGACAGGGTGTCCGCCAATCTTTTCTGAAGCGTTTCTTCCATCCACAGTCCTAAGCCCGTTTTTTCAAGCAGCCAGTCCCGCAGATCATCACAGAAGAGAACACCAAGTACAATCGAAACGATAACCCGTATGAAGTTGATGATGGTAATAGTGAATCCTTTCCTCATGGAAAGAATCACTGCACCGAAGAAGATAATCCCTACCATTATATCCATTACCATATGAATAGCACCCCCTGATGGAACATAATATATTATGTATGATTCTACATGAAAGGGCGGAAGAAAGCAATGGATAATCGGAATAACGGGTATGGCCCGCTCCTGCTGCTCCTGAGCCAGCTTATGGGGGGCACCCGGCAAAATCCCCCGGTACAGGCTGCAGCAGATACCGAAACACTTCAGATGGCCGAAGGAGTGATTCAGGGAAGCGCGGATGCCGGAAGCGGATATTTTGCACAGGATGAAACAGAATGTACCTGGCGCAGGGAGGAACGGGTGGAAATGCTGGCGGACTTCTGCCGCGAAGGGTACGCCATGGCCCGCCGCCACGGTCATTTTCTGGTAGGTACAGGACGCCGGGGAAGTTTTCTGGCGATACCGGGGAGGTTTCTTCTGGAGGAGCAGCCTGCAGGCGGGGTAACCGGGTTTACACTGTGGCAGCCTCTGGCTGGCGGTGAAGAACTCTTTGACTGCCTGGAAAATCTGTCAGACAGCCAGGCAAGGGATGTTTACGGATACTGGATTGCTGCATTGGACCCGGATACGTTGAAACTGTCGGAAGTTTGAATGAATTTTGTATGCAAAATACAGTTGAATCTCTTTGGAATTTGTGATATGATGACTTAGTATGGAAAAGTATATGTCAGAAGCCCTGAAAGAGGCGGAAAAGGCCAAAGCGCTGGGAGAAATCCCTATAGGTGCGGTTATTGTGCGTGATGGTGAGATTATCGGACGAGGTCATAATCTGACGGAGACTGAAAAGGATCCTACAGCACATGCTGAAATGGTTGCCATCCGGGAAGCGGCGAAAGTCCTTGGAGGATGGAGGCTGACGGGCTGCCAGATGTATGTGACGGTGGAACCCTGCTGTATGTGTGCAGGTGCTGCTGTCTGGGCCAGAATCGAAAAACTGTACGTAGGGGCAGCGGAACCCAAGAGCGGTGCATGCGGCTCACTCTATAACATCGTGCAGGATGAACGGCTCAACCACTGCATGGAAGTTGAAACTGGACTCATGGAAGACCAGTGCCGACATATAATGAAATCCTTTTTCCGTGAACGGAGAAAGGAAATAAAGCGGACAGGAAACTGGAAACAGGTCCGCCTTACGAAAGAAAAGGAATCGGAGGAAACGAAGGAATGAAACGAGTAGGCAAAATTTTAAGCCTGGTAATGCTGATGGTTGTTCTGTCAACCTCTCTGGGTTTTGCAGGTACACTGAACCTGATGGAAACCTATCCTGCAGACGGTGCAACCGGTACTGCTATTGAAAATGTCTCTGTAAAGCTGTATTTCGATACAGACTTCACGGAAGAAAAAGTTGGTAAGGAAAATGCAGACGCATTCAAGCTGTTTGGTCCTGATGGAACCAGGCTGCCAATCAGAGTACTGTATCCGCCTAAGGAAGATGGCGTAGTGCTGGTACTGCTGGATACCACTTATGACGGTGACGGCGACGGCAAGGCTGATTATATGAATGCAGTTCAGAATTCTGAATATAAGCTGGTTGTATCCGGAAACCTGACAGACGATAATGGCAACATTCTGGGTCAGGATAAGGCTATTAAATTCACCACTATCAATCAGTCCCTGTCCATGGGTGTGAACATGGCCATGATGACCGTGATGATGGTAGGTATGGTGGTAGTATCCAGCAAGCAGACCAAGAAGCAGGTTGAAGAAATGAAGAAGAATGGTGAAATCGACACCTTCAACCCATACAAGGAAGCTAAGAGAACAGGCAAGTCTGTTCAGGAAGTTATCGCGCTGCACGAAAAGGAAGTGGCGAAGAAAGAAGCCAAGGAAGCGAAAAAGGCTGCTAAGGACGAAGATGACGAATATGAATGGATTGACATCAATACATACAGAGTAGGCAAGCCTAGAACTGTTCGTGAAGGCGGCAGCTCCTATATCACAGGCAGAAAGGCCATTGCAGAAGCCAAGAAAGCGGAAGAAGAAGCTAGAAAGGCTGCAAAGGCTGCTCAGAAGCGCAACGTGAAAAAGGGCAAGGGCAAGAAGAAATAATCGAATCAAATAAACTATCGTCAGAATGAGAGGCAAGTCCTCTCATTTTGACTACCATGAACCTGATTTATTCACGAATCTGATTTACCGTTTTGCGAGGGAAAGACCATGAGAGAAATTGATTTAAAATCCTATGCGAAAGTAAACTTATCTCTGGATGTAACCGGAACCCGTCCCGATGGATATCATGACCTGTCTTCTGTAATGCAGAGAATTTCTTTGTACGACCGGATTCATATGGAATGGGTCTGCCAGGAAGAGGGAACGGCAGGTGAAGAACCGGATATCCGCATCGAAGTGAAGACCAACCGGCCTTATCTGCCGGTGGACGAACGGAACCTGGCTTATAAGGCTGCGCAGATAATGATCCGCCATTTTGCGAAAGAGGCAGGTGTGGGCAGCGGCATCATCCGCATTTCCATTACCAAGAGCATTCCGGTGGCAGCAGGTTTGGCCGGAGGAAGCGGAAATGGTGCGGCAGTACTGATTGGGCTGAACCGTCTCTGGAACCTGAAGCTGGATACCCGCCAGCTTTGCCGCATTGGAGAGGAACTGGGATCCGATGTTCCTTTCTGCGTTCTGGTGCAGAACAGCCGCTACAGAGCGGCACTGGCTACCGGACGGGGAGAAGTTCTTCACCCTCTCAAAAAATGCATGAAGAAATACGTAGTGCTGGCTAAACCATCTTTTGGTGTGTCCACGAAAGAAGTGTTCAAATGCATTGATGATTATGAAATCACTCAGCGTCCGGATAACGGAGAGTTGATTCGCGGACTGGCTGCCGGAGATGACAGACTGGTCTATAAAAACATGATTAATGTTCTGGAACTGTATACTCTGGATCATTATGAGCCTGTGGCACGGCTGAAGGAAATCTGCAGAACACAGACACCTGCAGAAATGGTCCTCATGAGCGGCAGCGGACCGACCGTGTTTGCCGTGTACGCATCCGAAAAAGAAGCGCGCAGTGCATGCCAGCTTCTCCGCGGTATGCGCTATGAGGCTTACTGGGCCGGCACAGAGGGAAGATAAACTATTTAGAGGTGAACGATAATGTTAAATTTCGATCTGCAGAATCACAGACCACTGCGGGAAATTGTATATGAAGAGCTGAAGCGCCAGATTCTGGTGGGGGAAATTGCACCTGGAACCAGAATGATGGAAGTGGAGCTGGCTGATGTGATGGGTGTGAGCCGCACTCCGGTGCGTGAAGCCATCCGTAAGTTGGAAAAGGAAGGCCTGGTTACCATCGAACCGCGGAAAGGCGCTTATGCATCCAATATTTCCATCAAAGATATGGTGGACGTTCTGGAAGTCCGTCAGGGTCTGGAAGGCATGGCAGCGGCTATTGCATCCGGTAAAATTACAGAGCGTCAGAAGGCCGATCTTCTGAATGTTGTTGAAAAATATAAGGCAGCGGTAGAGGCTGCCAATATTGAAGAAATCATCAAGTATGATGAAGAGTTCCACTCCATGATTATCTCCATTAGCGGAAACAAGACTCTGATGCAGGTGTTTTCCACCGTACAGGAGCTGGCACTCCGTTTCCGTTATATTTACTACGATGATTTCAACCGCTATGAAAGCATGCCGAAAGAACACCAGCTTATCGAAGAAGCTATCATGAGCGGGGATGCAGAGAAAGCAAGAGTAGCGGCAGGTGACCACGTTTCCAAACTGAAGGAATTCATTTTAAACGAAGGCGAAAAGGCTTTCGGAAACCTGCAGTAAAAAGACAAGCGCATATAGGGCGGCCAGTAACAGAATCACTGGCCGCCTTTTTTATTGCTGAAATAGGCCATATCCCACAGCAGAAGATCCTCTGCCTTTTCCAGTAGACGGCCACGGGAAAAGGCAGACAGGCGCCGAAACAGATGGAGAAGTTCCTGTTCGCCCTTCTCGACTGCACGTCGGCTGTTAATCTCGGCGGCGATGAATTCCGGATCTGTGACCAGCAAAATTTCTACAGGCAGTCCGTATATCTGTGCCAGCCTGTACAGCGTTTCCGGGTCGGGACAGCGTTTGCCGCTTTCATACAGGGCCAGAACCGAACGGTCCATCTGAAGTTTTTGAGCAAGGAATGCCTGGCTGTAACCTTTGATCATTCGAAGCTGCTTCAGATTGGCGGCCAGCTTCATCTGCGTTTCGTATTTCATGTAAACTCTCCTCCCGGGAACGGATATATTCCAAACCCTCTTTTCTATTTAAAGAGTAATGAGCGGGAATAAAACGTTGCATAAAAAATAAATTTTCGGCAAAATTCGTCATTTTTTAGCCTGATAGTTTGGAAATTAAACCTGCAGTTTGTGGTGCATTCAGGTAACCGTCAGTATTCTTTAAGAAAACAAAGACATAAAAAGGCAGAATATGGAGCTTTAAGATGACGGGATACAACAATATGGCGGAATATACACTGAGAGAACTGGATATCAGAGAAATGGGGCGGCGTGTCCGTCTGCGCAGAGAACTGCTGGACTTGAGCAGGGATCAGCTGGCGGAGAAGATTGATGTATCCGGGCAGTTTATTGCAGATATCGAATACGGTCATAAGGGGATGTCGATTCAGACCTTATATAAACTGAGTCAGGCGATGAATATATCGGCCGATTATTTTCTGGCTGGAAAGATCTATGGTGAAGATGACGAGGAAGCTATGCGGTTCCGGGAGGAAATCCGATCCACTCTGGATAAATGCAATGCACAGCAGCTGAAAGGCGTTAGCCAGATTGTGCGTATCTTTGAAGATGGGACCAGGATGAAATAGGGTGCAGCAGAACGAATTTCTGGACAGACTGTATCAGCTGGAAGGATCGCTGCGTGTATATCTCCGGTTTTGCGGGATTCCGCAGCAGGAGATAGAGGAAGTGCTGCAGGATGTGCTTCTTACGGCCTGGCGGCGGAGGGATACCCTGCGCGATCCTGCTTGTCTGGAACCGTGGCTCCGCACCATAGCCAAGCGAAGAGCTTTCGGCCATCTGCGCCGAATGAAACGTTACTGGATGCAGAACTATCCTTTCAGCAGTTACGAAGAAGCCCGTGAAGAGGCCGGGCTGCCTGTGCCTGATGAGCTGGTGTATCGGGAAATGGAGTCATTTGAAGAAACAGAACTTTATGACCTGATTAAGGAACTGGGAAATCCGGCTGCGAATATTCTCATACTGCATTATGCCTTTCGGGAAACTTTCGAGGAAATTGGCAGGACGCTTCACATGCCGGCCGGTACAGTCCGAAGCATTGCCAGCCGGAGCCGTGAAAAACTGAAGAAAAAGATACTGGAAAGGAGGGGCTGCCGATGAAGACAGAATGCGGTAATAAGCTGGACGAAAAGCTGAGTGAAGTACTGTGCCGGGCAGTCATTTCTGAAACGAAATCTTCCTTTTCTGACCGGGATACTTTCCAAAACTGGCTTGAAGAGGGTGAACGGCGCCAGTGTCTTGCCCGCCGCCGCAAAATCCGCCGTATAGGCTTTGCTGCTGCGGCTGTATTTTTGTGCGCAATTTTACTGACCGGCAGTCTGCTGCTGAGCGATGCTCTGCCGCCATCTCTGAAGGCGTTGCTGAGTCCGGAGGAAGGCGTGGCAGTGCCGAGGGCGGACTCAGATATAACCTATGAAAATGGCAGCATCGTCATCGGCGGTGATGGGAATGGTAATGTGGGGACATGGACCGCGACCTTTGCATCTTACGACGACATCCCTGAAAAATACCGGGAACAGATTGTATGGTTTGAAGACATGCCGGAAGGGTATGTGCTGGAGGAAATCAACATAAGCGAAGCGCCCAACAATGTAAACTTTGTAACTCAATATGACTGTGAGAACGATATTGTACTAGTTATAAAACAAACGGTTCATATAAAGCATGAATTTGACGCGGCTGTGTTAAATAAATATGATGAAAGAATAAATGTGGATGGGTATTCGTTGTATAAGAAAAAAATAGATAATGTTACGATGTACTCTTATGTTGATGAAAAAAATTACATGTGCATCATGGATTTTAGTAAGGTCACACAAAATAAAATAGAGGCAATGATTGCCTCTGCTAAAACTGGTTGGAATATGAAGTAAAGGAATATGAATTATTATTTACTGTATCTGTGGTGACACATTTTAAGCGGTAATTAACGCCAGAAGTCAAATTGGTATAAATGTGATAAAATGTATAGTCGAAATCATTAGTACCACTTTTTGAAAAGACATACTCTGGATTTGATACATCAGAGACCCAACGATTGTCCACTTTTTTTTGTAAATATATAGTGACATTATAACGATCGACAAAAGTTGAGAAAGTAACATCAACAGTAGCTTCGGCAGTGGTTCTGGATGTTCTCTCTGTTGAGAATAATACTACATTCGTATCTCTCGGTTCCACTTCCGCATAAGCGAAGACGGTGCTGGTTAGGACCAGTATGAGGATCATGGCGAGAGCAAGCATTCGTTTTTTCATAAAGAATCTCCTTTCTTACGGATGCTGCCGCAGCAGCAATCATGAGTGATGTAAGGAACTTCCGGGGCTGTGCGGAAACAGACAGTCGGCGGAGGTTCCTTTTTGTATGTGTGTAGCTTTATTATACCGAAAGTCCGGAATGTCAGGAGCGGGGATACGGCACAGCCTGTTGCAATCTGCAACAGCGGAAAGGGATATTTTGCGAAAAGGGGTTTACGGACTTGATAAAATTTATTAAAATAGTGTAAAATGGGGTTTCATTTTCGGGAAAGTATGCTATAATGTATGTAACAGAAAAGGTTAATTTTTTAACGAAATTGACGAATTAATCTTTTCGCACGAGATGAAAAAATCTTCAATGTATTAGGAGGAATTGAAAAATGAAAAAGATTGGTGTATTAGGAACAGGTACTATGGGTGCTGG
>JAZNKW010000030.1:0-11138 GCA_045578745.1 Anaerovoracaceae bacterium
CCACATGAGGGCACCGGGCACACCGCTGTGAATGCTGTAATAGCTGAAGTCCTCGGAGCCGGAGAATGGTTCGTCCATGGTAAAGCTTGCATCTTCACCCAGTTCTGCCTTCACTGCGCCTTCTATGAAGTCGATGAGTTCACCGTCGTTTTCCACGCATGCATAACCCTTCTGTACCTTCACATCAATCTGACAGCCGGACAGCTTGCTGACACCTTCTGCAATATCCAGTGCCTTTTCACGGATGACCTCTGCAGACTGGTTGTCATAGTATCTGGCAACCCCTTCTGCTCTTGCTTCACCAGGAATGATATTTACTGCAGTACCGCCGCTGAGGAGGCCAACAGAAAAGATTGCAGTCTTCAGCGGGTCGATGTTTCTGGAAACGATCTGCTGCAGCATGACAATCAGCTGGCTTACGGCCAGAATGGCGTCATTTGCAGTGTGAGGCTGGGAGCCGTGACCGCTCTTTCCGTGTACATCGAAGTCATACAGGTCAAAACCGGAGCTGACTACGCCCTTCTTCAGACCGAACTTTCCCGCCTTATCGGTGCTTGGAACCACATGAAGCGCTACGATGGCATCTACATGAGGGTTTTCCATGACACCTGCTTCGCACATTGGACGTGCACCGCCGGCAGGCGCCTTTTCTTCAGCAGCCTGGAAGATGAACTTGACGCAGCCCTTAAACTGATCACGGTGTTCTGCCAGAACTCTCGCTGCAGTCAGCAGAGTCGCTGTATGAATGTCGTGTCCGCAGGCATGCATCACGCCAGGTACTTCAGAAGAGAACGGCAGGCCTGTATCTTCTGTAACCGGAAGTGCATCCATATCCGCACGAATCGCCAGACAGCGTCCGCCTTCCTGAGCGGCACCTTCTGCTGTGCCATAGAGAATACCAACTACACCGGTTGCTGCCACCTGCTCCACGCTGTCCAGTCCGTAGGAACGGAGCTTTTCCAGTACCAGTGCGCTGGTACGGAACTCCTGATTGGATAATTCCGGATGACGGTGAATGTCCTCACGGATGGATACCATCTCCGGATAATATTTTTCTACAGTTTCCTTAAACATGATTCTCACCTATTTATTCAGGAAGTCCACTGCGAACTGAGCTGCCAGTGCAGCACCACGTTCCAGGGAGTCTTCATCCACGGTGAACTTTTCATGGTGGTTGGAGTAGATAATGCCCTTATCCGCATTCTTTGCACCGATGAAAGCAAAGAAGCCAGGAACCTGTTCCATGAACAGGGAGAAGTCTTCGGAACCCATCAGGCTGTCCATATGAGTCAGACCTTCCTGGCCATACAGCTTCACTGCAGCGTCCATAGCAATCTGGTTCATTTCTTCGTTATCGTTGATAACTGCAGGCAGCATTGGAGACAGTTCGAATTCAGCAGTACAGCCGTAAACAGCTGCTGCATGTTCTGCGATGGAGCGCAGCTCTGCTTCCAGTTCCTTACGCAGCTCTCTGGAGTAAGTCCGGATGGTACCTACCAGTTCCACATCGTTGCAGATAATGTTGTACATGTTGCCGCCATGGAATTTACCAACGGAAACTACCAGAGGATTGGTTGGATCATTCTTTCTGCTTACAAAGCCCTGCAGGCCCATTACCACATTGGATGCTGCCACGATAGCGTCATGTCCCAGATGCGGAGAGGATCCGTGGGTCTGCTTACCCTTCACGCGGATGGTGAAGTTGTCGCAGGAAGCCATGCGCTTGCCAGGTTCCACGCAGATGTACGGAGCATCTACTGTACCCCAGATGTGCATGCCGAAGATACCGTCAACGCCTTCCATGAGACCGTGTTCGATGTAATATTTTGCACCGCAGGCATGTTCTTCACCGGACTGCAGGATGAACTTTACCTTACCGCAGAGTTCATCTTTCACCTCTGTCAAAATCTTTGCAGCGCCCAGCAGCATTGCCATATGAGCGTCATGGCCGCAGGCATGCATTACGCCTTCGTTTACGGAACAGAATTCCAAACCGGTACCTTCCACTACAGGAAGAGCGTCGATGTCAGAACGGAGCATGATGGTTCTGCCCGGCTTACCGGTGTCCAGAGTTGCAATCAGACCAGGATAGTCCTCAAAAGTCTGAATTTCCATGCCCATTGCTTCCAGGTCTTCCTTCAGGGTCTTGGTAGTTTCCCATTCCTTGAAGGACAGTTCCGGATGCTGGTGATAGTAACGGCGGCGTTCGATGATATAGTCACGGTTCTTTTCCGCTAATGCTCTGATATCCATAAATATTACCTCCTTATGGAAAAAATGGCGGCACAAACAAGCTGTGCCGCCGAATTTTTTTAATGATTATCTGCAGTTAAAGTCTGCAGCTACCTGTGCATACAGGGCAGCACCCTTTAAGAGAGCTGATTCGTCAACCTTGAACTTAGGGCTGTGATGAGCGTGGCAGGAATCCCATTCCACACTTCCAACACCAGGGAATGCAAATGCACCCATGTTGTTTGGAGCTGCTTCGATGAAGTAGCTGAAGTCTTCACCGCCGGTGGTTGCGTCCATATGAACCAGGTTTTCTTCACCGTAAATCTTCTTTGCAGCTTCTGCAGCGACTGCAGTCATTTCAGGATGATTTACAGTAGGTCCCAGCAGATCTTCGTAAGTGAATTCGATATCGCATCTGTATGCTTCACCGATTCCTCTTGCGATTCTTTCCATTCTTTCAGGCAGTTCCTTTAACACAGTTGTGTCGTAGCAGCGTGTGGTACCGGTCAGGGAACCGTTGTCTGCGATTACGTTCCAGCGGGTACCTACATTTACAGTACCTACGGTTACTACAACTGCATCGTTTGGTCTGAATTCTCTGGAAACAACAGTCTGCATGGAGTTTACGATTGCGCAGGAACAAGTTACTGCGTCAATACATTCAGCAGGCATTGCACCGTGGCCGCCCTTACCCTGTACCTTGATTTCGTACTGAGCAGCGGAAGCCATACGAGGGCCTGGCTGGATGGAGATTTTGCCGGACTCTACGCCGGACCAGATGTGCTGGCCGAATACAGCATCTACACCTTCCATAGCACCTTCAGCGATCATTGCCAGAGCGCCCTTGCCGATTTCTTCTGCAGGCTGGAATGCCAGCTTAACAGTACCGCAAAGTTCTTCCTTCATGTCCTTCAGGATCTGAGCTGCACCCAGCAGTAATGCTGTATGAGCATCGTGACCGCAGGCGTGCATTACGCCTTCCTTAACGGACTTGTAAGGCAGATCATTTTCTTCGTTTACTGTCAGAGCGTCCATATCGGCTCTCAGCAGAACGGTCTTACCAGGCTTAGCACCCTTGATTGTAGCCAGTACGCCGATGCCGTTACCGCATACAACGTACTCTACACCCATCTTATCCAGTTCTTCCTGAACACGCTTGCTGGTTTCATATTCCTGCATGCTTGGTTCCGGATTCATATGGAAGTGACGGCGCATATCGATAATATACTGTTCGTATTTTTTAGCAACTTCTAAAATATTCATTTTAAAATACCTACCAAATTATTCTTTAGATTTTAATTAGCCAAGGAATCCTGCGAAGATACCAGCTACGAATACGGAAGTGATTGTTACAGTTGTGAAACCGCCTACGATCATGGATGGGAACATCTTCAGCATTAAGTACTTGAATTCGTCTTCAGTCTTACCTAAAGCTCTGCAGGTGGATTCAGTGATGATAGCATCAGGTGGGAATCCGTACAGTGCAGTCAGGCCGTTTGCGAATGCCAGAGGGAAGGACATCTTGAAGATCTTAGCGATGATGAATGCAGCAATACCCATACCAGCAACACCGATTACGATCAGAATCAGCATTGGTCCGATAATCTGCAGCAGCATTTCAGGTGTGCAGTCCTTCAGGCCGTCGAATACGTACATCATCAGAGCGAACATCATGATCTGGTAGGAGTTAGCTCTGTTCAGCAGGTTGGTTTCCAGGAAACCGATGGTTGTAGCGATAACACCGCAAACCAGTGCCCAGATAGCGCCGGAGATACCGGTGATAGCACCGATCTGAGTTGCAATCCAAGCTACGATACCCAGCTTCAGCAGCATTACTACTGCGGAGTTCCACTTAGCAGGCAGCTGAGGCAGCAGAGTCTTTCTGTCGGAATCGTCAGAAACTACTGTAGTACCAACAGAAGCCATTTCTTTTCTCATTTCAGGGGTGATAACAACCTTGCCTTCTCTCAGATCCTTCAGCAGTCTCTTACCTTCCATCTGCAGGCAAACTGCAGTCAGAGGGTAACCAGCGAAGCCCTGTACGCAGTACATTGTAATAGCGAATACTGCTGCTACAGTCAGGCCAGCATCAGCTGCAGCCTTCTGCATTGTAGTAGCCGCTACGATACCACCAGTTAATGGAGGCAGACCAGCGATAACCAGAGTCTTTTCCATCAGCAGAGGACCAACGAACCAGGATACAGCAATCATACCTGCCAGACCGGTCAGACAAACAACGATTGTCTTCCACTGCTGCAGCAGCTGCTTGATGCTGATTACAGTACCCATGTGAGTGATCAGCAGATAGATACCGATGGTGGAACCGAACGGAATCAGTACGGAGTCACTTACTAAAGTTGTAGGCACGATACCAGTCCAGTATGCAACCAGCAGAACAACTGCAGTTACGAATACGGAAGGAACCCATGCTTTTGTTGCGGTGGATACCCATTCGCCGATTACATATGCAAGGGCGCAGAGTACGAACGCAAATGCGAAATTATACATTTATATTTCCTCCTTGTTTGAATTTTCAGGGTCTTCAGATGATAACCCTGCTTATAAATGCTACTTTCTATCTTATCAAAATTTTAGCACGAACACAAGAAAAACTTGACCTTTTGGTGGATATTTACAGAAAATTCAGGCAAAAAAACTCCCCCTGACTGACATCAGGAGGAGTCTGTAAATCTTAATTTTAATGCTTATTCGCTCAGCTCGGTTCTGATCTTCGCCAGGCTTCTTACCAGGCGGTTCAGGTCGTTGATGCGGCGTACTACGGTGTATGCATTTTCTTCACGGTACATGAAGATGGTGTTCAGTGTGCCGGACAGTTCCCTGCAAAGTTCTTCCACCTGGCGGTCGAAGACAATCTTATCCAGTGCATCGTGTGCTGCATCGGTTGCACCCAGATCTACTACAGGCAGGTCATAGTGGTATTCGATACCGAAGAGTTCCTGTACCTTATCGGACAGCTGGTTCTTGAAGTTGTTCAGCTGTGCCTGGAGCATATTGCCGTTCTTCGCAAATTCCTGACCAAAGGCTGCGGCTTCTTCCTTTACTGCTTCGAAGCATGCATTCATGGCAGCGAACTTTTCTTCGAATTCTTCGCCGGTCATGTTCAGTGCAGTTCTGTACAGAGTAATCTGGGTCAGTGCGCTGCTTACCACATCACGCAGCTTCAGCTTCACGGAACCTTCCAGGATTTCGCCGGCTCTCTGCAGGCAGTCCTTTTCTACAGCGCCGGTCAGTTCATCCAGACCGATTTTCTTCTTTGCACTTACTGCAAACAGGTGGATATCTTCTACTTCCATCAGCTTTGCAATCAGGCGGCGGCAGTAGGACAGGTAATCTTCCAGATCCTCTTCATCTACTACGTCAGCCTTGTTTACTGCGAAGTAGAACTTGGAAGCAAACTCTCTGGTCTGTGCCAGGAAGTCTGTTTCAATGGAGTTGATCGGGCTGTCCACGGACAGCAGGAAGATAACAGCGTCACTTTCCTTTACGAAGGCTGTTGCAGCTTCTGTATTCTTCTGGTGCACGGAACCTACACCCGGTGTGTCTACCAGGGTGATGCCTGTCTTCAGGAAGTCTGCAGGTACAAAGAGTTCCACCTTGGATACGCCCAGATGGTTGTCGCAGTTTTCCTGTTCGTTGATGTACTGGCTGATTCCTTCAAAGCTGGTGTCAATCACTGCACCGTTTTCGAAGTGAACTCTTGCGCCTCTTTCACCGTACTTTACGGTGGTAACAACGGCAGTTACCGGTACGATACCTACAGGCATTACCTTTTCGCCCAGGATACCGTTTACCAGAGTGGACTTGCCGCGCTTGAACTGACCGATTACAGATACGGTCATTTCCTGCTTATTCAGCTTTTCTTCCAGCAGACGAACCTGTGCCAGTTCGCTTGCGGTAATTTCATATTTTTCAAACAGCGTTTCCAGCTGCTTTACTCTTTCCATCATTTCGCTCATGTATGTAATCCTCTTTCCATAATAAAAAAGTCAGATAGTGTATAACCTTAAATATTATACACTATCCGACTGTAAAGCACAAGTCCTTGATTTTACAGGTTTTGCGGGTTTAGAAGAGTCCGCATACCAGCCAGGTTGCCAGAGCGCAGATCCATGCAATACCGCACTGCAGCAGCACTACAACCACAGCCCACTTGCCGCCCAGTTCTCTCTTGATGGAGGAAACCGCTGCCACACAAGGGGTGTACAGCAGGGAGAACACCAGCAGGGACAGAGCCGCCTGCCATGTCATGAAGTCGGTCAGCGCTACACCGCCCAGCAGAACGGTCAGGGTTGCAACCACACTTTCCTTGGCCATGAAGCCGGTAATCAGTGCGGTACAGATTCTCCAGTCGCCGAAACCTACCGGCTTGAAGATCGGCGCGATGATACCTGCAGCAGATGCCAGCAGGCTGTCTGCGGAATCAGTCACTACGTTGAGACGGCTGTCAAAGGACTGGAGGAACCAGATCACAATGGTCGCCAGGAAAATTACGGTGAAGGCACGTGTCAGGAAGTCCTTGGCCTTTTCCCAGAGGAGCTGTGCCACGTTCTTCATGCCGGGCATTCTGTAGTTCGGCAGTTCCATTACAAACGGAACCGGTTCACCGCGGAATGCAGTTCCCTTTGCCACCAGAGCAAAGAGTACACCTACGATAATACCGATAAAGTACAGTGCAATCATCACCAGAGCACCGTTCTTCGGGAAAAAGGCTGCTGTGAAGAATGCGTAAATCGGCAGCTTGGCGGAACAGCTCATGAACGGTGTCAGCAGAATGGTCATCTTACGGTCACGTTCAGAAGGCAGTGTACGGGAGGCCATAACACCCGGAACCGTACAGCCGAAGCCGATGAGCATCGGTACGATGGAACGGCCGGATAAGCCGATTTTGCGGAGCAGTTTATCCATAACGAAGGCAACACGAGCCATGTAGCCGCTGTCTTCCAGAATGGACAGGAAGAAGAACAGGGTTACGATGGTCGGCAGGAAGCTGAGAACGCTGCCCACCCCTTCGAAAATACCGTCAATAACCAGAGAGTGCATTACCGGGTTCAGACCATATACGGTCAGACCATGGTCCACCACATCGGTCAGCATGCCAATGAGCATTTCCAGTCCGTCGGAGAGCCATACGCCAATGACCCCGAAGGTGAGCCAGAATACCAGTGCCATAATACCTACAAATGCAGGCAGTGCAGTGTACTTTCCGGTCAAAATCTTATCGATCTGCACGCTTCGTGCATGTTCGCGGCTTTCTCTCGGTTTAATTACAGTCTGGCTGCACACATCCTGGATGAAAGCAAAACGCATATCTGCCATGGCAGCTGCCTGATCCATACCGCGTTCTTCTTCCATCTGAGCCACGATATGCTCCAGCATTTCTCTTTCATTCTGATCCAGGCTCAGCTGATCCAGCATATGGCTGTCGCCTTCTGCCAGCTTGCTTGCTGCAAAACGGATCGGAATTCCGGCTCTTTCTGCATGGTCTTCAATCAGATGCATGATGGCGTGGAGGCAGCGGTGCACCGCACCCTTATGCTGGGCCGGGCTGCAGAAGTCTGCGCGGCCGGGCTTTTCCTGGTACTGAGCCACATGAACCGCGTGGTCTACCAGTTCCTCAATCCCTTCGCCCTTTGCTGCAACGATTGGAATTACCGGAATACCCAGCATGGCTTCCATCTTGTTCACGTCGATGGAACCGCCGTTATTTCTTACCTCATCCATCATGTTCAGTGCCAGAACCATTGGAATTTCCAGTTCCATCAGCTGCATGGTCAGATAAAGGTTTCTTTCGATATTGGTAGCATCTACGATGTTGATGATGCCCTTTGGTTTATCGTCCAGCAGGAACTGTCTGGTTACGATTTCCTCGCTGGTGTACGGGGACATGGAATAAATCCCCGGAAGGTCTGTTACCAGTGTGTTTGGATGGCCTTTGATTACGCCGTCCTTTCTGTCTACGGTTACGCCCGGGAAGTTCCCTACGTGCTGGGAAGAACCGGTCAGCTGGTTAAACAGAGTGGTCTTGCCGCAGTTCTGGTTTCCTGCCAGCGCAAAGGTAATTCTCTCGCCCTGCGGCAGCGGCTTTCCGTCTGCCTTTACGTGATAGATACCGCCTTCACCCAGACCTGGATGGTGGGATTTTTCCTTCTTGATCACCACATAAGCAGTGTCCGCAGTATTGGACGCCTGTACCGGCTTGTATGTATCTGTGATTTCGATTTTTTCGGCATCATCCTTACGGAGGGTCAGCTCATAGCCGTGAATCTGAAACTCCATGGGGTCTCCCAGAGGTGCCAGCTTCACCAGCTTGATTTCTGCACCTGGGATTACACCCATATCCAGAAAATGCTGACGCAGTGCACCTTCGCCGCCGACTGAGGCGATGACGGCACTGCTGCCGATTTCAAGGTCTTTTAATGTCATCTATGTTATCTCCTGTTGTGATCTGTGTTAGTCATAACTTACCGTCAATACTATACCACAGTCTTCCGGAAAAAACAACGGAAAATAAAAAGAAAAGTGCTGATTTTTCAACACTTTTCTCATGCTGTAAACTAATATTCTTTCTTCTCCATAATCCGCACACTGATTCGGAAGGATACAAACACAATCAGTACCAGCGCCAGAATTACCAATATGGAAGTCCCTGCGGTACTGCCACCGAAATACACCATGTCCGGCATCGCAAATCCCGATGCATCTGCCAAAGCCCCCAGCAGCACAGGAATCACCACAAAGGACAGCAGCAGATACCGGGACTTCTGGACTCCAAACTTCAGATTGGTCGGAATCATCAGAGCAATCACCAGCAGAATCACTGCACTGCTTACGGCAGAACCCAGAAGCACAATCTGTATCTGCACTGCAAGTTCACCTATATTCAGCAATGTGGCAAGCAGGGTCAGCAGCAGGCCGACTGCCGTGCCGAAGATGCAGACAAGCAAGGCGAAAATATATTTTGAGAGGACAATCTGGCGGCAGGTCAGAGGCATAGTCAGGGCCATTTTGTTCCACTGGTCCATTTCATCCTGGGCCAGAGAGTTTATCAGCAGAATGGTGCTGATAAAGGAGAACATGGCCGCCAGGGTACCGTCCCCTCTCCCCCAGAAGCTCAGGGAAAAGACAATGGCAATAAACAGGATGTACTTCCACATACTTTTTACGGTATAAAAATCTTTCAGTAATAACCCCTTCATATTACCGTTCCCCCTTTACATAAAACAGCATAATTTCATCAATGTCCGGCTGATCCATAATCAGGTCCGGATACTTTGCGGCCGCAGCCTGACGGTCACGTACCAGAACGCTGATCTGGTAGTCCTGACGGCGTACTGCCACCCTGTCTTCTTCTGCAATCTTTGCAAAATCTTCTTTTCCGCACCGAATCACGCCATAACGGTAGAGCAGGTCATCCTTCGGTTCACAGAATACCATGCGGCCCTGGTGAATAAAAGCAATATAGTCAGCGATTTTCTCAAGGTCGCTTGTGATGTGGCTGGAAATCAGGATTGCATGCTTTTCATCCTGCATGAATTCAAGGAACATATCCAGAATATCATCACGCATTACAGGATCCAGACCTGACGTAGGCTCATCCAGAAGCAGCAGCCGTGCATGATGAGACAGGGCAATGGCCAGATTCAGCTTCACACGCATCCCCTTACTGAAGTCTTTTACCTTCTTGGAAACGGGCAGACCGAAACGGTCCATCAGCTCATTCCAGCGGCTGTCATCCCAGTTTTTATAAATGCCGCGGCAGATAGCAGCGATTTCCTTCGCATTGAAATTCTTATTAAAATGAATGTCGTCGAATACCACGCTGATTTCTTCTTTCAGCTTCTGCGGATTATCTCCCAGATGCTGACCGTAGATGGTGATATCACCGCTGTCTTTATGAATCAGGTTCATGACAGCCTTGATGGTAGTACTCTTGCCGGCACCGTTTTCTCCGATGAGTCCTACAATGGCTCCGGCAGGTACCGTCAGGTTAATGTGATCCAGCTGAAAATCCTCATAATGTTTCGACAGGTTTCGGATTTCCAGCGCATTGTTTACGTTATTCATAGTCTTCCCCCTTATTCCTCTTCAAAAAATAAATCTGTAAGCGCCTTCACCTGATCCGCGTCGATTCCGCATCTGCGGGCGATTTCCACAGCCTTCGACAGGTGTTCTTCCATGAGACGCTGCTGCTCTTCCTGCCAAATTGCCTTATTATTGGCAGAAATAAAGCTCCCCTTCCCTACAACGGTCTCAATAAAGCCGTCACGCTGCAGATCCTCGTAAGCCCTCTGTACGGTAATGACACTGATGTGCAGAGATTTAGCCAGTGCACGCATGGACGGAATAGACTGTCCCTGCTGCAAACGGCCATCCATAACCTGGGCCTTCACCTGAGAAGTAATCTGCTCGTAGATTGGCATGCTGGAGTTGTTGCTGATGATAATTTCCATATCGTTCCTCCAAGTGTACTTATTATATAAGTACACTATAATACATTTAAGTACACCTGTCAATACTCACATACAAAAATCGTGAGTTCAAAAAAAAAGAAAGAACCGGCAGATTTACTGTCGGTTCTTTCTTTTTAACAGTTAGAAGAATTTCATGTATACCGTTTCATTCTTGTAGATTGCAATTTTTGCGTCTTTATGCAGCAGCAGGAGCATCTTCTTCTCTGAAGATTGCGAAGTTAATGCATGCATAAATGATGCAGAGGATTGGACATAACAGACAGAAGAATGCAAATGGAGCATAATCAAGTACTTCTACACCCAGTACACTTGGTACATATACACCAGATGTTGTCCATGGGAGCAGGAAGCAGAAGATGGTACCGCCGTCTTCCAGTGTTCTGGACAGTACGCGCTTCTTAATCTTCAGTCTTG
>JAZNKW010000031.1:0-18187 GCA_045578745.1 Anaerovoracaceae bacterium
AATGTGCATGCCTGGCGACAACATCACTATGACTATCGAACTGATCACTCCAATCGCTATCGAAGAAGGTCTGAGATTCGCGATCAGAGAAGGCGGTAGAACAGTAGGTTCCGGCGTTGTATCCGAAGTTATCGAATAATATCGTATAATTTCAAGCGACAATTATTAAAAATTGGCCCGCAGCTTTGTGCTGCGGGTTTTTTATTGTCCGGCATTGCCCGGATTTTTGCCTGTGGGCTGGGGAAAGTATGGACAAGAGGCATGTTAAGTGATAAAATATATTAATTGCAAAGATTTTGCTCAATTTTATGAAAATAGGGGGATTGGCGGTGCCCATTTGTGGTATTGTATACTGAGTGATTCTGCATGGGAACCAGTCCACAGCACTGATATGTCATTTGAATATTTTTGGACTAATAAACTCGAGATTCAGGAACAGAACCTGGATATCGGATTCAGCCTGTATTCTGCAGGACATCTGATCTGGCTGGCTGTCATCGTTGTGGCATCCGTTCTGATCAGTACATACTATAAAGGACTGGACGGCCACGGAAGCATCCGCATCCGTTCCAATGCGGTAACGACGCCGGGCAACCGTGGAATCGGAGAGCAGCGGCAGCGGAATATGCGCCGATTTTTTGCAGTGGCACTGGCCGTATCTGAAATTGTAAAAGACCTGATTCTGTATTTTACCGGATTCTGGCATGCGGAATACCTTCCGTTCCATCTGTGCGGGCTGGCGATTTTTGCACTGCTGGCAGATGCCTTTCTGGAAAATCAGAAGATTACAGGGCAGATGATTCCTTATGCGTTTATGCCGGGGGCGGCGTCTGCGCTTCTGTTCTGCAACTGGACTGAATACCCGTTCCTGAACTTTATGAACATTCACAGCTTCGTGTTCCACGCATGGATTGTATTCTACATGGTGATGCGCTATCGGAACGGAGAATACCGGCCGACTTACAGAGGGCTGTGGATGACGGTAGGAATTGTTCTGGTGCTGGTACCGGGACTGTTTTGGTTCAATCTGAACAACGAAACCAACTTCCTGTTCCTCAATGAGGCGTCAGAAGGATCTCCGCTGGTTCCAATCTGGAACCTGCTGGGTACCAGATTCGGATATCCGGGATATCTGGCTGGCTGTGTAGCTCTGGTTGTAGTGGTATTTCACTGTCTCTACCTGCTGTACCGTTTTCTGGGACGGCGCAGTGCGAGACGGTAACTATAATGTGATTTGAATATTTTGAGGGTAAGTGAAATGAAAGAAGTGAAAAAAAGACCGAAGATCTGTCTGACTCTGAACTGCAGAACACCAGAAGAAATTAAGGTAGAAATCGATCAGTACGGGGAGGCATGCCAGGCTGTGGAATGGTATCCTGAAACAGGTGCCGGGTTGGAAAACTACAGTAATGAAGAGTTTATTCAGCTGCTGAAGCTGGTAAAGACCATGTGCCGCAATAAGACCTTCTTCTTCGGTTTTCAGGGGGAAGAAGAGGAGGCGAACCGCTATCTGCGTCTTGCCATGGGGGTTGCCGATTACCTGGTTATCGACTGGAAGAACAGCCAGGCGAAACAGCTTATTAAGGAGGCGCACCGCCGCCGTACCAAAGTTCTGCTGACTTATCACGAACTGGAACGGATTATGACAAAGGACGAAATCTCTATGGAATTCGTAAAGATGGAGGGATGCCGTGCGGATATGCTGGCCATTATTTCCTTTGCCAATACGGAAGCGGATGCCTATGCAATCCTGGAAGGCTCCTTTGCTTATAACCAGCTGAAGGGACATACACCGTTCCTGGCTATTGCCATGGGGGACGAAGGTCAGGCGAGCAGAATCTGCGGAGGCGATTTCGGGTCTGTGATGACCTATGCCTGCGGCAGCAAGGCGACTGCACCGGGCCAGTTTAATGCCCATGATCTGAAGAGATACATGGATAAATACTACAGATAAAGAGAAGTCAACAGAATGGAAAAAGAACCAATTATAACCATAGACAATTTAATTTTCAGCTATGTCAGAGAAGAAGACCGGGAGCCCGTCAATGCTGTGGATGGCGTGAGCCTGCAGATTGAGAAGGGCAGCTTCACCGCCATTCTTGGAAAGAACGGATCCGGCAAGTCTACTCTGGCAAAAAACCTGAACGGCCTGCTCCTTCCTACGGAAGGAGCTGTTTATGTGGCAGGTTTCGACACACGCTCTGATGAGCACATGTGGGATGTACGCCAGACTGCAGGAATGGTATTCCAGAATCCGGACAACCAGCTGGTTTCTGCCATCGTAGAGGATGATGTGGCCTTTGGCCCGGAAAATCTGGGAATTGACCCTGATGAAATCCGCCGTCGGGTAGATAAGTCACTGGAAGCCGTAAACATGGGCAAATTCCGCAAAAAACCGCCACACCTGCTGTCAGGCGGACAGAAACAGCGGATTGCCATTGCAGGCGTGGTGGCGATGAAGCCGGAGTGCATTATTTTTGACGAGCCTACAGCCATGCTGGACCCGAAGGGACGTCAGGAAATCATGGGAATCATCCGTGAGCTTCACGAGGAAGGCATTACTGTCCTCCTGATTACCCACTTCATGGAAGAAGCTGCAGAAGCAGAGCGTGTGGTAGTTATGCACGAGGGAAAGGTTCTCCTGGACGGAACCCCGGCAGAAGTCTTCTCACAGAAGGAACTGATTCAGTCTGTAAATCTGGATATTCCTCTGGCTGTGGAACTGGCAGCCTGTCTGCGTGAAAAGGGCATCGATGTGCCGAAAAACATAATCAGTACGGAAGAGATGGTTGAATTCTTATGTCAATACAGGTAAGAAATCTGACACACATCTATGAACCGGGCATGCCTACGGAATCCGTAGCCCTGGAGGATGTGTCTTTTGAAATAAATGATGGGGAACTGGTGGGTGTAATCGGTCACACCGGCTCCGGCAAATCTACTTTGCTGCAGCACTTGAACGGCCTTCTGAAGCCGACATCAGGTCAGATTGTGGTGGGCGGAAAGGATATCACTGCACCGGGTGTGTCCATGGTGGAAATCCGCCGCCGTATCGGACTGGTTTTCCAGTATCCGGAGTATCAGCTGTTTGAAGAAACTGTGGCAAAGGATGTAGCCTTCGGTCCGAAGAACCTGGGACTGTCTGAGGCGGAAATCGAGGAGCGTGTACGGGAGTCTTTGGAACTGGTAGGCCTTGATTATGAGACCATCGCAGATCGGTCTCCTTTTGAGCTGTCCGGCGGTCAGAAGCGCCGTGTGGCAATTGCAGGCGTTATTGCCATGCGTCCGGAAGTTCTGATTCTGGACGAGCCAACTGCAGGCCTGGACCCGAAAGCACACAAGGACGTGCTGGCCATGGTGGAAGAAGTTCACCGCAGAACCGGAAATATCACCATTCTGGTATCACACAATATGGCGGATATTGCGCGCCTGTCTGACAAAATCATCGTAGTCGACAGCGGCCGCCTGGTAACGGTGGGTACTCCAAAGGAAGTTTTTGGTCAGAGACAGCGTCTGGAAGAAGTGGGACTGGCTCTTCCGCCGGTAACACAGTTTACGGAAACTCTGCGTGACCGCGGTTTCAGCCTGTCTGAAACCATTCTGTCTGCAGAACAGGCAGCTGAAGAAATATTCCAATATCTGAAGGGAAAATCTGAAAATGATTAGAGATATCACACTTGGACAGTTCTATCCCGGTGATTCTGTGATTCACCGCCTGGATGCCAGGGTTAAAATCATCGCAACCCTGCTGTTCATCGTGGAACTGTTTATTGTAGACAATTTTATAGGATTCGTTCTGGCGGCAGCTGCGCTGGGAACGGTGATTCTCCTGTCAAAGGTACCGTTCTCCTACATCGTGCGGGGTCTGAAGCCGATTATCATGATTCTGTGCTTCACCTTTGCACTGAACATGTTCATGATTGACGGCACTGTTCTGGTTCGTCTGGGATTCCTGAAGATTACGGAGGAAGGCCTCCGCATGGCTGTTTTCATGGCTGTGCGCCTGATTCTGCTGCTTCTGGGATCATCCATGCTGACGCTGTGCACACGTCCGCTGAGTCTGACCGACGGCATTGAACGTCTGCTGGCACCAATGAAAAAGATTGGTGTTCCGGCACATGAAATCGCCATGATGATGACCATCGCGCTGCGTTTCATTCCGACGCTGCTGGAGGAAACCGACAAAATCATGAAGGCCCAGCAGGCCAGAGGGGCTGACTTTGAGTCCGGCAACCTGATTCAGAGAGCAAAGAGTCTGGTTCCGATTCTGGTTCCGCTGTTTGTCAGTGCCTTCCGTATTGCACAGGATCTGGCCATGGCCATGGAAGCAAGATGCTACCGCGGCGGTGACCAGCGTACACGCCTTCATGAAATGAAGCTGAAAAAGAGAGATTATGCGGCCATTCTGCTTCTGGCAGGATTCCTGGCCCTGATTATTGCCGAGTCCATTCTGCTGTAAGGCAGAACGGAACTGCAGGAGGAAATAAATGAGACAGAGAACAGTAAAAAATCTGGAAGAAAAAATGGCCAACAATTCCAGCTTTCTGATTAAAGACCCGAGAGAAGCCAAGGGTCACTGGGCTGAAATTTTTGGAAATAATAATCCGGTATATCTGGAAATCGGCTGCGGCAAGGGCAAGTTCATCCTGACCAGAGCGCAGCGAAATCCGGAAGCCAACTATATCGCCGTAGAAGGACAGGAAAATGTCATTCTCCGTGCCATGGAAAAGGCGGAAGCAGCAGGACTTGCTAATCTGCGTCTTTTCAACGATTTTGTCAACGACCTGAATGACTACTTCGAAAAGAGTGAGCTGGCAGGCGTATATCTGAATTTCAGCGATCCATGGCCGAAGGCACGCCACGACAAGCGCAGACTGACCTATCATAAGCGTCTGGAAAACTATTTCCAGGTTATGGGGGAAGATGGTTTCGTAGAGTTTAAAACCGATAACGAAGGACTCTTTGAGTTCACCCTGGAGGAAATTGCACTCCTGGAAGAAAAAGGTCTGAAAATGGCTGAAATGACCCGTGATCTTCACGGTGAGGACTGTACCTACGAAAGCCGCCAGGTGACTACGGAATACGAAGACAAGTTCAGTGCTGCCGGCAAAAACATCAACTATGTAAAAATTACGAAATAACTGTACATACACAAATAAAAAGCTCCTGCTATCTGGCTGACGGCGGGAGCTTTTTTGTTACCGGAAATCGATATATTCCATTGGATCCACCAGACTGCCCTGGTACTGCAGCTCCAGGTGGAGATGGGCAGGTTCGAGAGACTCGAAGAGACCTGTGGTACCGACACCGCCGATAATCTGACCGGCAGTTACATCATCACCTGTTTCAACCATGCCGGCATCGGACAGGTTGGAATAGACTGCAGTATACTGGTCACCGTGGTTGATTTCCACCGTATTTCCGTAGCGGTCATCGTGATAGACAGCGGTTACGATTCCATCCGCCATGGCCAGAACCTGAGCATCGGCATCCGTTTCAATATCCACCCCGCTGTGGGTCATGTACTGATCCAAAGTGACCGAATAGATCAAAGTGTCCATGGAATACTCATTAGATACAGTAGCCCCTGCTTCATTGACCGGACTCTGAAACCGGGCTGCCGAAGCAGGTTCCGGCTGACTGTCCACCGTAGGGACGGGTGCAGATACATCATCGGACGGCTCATCTGGTTTCTCAGGGACTCTATCTTCCGTATCCGCAGCAGGTGTTTTGTCGGATACGGGCAAATCAGGGCTGCTGCCGTTGATTTTGTTAATATTAGACCGTATGGCAAAGATTGAAGTGAGAGCAATGACGCAGAAGCAAAGCATCAGCGTAATGGCAATTTTATCTTTTCCTTTTTTTCTTTCTGCTTGACGCATATTTTCACCTCCAGTTAAAGATATTATTTGCAGAAGAAAGACTTTTCATACAGCGGGCAACTTGTAAAAAATGCAAGTTGATGATATAATCGAGACAATTATTTCGATTATGCAAATCGCATTGAATGTAAAGGAGAGAAAAATCATGTCTGATTTTATTTTTGCTGCACAGCAGGGAAGAAAAATCCCGAAAGAAGATAAGAACTTTGCCGTAAATAACCGTGCAAAGGCTATGATTGCAGAAAAAGGCAAGGATGCGGTAGTAAACGCGACTATCGGTGTTCTGCTGGATGAAGAAGGCAAGTTTGTGGTACTTTCTTCTGTAAATGAAGTTTTTAAGACTCTGGAAGCAGGAGAATTTGCGGAATATGCACCAATCGGAGGTATTCCTGGATACAAGGCAGCTGTTCTGAAGGATACTTTCGGCAGCTATGAACCAAAGCGTCATACAGTGGCTGTAGCGACCCCTGGCGGTACCGGTGCAATCCATAATACAATTGCCAACTATTCTGAACCTGGTGATAAGGTTCTGCTGACTGACTGGTACTGGGGACCTTACGGTACCATTGCTGGTGAAATCGGCAGAAGTCTGCATACTTTCAAGCTGGTAAACGAAGCAGGCACTTTCAATACAGAAGATTTTGAAAAGCAGGTAATGGCACTGCTGGAAGTACAGGACCGTCTGGTAATTATCCTGAACACTCCGGCTCACAATCCAACCGGATATTCCCTCACTGTAGACGAATGGGAAGAAGTTGCTTCTGTTCTGGATCGTGTTCCTGATGACAAGAGGGTAACACTGCTGGTTGACGTGGCATATCTGGACTTCGCAGGTGAAGCCGAAGAATACAGAGCATTCCTGCCTGTACTGGACTCCATGGGCGAAAACATCCTGCCTGTCATCGCATACAGCTTCTCCAAGTCCTTCACCCTGTACGGCATGCGCTGCGGCGCCATGATCTGTATGGCAGAAACTGAAGAAATTGCTGACGAATTCCGCAAAGTATGTGAATACTCCGCACGTGCTGCATGGTCCAACTGTACCCGCGCACCACAGGTTATGCTGAGCAAAATTTACGAAGATCCGGCTCTCCTGGCTCGTATTCAGGAAGAACGTGCCGGCTTCCGCGATATGCTGCTGCGCCGCGGTAAGGCTTTCGAAGCTGCTGCAAAGGAAGCAGGTCTGGAAATTGTACCGTTCGATGCAGGCTTCTTCGCTTCCGTACCGTGTGAAAATCCGGATGCTGTCGGTGCAGAACTGGAAAAGGAAGGTATCTTCACCATTCCGCTGACCATGGGCGTGCGTATCAGCATCGCGTCCATCACAGAAGCAGACTGCAGAAGACTTCCTGCACGTATCCTGGCTGCAATTGAAACAGTAAACAAATAAATTCGAATATTGACAGGATTTTCCAGTCGTGGTAGTATAAAACTGCAAAGGGAAATGGGGAAGGAGATTAACATGGTTACAGAAGGTAACAGAGAAATTTCGTTCGTCATTGAGAGATATCTGGGGGTTCTGTCTGAGTCCCAGAACGGCTGGAAAAAAGAATTGAATCTTGTTTCCTGGAACGGGAAACCGGCCAAGCTGGATATCCGTGAGTGGTCACCGGATCATCAGAGAATGGCAAAGGGCATTACGCTCCGCCATGAAGAGGCGCGGCTTCTTCAGCGGTCTCTGTACCGCTGGCTTACCGGTTATGGTAAGCAGCAGGATGCGCCTGTGCCGGAAGATTCTGTTCTGGTAGAACCTGAAACGGGTGAGATTCTGGAAACACCTGCAGAAGTGGTGGAATTCGAGGATCTGCCTGCAGAAGCGGTGTTCTGCTGTCCTCCGGAAGAAGAAACGGTGGCTGAAACACAGCCGGAAACTGAATAAGAAAAAAGAAAAGGGCTGCAGGTATCTGCAGCCCTTTCTGTTTGGAGGCGAATGACTTTTTCAATATATTAATCCCAGATGGAATCTACGTCTCTGTCTCTGATTTTGCCGGTTACGGCGTTGATTTCGTATTCGTATTCCAGATCGCCGGCAGTGAATTCGATTTCATATACTCTGGTTCCGTCATCACGGTCCAGTTCCACTCTGATGAATTTTGCAGCAGAGGAGCTTACGCCGGCATCTGCCAGTGCAATGCTCTGCGCCTTGCTCTTGCTGAGGATATCAGAAGAGGATGCTGCGGAACCGGAAGAAGTCTTTGCGGAGATGTCTTCAAATTCTCCATAGTATCTGGAGTCAACTGCGTTGCGGTATGGACGTACCTGGAACTGGTAGGAAGTGCCCTTCTTCAGACCGGAAACCTTGTAAGAAGTCTTGCCGGTGTTAATCAGGCGTTCCCACTGACCGGATGCATTGTCCAGAATGTAAACCTGGTAACCGTCTGCGCGTTTTACAGAGTTCCATTTCAGTGTGATTGTATTTTCGGTTTTTGCGGAAACCTGCAGCTGTCTCACTTCATTTGGACGGGTACAGGTCCTATAGGTTTTGGACCAGCTGCCGTAAGTTTTCTGACCTTCTGCATTGACTGCGAAGGCTCTTACACGGAAGCTGTATACGCTTGCGGAAAGCAGATATTCCACTTCGTAATCGTTATCATCGGATGCTCCCAGGATAATCCACTTGCCATCCTTTACGGAGTAACGGGATACCTGGTAACCGCTGGCACCTTCAACCGGAGTCCATGTCAGTTCGATTTCGTCGTTGCTGCGGTCTCTTGCCTTCAGGCTGGTGACCTTTGCCAGTTGAGATGCATTGGAGATTCGGAAATCGTCATCTGCGTAAGCGGTATCTGCGGAAGCAGGAATTAATGTAATCGCCAGTGCCAGAGAGAGGCTCAGCGCTAAAATTTTCTTTAAGTTCTTCTTCATAATATTGTCCCCCTTTATTCTGTTTATGGTTATACTATACATTGGAAAAATTAAAATAAAATTAAAACGATAAAAATTATCATTTTTTATAAAAAAGAAAACCTGCCCGAAGGCAGGTCTTCTTCTATGCATGCTGACGGCGTTCGTCGCTGAAAAGGAAGGTAATCCCGTAGAGAGAGGCAACGCCCACCAGCGCGTAGATGATTCTGGTGATAAGTGCGAAATTCGGACCAAAGATGGTTGTTACCAGGTTGAAGTTCAGAATTCCCACCAGACCCCAGTTCAGGCCGCCGACAATCATCAGGATGAGTATCAGTTTTTTCAAAGTAATCACTCCTTTCGCAGATATTTTGCCACAAAATCTGAGAAGTATGATATAATATTCATATCCATGCGCAAAAGCATGCAAATTCTTTCGCAGGGGGTGTATGGCATGAAAATTCAGCTGAAACTTCAGCCCAGAGCAGACTTTCTTGAAGTGGAAACTGCTGCGGGCATTACTTTAGAAGAACTGTATCATACATATAAGGAGCAGCTGCCCTATACTGTTCTGGCAGGTAAAGTGAACAATAATGTGGAATCCCTGGAGACACACCTGGAACATGACTGCCGGGTGGAATTTCTGGACATGAGAACCCAGTCCGCAAATATCATTTACCAGAACAGTCTGATTCTGCTTTATCTGAAAGCGGTACAGGATGTACTGGGGGATGTATCGGTTGATATCGAAAATTCCCTGAATCGCGGGCTTTATACGGAGATAAAAACCGGGGAGGTTTTAAGCGATGACCAGGTGCAGCAGATTGAAAAGCGGATGCGTCAGATTGTGGATGCAGATGTACCGATTGTAAGCGAAATGGTAAGTATGGAAGAAGCGAAAGAACTTTTCCATAAAAGCGGCCAGCCGGAGCGAATCCGTCTTCTTCAGGACGGAAAAGGCTGCGCCTGCGGCGGAACCATGTTTTATTCCCTGGATGGGTACCGGGACTTTTTCTATGGTCTGATGGTGCCGTCTGCCGGATATCTGCAGTACTTCCAGGTGATGAAATACAAACGGGGCGTACTGCTTCGGTTCCCTCATCCTTCCGCACCGGATGTAATTCCGGAGTTTGTGGATGAGACCACACTTTACAAAACCTTCGGAGAGCAGCACCGCTGGGGCAAACTCATGGGCGTGCATTATGTATCCGACCTGAACCGCAAAATCGAAAGCGGCCAGGCTCGTGATCTGATTCAGCTCTCGGAAGCACTTCATAATCAGCGCATCGTGGAGATTGCGGATATGATTACGAAGCAGAAAAAACGAATCATCCTGATTGCCGGACCGTCATCCTCGGGGAAGACAACCTTTGCACAGCGCCTGTGCATTCAGCTCCGGGTAAACGGACTGAATCCGCTGTATATGGGTACAGACGATTACTTCGTGGAACGGGAAGAGACACCGCTGGATGAATTCGGTGAAAAAGATTTTGAAAATCTGGCAGCCGTGGACATCGGACTCTTCAACCGGAACATGAATGACCTTCTGGCAGGAAAGGAAGTGGATCTTCCAAGCTTTAACTTCCTGACAGGACATAAGGAATTCGGCAAGCGCATTACTTCCATCGGATCCGGCCAGCCAATCGTTATTGAAGGGATTCACGCTCTTAACGAAGAGCTGACGGCAGAAATCCCGAAGGATGCCAAGTTTAAAATTTATATCAGCCCGCTGACAGCACTGAATATCGACAGCCACAACCGTATCGTGACGACCGATCACCGTATGCTGCGGCGTATGGTACGCGACTACAAGTACCGCGGCCACTCTGCACAGAACACCATCGCCAGCTGGCCGAAGGTGCGTGCGGGGGAAGATAAGAACATTTTCCCTTACAGCAATGAGGCGGATGTTATGTTTAACTCAGTACATCTGTATGAAATCAGTGTGCTGAAAAAATATGCTGCGCCGCTGCTTGCGGACATAGGACCAGATGAACCGGAATACTCTGACGCACAGAGACTTCTCTGTATGCTTCGCTTCTTCCGGACCATAGATGATGATTCAGCAATTGTAAACAATTCCATTCTGAGAGAATTTATCGGTGGAAGCATATTTGTAGATTAGCAGGAGACAGTATGGCAAATATTACAGTAATAGGCGGAATTAATATTGATATTGAAGGAAGTCCTTTCAAGCCGCTGGTGAAAGAAGACTCCAATCCGGGCCGGATTGAAATGTCTTTTGGCGGTGTAGGTCGTAATATTGTGGAAAACGTGGCGAGAGCGGGAGGCTCTGCGGCCATGATTACCGTGGTCGGCGAAGACCACATGGGCCAGGGAGCGGTGCGTCACCTGGAAGCACTGGGCGTGGATGTGCGCGGCATTGAAACCATACCCGGAAAGAATTCTTCCATGTACCTGTCCGTTCTGAACCATGGCCATGATATGGAACTGGCCATTTCCGACATGGATATTCTGGATGAGCTGAGCCTGGAGAAGATTCTGGGACATGAAGAGGTGCTCTGCGATGCCGAGGTGGTATGTCTGGACGCAAACCTGAGAGCAGAACTGCTGGAAGCGGCTGCTGAAGCGCTGGTATCCCGCGGAATAAAGCTGTTCTTTGACCCGGTGTCTGCCCACAAAGCAGGCAGAGCGAAGAACTGTATCGGTATGTTCCATACGGTGAAGCCAAACCGCATTGAGGCGGAAGAACTTTCCGGCATCCGCATTGAATCGGAGGACGACCTGAGCAGAGCAGCCCTCTGGTTCATGGATCAGGGGGTGAAGCAGGTGTTTATCACACTTAACAAAGATGGTGTGTATTACTGCAATGAAGAAAAAGAAGGTGTAATCCGTCCGGGTGCGGTGAACCTGGTCAGCGCTACCGGCGCCGGAGACAGTTTCTCAGCTATGATTTTGCTGGGAATGGCAGAAAAACGTGATATTGAAGAGACCGCCCGAATGGGCATGGCGGCATCATCGCTTGCCATGGAAAGCCGCGCGGCTGTCAATGATAAATTAAGCAGAGAAGAAATTTTAAGGAGGATGAAATAATGTATAAGGATTTTCTGGATATTAAACCTGAAGTAGCAAAGGCGATGGAAGAGGGTATTCCGGTAATTGCACTGGAATCCACTATTATCTCCCACGGTATGCCGTATCCGAAGAATGTGGAAACCGCACTGGCAGTAGAAAACGTAATCAGAGAGGCTGGTGCAATGCCTGCTACTATCGGCATTATCGATGGTCGTATCAAAATCGGTCTGACTGAAGAAGAAGTTGAATATATGGCAACTGCAAAGAATGTTCTGAAGGTGAGCAGAAGAGACTTCCCTCTGGTAATTTCTCAGAAGGGTGACGGTGCTACTACTGTAGCGGGAACTATGATTGCAGCCAATATGGCCGGCATCAGAATGTTCGTAACCGGCGGTATTGGCGGTGTACACAGAGGTGCAGGTGAAAGCCATGACATTTCCGCTGACCTGGAAGAACTGAAGATGACTGATGTAACTGTAATCTGTGCTGGCGTAAAGTCCATCCTGGATATCCCTGGCACTCTGGAATATCTGGAAACTGCAGGCGTGCCTGTAATTACTTACGGTGCTGACGAATTCCCTGCTTTCTACAGCAGAAGAAGCGGTCATGCAGCAGAATGCAGAATGGATGATCCTGCAGAAATCGCAGCTCTGATTAACACCAAGGAAAAGATGGGTCTGAAGGGCGGTGTTCTGGTAGCTGTTCCTCTGCCTGAAGAAGATGAAATTCCGTTTGAAAAGATGGACGTAGTAATCCAGGCGGCGCTGAAGGAATGTGAAGAGCAGCAGATTACCGGTAAGAGAATTACTCCGTTCCTGCTGTCCAGAGTAAAGGACCTGACTGAAGGCAAGAGCCTGGAAGCAAACATCAAGCTGGTACTGAATAACGCAGCAGTAGGTGCAGCAATCGCAGTAAAACTGTAATACAAAGAACCTTTAATATGGGAGGGGTAAAACATGAAGAAGCGTAATGCTGGAAAAATCAGCAGCCTGATACTGGCATGCATTCTGATTCTGACCATGATTCCGGCAGCGGCCTTTTCTGCGGAGTCTGCCCAGTCTGAAGATATCACCATCCTGTTTACCGGTGATGTACATGGACAGGCAGATGAAAATCTGGGATATGCCGGTCTGAAAGCTTATGAAAACGAAATGCGGCGTGAGAACCGGTATGTTTCCGTGATTGATGCAGGGGATGCCATGAGCGGAAGCATGCTCTCTGCAGTTTCCAGGGGGAAATATTCTGCAGAAGCCATGAAACTGGTCGGCTATACTGCAGCAGTTCCGGGAATTCATGATTTTGATTATGGTGCGGATTATTTCTGCAGCACACTGGCTCCGTTGACGGGCATTGAGTATATCAGCTGCAATTTCGTGCGTACTTCCGACAATAAAGCAGTATTCAGCCCGTTTAAGCTTGTGCCTTATGGCGGAAAAATGGTTGCCTATGTGGGAATCAGTGATCCGCTGACAATGGAAAGGTCTTCCGGTGATTTTGGAACAGGATATGATTTCTGCGACGGAAATGAGGGCGTAGAACTTTATTACAGGGTTCAGAATGCCATCGATACGGCAAGAGCCATCGGTGCGGAGTATATCATTGCGGTTGCGCATCTGAGCGATGATGCAGCTGGTCCGTACAGTGCGCAGTCTGTGATTAAAAATACTTCCGGTTTGACAGCAGTGATTCAGAGCGGAACACATGCTGCTTTTGCGGGACAGAGTGTGAAGGATGCCGGTGGGAATACTGTTCTGCTTTCCAGTGCGGGAAGCGGTCTGAAGAACATTGGTGTTCTGACAATTAAAACAAATAATACGCTGGAGGGAAAGCTGATCAGCAATTACAACCTCCGCGATGTAAAGGTGCAGGATGAGGTAAAGGCCCTGCAGGCGAGATACAATGGGGACCTGAGCAAAGATTTTGCTGTGACAACCAGCCGACTGGAGGCTGCAACTTCTTCCGGCACGAGAACTGTCGATAGAAAAGAAACCAATCTGGGTGACCTGACAGCAGATGCCTACAGAGCTGCCACAGGTGCAGATCTGGCACTGGTAGAGTCCAGAGAACTGCGGGCCAGCCTGGCACTGGGCGATATCAGCTATAAGGATGTCCTCAAAGTACTGCCTGACGGCAAGCCGATTGGTGTGGCGGAAATCAGCGGCGCGGATCTTATGGATGCACTGGAAATGTCTGCGCGTCTTTATCCGAACTCCAACGGCGGATTTTTCCAGATTTCCGGTCTGACCTATGACATTCAGGAGACTGTGATTCCGTCTGTTTCTCTGGATGGATTCGGAAACTTCCGTGGTATCAGCGGTGAGTACCGTGTGACCAATGTTATGATTAATGGCGTGGAACTGGATTTGTTTGCCACATACAGAGTGGCGGGTACCGAGGAACTGCTCTGCGGAGCAACCGGCTACACCATGTTTAAAAACGGAACAGTGGTTCAGCCTGGTGTTACTTCTGACAATCTGGCGGTTATTTCTTACCTGACCAATAATCTGAAAGGGACTGCAGGCGGCCGGTATGCCAAGTCTCAGGGCCGTGTGGACTCCATCAGACTGGTGAGACAGAGTGAACTGGAACAGGAAGTTGCAGATCTGGTTAAAGATGACCTGAAGGAATATGAGGACAGGATTGCACAGCTGGAAAAACAGCTGAAACAGAAAACAGAAATTCTGACTATTAAGGATATGGAAATCACAGCTTCCTCCAAGTACGGCAAGAGCTCCGGAAAACGGTACATTCAGGTGAAATGGGAAGCCAGCGAAGAAGTGGATGGCCTGAAGTATCAGGTGTACAAATCTACGAAAAAGAGCAGCGGCTACAGCAAGATGAAGTCTACCAGCAGCCTTTCCTATAAGAATACGTCCGGCCTGACAAAGGGCAAGACCTATTATTATAAGGTGCGAGGCTACAAGTCTATCGGCGGAAAGACCTATTACAGCAGCTGGTCCAATGTGGTATCCAGAAAAGTAACATCTTAAAAGAAATGAATAATTTAAAAAGCACCCCGTCGGGGTGCTTTTTTCGTCTCAACTTTTAAATTTGTATATGTGCCGGATTACAGGGTGCCCTTCCAGAAACCATGCAGGTTGCAGTATTCATATGCTGCAACAACTTCTTCACCTTCAGCCAGTACAAATCTTGCTTCCGGCTTGCCCGCTACATCCAGGAACTTTCTCTGAGTGCCCAGGTTGGTTTCCAGAACGATGAATGCGATGTGGTGCTCTTCCAGCATTGGATGTTCAACAGAGCCAACTTTAACAACCACTTCGTTTCCGGATACTTCAACGACTGGAACGTGCTTTTCAGTAGCAGCCTCTGTAGTGTTAGGAACCAGTTCAGTCATCTTTTCGCCGCAGCAGATAACCGGAACGCCGGATTCTTCTAACAGTTCAACGATATTTCCGCAATGCATACATTTAAATAACTTCTTCATCATAATACCTCCCGATGTTTTATCTTAAGATTTTTAATCTCAGTGTTATTTGTTTTATACTTTTAATATACACTGTTTTGGAGAAAATAAACAGTAAATTTTGTGCAAAATTTAATTAAATTAGCTTGACGGCTGGAAAATAAAGATTTATTATAATGATAACTATTATTAAATTTGAAAAGGAGGGTGTTTATGAATTATTCCAGACAGAGAAACCTGATTCTTGATATTATTAAAAATACCACTTCACACCCTACGGCAGAATGGGTTTACCAGGAAGCGAAGAAGGAACTGCCTTCTATTGGGATTGCTACGGTGTATCGTAACCTGAACACGTTAGTGGAACTTGGTGAGGTGCGTCGTCTGTCTTCCGGTGATGGGCAGGATCGCTTTGACGGAATGGTGGATGAGCATTTCCATATGAAATGCAGCTGCTGCGGCGGCCTGGTTGACCTGGAACCGGATGGCGAAGATAAACTCCTCCGGCTGAAGGAAGTTATCTGCGATACATTTGCCGGTGTGAATGGGGAAGCTGAACTGTCTGCAGTGCTGCTGAAGGGAATCTGCGAAAACTGCAGGGTGGAAAAGGATAACTGAGCCATATGCGGCTTATAATAGAAGGAGAATTAAAATTTTACTTTACGGAGGATGAAAAATGAAGGATTTAAAAGGAACTAAGACTCTGGAAAATCTGATGATTGCTTTTGCAGGCGAATCTGAAGCAAGAAATAAGTATACTTATTATGCTTCCAAGGCGAAGAAAGAAGGCTATGTGCAGATTTCCAAGCTGTTTGAAGAAACTGCTGCAAACGAAAAGGAACATGCGGAACTGTGGTTCAAGCTGGCACATGGCATCGGCACTACCATGGAAAACCTGCTGGATGCTGCAGAAGGCGAAAACTATGAATGGACTGACATGTATGCAAAGATGGCAGAAACTGCAGAAGAAGAAGGCTTCCCTGAAATTGCAGCACAGATGAGAGGCGTAGCGGCAATCGAAAAGGAACACGAAGAAAGATACAGAAAGCTGGCACAGAACATTAAGGATGGAAAAGTGTTTGCAAAGGACGAAGAAATCGTATGGCAGTGCAGCAACTGCGGCCATCAGTTCGTTGGCACAGAGGCTCCTGAAGTATGTCCTGTATGCTTCCACGACAGAGGATACTTCCAGCAGAAGGCTGAAAACTACTAAAATACAGGCTTTGCGGCCCCGCACGATATGCGGGGCCTTTTTTTCGGTCTTTTTTGAATGAAAAATAGAAACGCCGATACGGGTGTACGGGGTTTGATGCCGCAAACCGTTGAAATCAAGCGGTTTTGGGCATGCAAAAAAGTTTGAAATTTTATCAACTTTTTTGAAAAAAACACTTGCATTTTTTCTTGATTTGTTATATACTAAAAAAGCTTGTGAAAGGCGAAGAAGCGGGAAGTTACCGTGCTAAAGGAGAATTTCCGCGGAGCAAGTCCTCACATGATGAGGGCGAAGGGATTCGCCTGGTCTTTTCTTGTGTAAGATAAAATGGAAACGCACGAGAGCGTGTACGAAGCAAGCAATTCCACTGTACACGTTGAAATTCCAAGCAGAAGAACCCCTTGTACAAGCATAGCGAAAACAGTACAAAAAATTTTATGGAGGAAAAAATGAGCGAATTACAGAAAATCAGAATTAAGCTGAAGGCTTATGACCACGCGTTACTGGATCAGTCTGCTGCAAAGATCGTAGAAACTGCAAAGAAGACTGGCGCTGACGTTTCCGGTCCTATTCCACTGCCTACTGAAAAGGAAGTAGTAACTATCCTGAGAGCCGTACACAAGTACAAGGACTCCAGAGAACAGTTCGAACAGAGAACTCACAAGAGACTGATCGACATCACAAATGCTACTCTGAAGACAACTGATGCTCTGACCAAGCTGGATCTGCCTGCTGGTGTAGACATCGAAATCAAGCTGTAAGAAACAGCAACACTTTAATAGCGAAGGGAACTCCCCTTAGTAAGATTGCATGAGAGGGCGGATGTGAAGCTCCTGTGTGCCGAACATCGATGCAAGTCAAACCAGAGCAATCCGCTGTAAGATTTTAGGAGGAAAAATATGAAAATGATCTTAGGTAAGAAGATGGGTATGACCCAGATCTTCGACGAACAGGGAAATGTAATTCCTGTAACCGTTATCGAAGCAGGCCCTGAAGTAGTAACTCAGGTTAAGACTGTTGAAACTGACGGCTACAACGCAGTACAGGTTGGCTTCGAAGACCAGAAGGCTCAGAGAGTAAACAAGCCTCTGACTGGCCACTTCGCAAAGGCTGGCGTTGTAACTAAGAAGTACCTGGCTGAATTCAGAACTGAAGAAGGCGAAACTTACGAAGTAGGACAGGTTATCACTGTTGCTGACTTTGAAGAAGGCAAGAAGATTGACGTAACTGCTACTTCCAAGGGTAAGGGAACTCAGGGTAACATCAAGAGACACGGCCACCACAGAGGTCCTATGTCCCACGGTTCCAAGCACAAGAGATTACCTGGTGGTCTGGCTGCAGGTACTTATCCTTCCAGAGTATTCAAGGGTAATGCAGGTCCTGGTAGAATGGGTAGAGAAACAGTTACCGTTCAGAACCTGGTGCTGGTAAAAGTTATTGAAGAAAGAAACCTTATGCTGGTTAAGGGCGCTGTTCCAGGAAACAAGAGTGGCCTGGTACGTGTTCAGTACGCAGTTAAGGGCGACAAATAAGAGACTTCAGAAAGGAGGAAGCACAAATGGCAAAAGTTACTATGCTGAACATGGCGGGTGTTGAAGCCGGCGTTATCGAACTGAACGACGCAATCTTCGGTATCACACCAAACGAAAACGCTGTACACGCAGTTATTAAGAACTATCTGGCTAACCAGAGACAGGGTACACAGTCTGCAAAGACCAGAGGCGAAGTCAGAGGGGGCGGTAGAAAGCCTTTCAGACAGAAGGGTACTGGCCGTCACAGACAGGGCCA
>JAZNKW010000032.1:0-14259 GCA_045578745.1 Anaerovoracaceae bacterium
GCATTACGATTTTCGTGTCTTTCAAATGAATCTTCTTCGCTGCTGCATCTGCCGGCTCTGTGAATGCCGGGCAAATTAAAAATGTGATTATCACAGCAGCAATCAAAACGATATGCATTCCTCTGATTAATATATATTTATTATTCATGGCTGCTCCTTTTTCTTTGCTAAACAATACTTTCATAAATCATACGCAAATTCCGTAAAAAAAGCAATAATAAAATCTCATCTCTTTTGAAGGTTTTCCCCGAACGAATTAATCCATTTAACTAAAAAATCCCCAAACCCTGATATTCTCAAGGTCTGAGGATTCTTAAAATTCGTCTGTATTTGACTGCTTGCTATTAGTCAGCTACGTAAGGCAGTAAAGCTACGATTCTTGCTCTCTTGATTGCAGTAGTAACTGCTCTCTGGTGTTCAGCACAAGTACCGGTGATTCTCTTAGGCAGAATCTTACCTCTTTCGGTAACGTACTTTCTCAGCTTTTCTACATCCTTGTAGTCGATTACTTCAGTCTTGTCAGCGCAGAACTGGCATACTTTCTTTCTTCTCATGCCACCGCCACGTCTCTTATCCATCATGGTTCTTATCTCCTTTCTCTTTTAGAATGGAATGTCTTCGTCAATTGCGGAGAAACCTTCCGGTGCTGCATCAAAACCGCCCATGTTGCCGGACTGTCTTGGTGCGGACTGTCTTTCGTTTCTGTCGCCCCATTCTAAAAATTCTACTCTGTCAGCTACGACATCTGTGGTGTAAACTGTTGCGCCATCCTTATTGGTATAGCTTCCAGTCTGAATCTTTCCCTGAACACCTACCAGTCTGCCCTTTGCCAGGTACTTTTCACAGTTTTCCGCAGTCTTGCCGAATACGGTAACCGGAATAAAGTTTGTTCTCTTCTTTTCGCCGAAACCATCATCGATAGCAACGGTGAACTTAGCTACAGCCATCTGTGTTCCTGCAGTATATCTTACTTCAGGATCTCTGGTCAGTCTTCCGATTAAAGATACATTGTTCATTCTTACACCTCGTTCTTACAGTTCATCCTGGTTGATGATCATGTGTCTGATGATAGCATCAGAAATCTTCATCTTTCTGTTCAGCTCGTAAGGCAGGGTTGGGTTAGCCTTGAATTCTACTACTACGTAGTAACCTTCTTCGTGCTTAGCGATTGGATAAGCCAGCTTCTTCATACCCATTACGTCAGTCTTAACAACTTCGCCATCCTTAGCGATGATGCCCTGAACTGTTTCGATTGTCGCTTCCTTCTTAGCTTCTTCTAAAGTAGGATCGATAATGAACATAACTTCATAATTTGTCATTTGTTTCACCTCCCTGTGGACTATATGGCGACGGTCTCTCCCGTCGCAGAGAATTGCACGAAAAAACTCATGCCCTATAATTATACTCGTACCAAACAAAAATTGCAAGCATTTTTTGCCTGCAATTTAAGTTTTTTTATTATATTTTGCCTGTTTTACTTGGCCACGCCCTCATCTACCAGTAACTTAAAGACTGCTTCGTACAGCATGGAAACAATAATACCGCTGTCTTCCGCATATTCACGGATATTCATGCCATACTGCTCTGCAAACTCCTTGTCGGTCATACCGGAAGCTTCCAGCAGAAGATCCATGTAGTCCTGGATTTCTTTTTCTGACATTTCCAGATCGTTTTCACGGGCAATCGCATAGAGAATCATTTCTTCCTTTACGACCGCTTCTGCACTCTTGTGCATTTCTGCTTCAAATTCAGCTTCGTCCATCTGCAGTGCCTCAGCGAGGGCCTCTTCAAATGTCATGCCGCTCTGCTCACAGAGAGTTTTTAAGCTTTCAATCATCTCTTCCCTGGTTTCGGTCACTTCTGCCTCCGGATACTGGATCACTTCGGAAGACTCCATAACTTTAGCCCAGATTTCTTCGCCGGCAGCATAAAGTGCGTCTGAGGACGCGGTTTCATAAAGGCTGTCTCTCACCATTTCCCGGTATTCTGCCGCATCTTTCACCCCCAGTGTCTCTTTAGCGAACTCATCGGTCAGTTCCTGGAATTCAGGAATGGCGATGCACTGCACAGTGATTTCATACTTTACGCTCTTGCCCGCATAATCCGGGTTGATGTCATAGTCTTCTTCGAAGACAGTTTCCACTGTTACAGTTTCACCAACTTCCACACCAATCAGAGCCTTATCCACATCGGCCATAAGACCGCTGTCACCCACCTTAACCGTGTTGCTCTGCAAATCTGTGCCTTCGATCAGTTCTCCGTCAATTTCCATGGTATACTTGATGCTTACATGGTCCCCGTATTTCACAGTGCCTTCATTTATTTCCGTCTGTGTGGTGTAGTTTGCCAGAACTTCATCGATGGCCGCTTCCACTTCTTCATCGGTCACTTCCACTTCGAATCCGGTATACTCCAGTCCTCTGTATTCCCCAACGGTTACGTATTCTTCCAGGGCATAATCATATGGCCGTTCCACAGGTTCGCTTCCGCCGCAGCCGGCTGCAGTGAACAGTACAGTCATGATCAGCAACACGGCCAGCACATTTCTGATTTTCTTATTATGATTCATCTTCTAATCCTGCTTTCTTCATAATTTCAAATTTATTTCCAAAGCTTATCCGGATATTCACCCTTGTCCTTCATGGACTGGATGGCATCCACCACGCTTTCCTTGTCTTCCTTATAGGTCACGCCATACCAGCGGTCCAGAGACTTGAGTACGCGTACATCTGCCTTGCCTTCCTGAATCAGCTGATCCACTACGCCCGGCAGGAAATACTCACCCTTCATCGGGTTTTCAGCCAGAGCCTTATCCAGGAACGCAGGGAACCTGCTTTCCATCTCGCGGAGCATAGAAGGGGTGAATCCCCAGAAGTTCATGGACACGGTAGTTCCTGGCTGAAGCTGAGTCCAGCCTGTGCCATCTGCCGCATCTGCATCTTCAAAGACAATCTTTCCATCCTGCCACTGAATCCTGGTGCGCTCTGTAATTTCAGCCAGCTTGCCGTCGGCAGAGGTCTGGCATACACCACGGGATACATAACCGTTTTCGGTCATGGTGTTTTCCACCTGATAGCCTACCATTGCGTAATGATACTTGCCGCCTGCATCGTCTTCTGCGTTTTCCAGGAACTCGTAGATGCTCTGGAATGCACCAGGTCCGTAATAGTCATCCGCATTGATAACCACAAAAGGACCGTCCACCACGTGGCGTGCCGCCATCACGGCATGTCCGGTACCCCATGGTTTCACACGTCCTTCCGGAACTGCGTAACCGGCCGGAATGTCTGTGATATCCTGATACGCATACTCGATTTCCATGTACTTGCCGGCACGTTCATCGATCAGTGCGCGGAAATCTGCTTCGTTTTCTCTTTTTATAATAAATACGGCCTTCTTAAAACCTGCCATCATGGCATCATACAGGGAAAAGTCCAGAATGATTTCGCCGCCGCTTCCCACCGGTTCGATCTGCTTCAGACCGCCGAAACGGCTGCCCATGCCTGCTGCCATAATCACTAATACAGGTTCTCTCATACCTTCAACCTTCTTTCCAAAATATCTATCCCCCATTGTATTACAAATCCGGCACGCTTGCAAGTGTCAGACTCTTTATGATAGAATAAAAGCAAATTCGAAGAGATTTTGCTGAGGGAGGAACACTCGAAATGATAAAGACAATGAAAGACTGCGAACGCGATACCTGCCTGGCTGTGGCCGACATGATGGTCGCTGCGGCGAAAACTGCTCCAAAAGGCAGCGGAAAGGATACCGTAGAAGCCTGCGTACTCACCGGTGAAGATAAGGATGCTCTGGCGGCTGCCATGCGTGAGTTTGGAGAAGAGGTAGGTGAGGAGTTCATCATCCGCGATGCAGGAAACGTGGACAACAGCCACTGCGTGGTAATTATCGGCTGTAAGAGTACTCCGTTCGGACTGCCGAATTGTCACATGTGCGGTTTCGAAAACTGCGGAGAAATGAAAAAAGCCGGTACAAACTGCGTCTTCAATGTGACCGACCTGGGAATTGCTGTGGGTTCCGCAGTGTCCATTGCGGCAGACCACCGCATCGATAACCGCGTCATGTACTCAGCTGGCAAGGGCGCTGTCAAAATAGGCTGCCTGTCACCGGATGTGAAAATCATCTGGGGTATTCCACTGGGTGCAGAATCCAAAAGCATCTATTTTGACAGAGGCCCCGGAGCTGTTCTGCGTTAATTTTCCGAATTAAATATTGCATTACAAAACCGGCCTCGCCATACGCGGAGCCGGTTTTCTGTTTTCTGCTATTTAAAAAGCGGAGTGGAAAGGTATCTGTCTCCTGTGTCCGGCAGGAATGCCACGACATTTTTACCCTGGTTTTCCGGTCTGCTTCCGACAGTCATGGCTGCATGGAGTGCCGCTCCGGAAGTAATGCCCACCAGCGTACCTTCGCAGGAGGCCATCTGACGGCCTGCCGCATAGGCTTCATCCTCAGTAACTGTAATAATTTCATCGATAACGCTGCGGTCCAGAATAGACGGAACAAAATTGGCGCCAATCCCCTGCAGTCCGTGAGGACCAGCCTGACCCTGACTCAGCAGAGGGGAGCCAGCCGGTTCTACTGCAATGATTTTGATATCCGGGTTCTTTTCTTTCAGGAATCGGCCCACACCGGTGATGGTGCCGCCGGTGCCTACGCCGGCTACGAACACATCGATCTCTCCGTCCAGCGCTTCCCAAAGCTCCGGTCCTGTGGTTTCATAGTGCACCTTCGGGTTAGCCGGATTGTCAAACTGTCCCGGAATGAAGCTTCCCGGAATTTCCGCCGCCAGTTCCTCTGCTTTGGCAATAGACCCCTTCATGCCTTCTGCACCGGGAGTCAGAACCACCTGTGCACCATATGCTGCCAGCAGATTTCTCCGTTCCACACTCATGGTATCCGGCATGGTCAGAATGAGCTTGTAGCCTCTGGCCACGGCAGCAGACGCCAGACCGATACCGGTGTTTCCGCTTGTCGGTTCGATGATAGTTGCTCCCGGCTGCAGCATACCACGTTCTTCCGCATCCAGTATCATAGCCAGTCCAACACGGTCCTTGGCACTTCCGGCCGGATTCATGGACTCCAGCTTGCCGTAAAGGTTAAAGTTCAGTTTTCTCTCCGCCATCACGCGGTTCAGTTTTACCAGCGGGGTATTTCCCACCAGCTCTGTCACACTGTTATACACTTTCATGTCGTTCCTCCAGTTTTTCAAGAATCACAATTGCAGTCAGCGCTGCGATACCCCCAATACACCAGCCTGCCAGCACGTCGGTAAACCAGTGAACACCCACATAAAGGCGGCTAGGTCCCACGCCCACAGCCAGGAAGAGACAGATGCCGGACAAAATATTCTTTGCCAGGGGGTTCTTACAATGCTTGCGGATCAGGTAGAAGAGCAGACCATAGACTGCCACGGATGTTGCAGAATGGCCGCTTGGGAAGGAATAACCGCCCTGTTCCACCAGATGATACATCACGTCAGGACGCTGACGCAGGAAAATATGTTTCATGGTCTTATACACTGCCATGTCGCCCAGGGCAGTCAGTGTCACCGGCAGCCCATATTTCAGTCTTCCCGGAATCGGGGAAAGTATGAGCAGAGCACAGAGAATCACAATAGTGATGGTATCCGTGGTATGAGTCAGCAAAGTAACCGCCACGTTCAGGAAGCTGTTGCGGATGCCCAGGAACCACTGCTGCACAGTCAGGTCAGCTGCGGTCACGTAATCCGGTCCTACTGCCGCCACTTTCCAGGTGATGAAGCCGCAGACTGCGGCAAGTATAATCATGATGCCCAGAAAGGCATGCCGTCTTGTTCTGTAATCTTTCATAACTGTATCTCCATTCGGTTATATACTTTTCTTCTACTTTAAACTTCCCGCCTGCTGACAGGTAGTTAAAAAAGTGCTAAGATAATTATACACATTTTTAGCACAATATGCGACAGCTTTTATGTTACAATATTTGCGAAACAGGAGGTTGTTTTACATGAAATATATCCGATGCATTCCAGCTTATAAAGATTTCCTTACAGCCATGTTCAAGGCTGAAAAATACAGAAAACCTATCGAAGAAAACCGGGCTGCCGGAAATTACGCAGAAGAGAGGGAGAACATCCGTCTGGCCTGTCTGACTTTCGTAGACCATCTGATCGACAAGTGGGACTTCCGCGTAAACGTGACCGGCGCAGAAAACCTGCCGAAGGAAGGCCCCGTAGTATACATCGCCAATCACCAGTCTTATGCGGATGCCCTTGGCACTCTGAAAATGATTTCCGAGAACCACGCTATTGGCTATATCGGCAAAGACTACTTCGGCAAAATCCCTTATTTCGGCAAGTGGGTCACCCGTATCCGCTGCATCTACATCCACAGGGGCAATCCGAGAAACTCTCTCCGTGTCATCGGTGAGGGCGTCGAATATCTGAAGGACGGATTTTCCATGGTCATCTTCCCGGAAGGAACCCGCAGCAAAGACGGTACCATGGCAGAATTCAAGCCGGGCAGCTTCAAACTGGCCACTAAAGCTCAGGTTCCCATCATTCCTCTGTCCATGAATGACGGCCGCCGCCTCTACGAAGACCAGGAATACATCAAGAAGGGCACAAAGATCGACATTATCGTCCACCCACCAGTCCAGACCGCAGGTCTTTCCCGCGCCGAACTGGCAGAAATCCCTGCAAAAGTAGAAGAAACCATCCGCAGAGGATTGGAAGAATTACAGGCGAAAGAAAATATTTAACTCACTAAACAATGAAGGCCATTCAGCTTCAGTGAATTTGAAGCGGATGGCCTTTCTCATTTCAATCTATCTTTTCTATCAGGTCACGTACCTGACAGCACAGTACATCAGAAAGCAGAATCAGGTACTCAGTCTGTGCTTTGTTAATATTTTTCTGCCGCTGTTCATACTGCTGTATGGTACGTATCGGAACGCCGGACAGTTCCGCAAGCTGCCGCTGGCTTAGTTCCGCTTGCTGACGCAGACGTTTCAGGTTCGTCTCCGGCTGTGCGGACAAGTATAATTCATTCATTCTATCCACAAATTGGCGAATATCCATTTCATGATAAGGTGAATACAATGCCATGATATCCTGTAAAGGAACCGTCCGTACAATCTCATCAAACCCCATGGCCGTTTCCCACTGATAATGTGCCAGTGCCCAGCCTGTCCAAAATTCCTCGCTGCGGTCTGCTGTATACTTCGGTTTGATTCGCTCATGGTGAATACCTGCCTCTTCCAGCACCTTATATGCCAGTTCCACGCCGGACATTCCGGCAATCACAGTATAGTCTCCCGCCTCAAACTTCTCTGCAACACCGGACCGGGTAAAGAGTTCAAAGAATCCCTTCAGGTCATGATTCAGATCATATACTGCGAAGTCCAGCATCCTCCCCAGGTTGGACTGAGCCTTATGAAGATATACTTTATCGTAAGCGCGGATCATCTGCCATCATCTCCTCATCCAGAATCTGTGTAATATATAAGTCTCCCCGCTTGTGGCGGTTCCTCTCCACATCAAAATACTCTCGGCGAGCCGTTTTATCTCGCAGCATTTTTTTTACATACCATTCTCTGCTTTCTGCAATCTCACGGCCAGCAAAATTGATTCTTTCAAATGCAGTCTGACTCTTCAGCACAAACTGCTGTCCCAGCTTCCCAAGATGCATGGCATTGTTCAGTTGACGGTATGAAATGGTACCATTGAGAAAATCCTGCGCGAAAGAAAAATAACTGTCATCGGCACGGTAACCGATGATTGCATCGTATTTTTCATAATCTACTGCGAAAGCATGAGCCAGATATTCTTTCGCCTCAAAAGCCAGGCTTGATGGCGTATCAAACTCCCGGTTCTGGAGCAAAACTGCAAGCCAGTGCAGAATACAGTAATCCGGTCCATTCAGGTCAAGAATCTGCAGACCTTCACACTCCAGTTCATAACAGTTGGCAAACCCATCCTGATTTTTCCCGACACCCCATTCCTTAGCCATTTCAAGACTCTCCGTACAGTAAAACCCCAGACCATAATCATTATACGCCTTCCCATATCCAAATAGCGGCTTCTCAATAATATCGGAAGAGCCGTGATAAAGTTTCTTAATCATGAAATATCATCCCCCTTCTTTAAAAAAATTATACTCCTAAAGGAGTATATATGTCAATATTCCTATTTCAAGATTCAGCTTGAGCAGTATTTCCCCGATGGCTTAGCAAATAGATAAATTGCAGAAAAATAATAGCGGCTGTGTGCTGTGCAAATGATTCCGCAGGGGGAAGCCCCGAGGACAAATGCACACAGCATGCAGCCGCTTATTATTGTTTTTCTAAATTATTTTTCTACTAAGATTACACCCTTATTCATCACGCCGTTAGGGTCCAGTGCTTCCTTGATCTTGTACATCAGTGGGTAGGAAGAGCCGTGTTCTTCAGGCATCCAGCGTGTTCTGTACTTACCGGAACCGTGGTGGTGTGCGATGGAACCGCCGAAACGCAGAACTTCTTCCATGATGATGGACAGTACCTTGAAGTATTCGTCTTCGATTGCCTGAGGAGCATGGTCCTTCGCAATGTAAGCGAATTCGAAGTACAGGTTGGTACCGGTTACATAGGAGTGGGAAGAGTGACCGCCGATCAGGTACAAGTTGTCGATTTCTGCAATCATGCGTTCACGTACGGCATCGTAGATTTTGCCGATTACGGACCAGTTTGCGGAAATTTCACAAGTATCAACTACAGCGCCCAGGTTGTAGTAAGTAGGCTGATCGATGTAAGTGTGGCATACGTCGTTTCTGGTCTTGAACCAGTGTTCAACCGGCTTGGAGCCCAGATCCATCAGGCCGTACTTTGCAGCGATTTCTTCGATACCTGCTGCAGTTGCTTCTACTACCCCCTTAGGACCTTCTGCAATCAGCAGAATCAGAGCAGTGTTTGCAGGAGCATCCAGCTTGATTACGTGTTCTACTTCTACAGGGTCGTGCAGTCTTACTACAGCCGGTCTGTAACCGTCCTGCATGAAGTCACGGATAAAGTCCAGACCGGTCTGCATGCCGTTTGCACCGTATGCCTTCAGCCATCTGTTTTCAGGTCTGTACTTGAAGATCTTCATGGTTACTTCAGTGATGAAGCCGGTCATACCTTCGGAACCGATGAACAGGTGCTTCAGGTCAGGACCAACGGATCTTCTAGGGTTGTTCTTGATTCTGATAACTTCGCCGTCAGGCATTACAGCTTCCAGACCCAGCAGCAGATCTTCGATACCGCCGTACAGGGTGGAGAACTGACCGATGGATCTGGTTGCTACCAGACCGCCCAGGGATGCCAGAGGCAGGGACTGAGGGAAGTGGCCTGCAGTGTAGCCCATTTCGTTCAGCTGCTTTTCCATCCAGTCCAGAGAAGTACCGGCCTTTGCAGTTACGTACATGTCAGTTTCGTTTACTTCGATAATACCGTTCATATCAGAACAGTCAACGATAACGCCGCCCATTTCAGGTTCGATACTCTTGGTTACGGAAGAACCGCCTGCTCTAGGAGTGATGTCTACCTTGTTTTCGTTCAGGAACTTGAGAACTTCCACAACCTGATCAGTATTCTGCGGACGAACCACACATGCACCGATGTTTACCATGTTGTTTCCGGAATGTCTCTGGAACTGACGGTAGCCGATATAGTCCTTTGCTGCGTCCTGCAGTGCTGCCTTTTCAGTAACTACGTGCTCTGCACCTACGATATCAGAAAGAGACTTGATTAATAATTCTTTCTCCATTGTTATATTTCCTCCTCAAAATCTTCATGGTCGGGGCGGGATGGTCTGAGTACCTTCCCGCTCCGGCTGTTTCGGGTTTCTTAAACGTGTTTCATGGTTCTGGATGCCACGATGTCTACGCCGGTTCCGCAGATATCTGCTGCGATTACGTCGCCTCTCTTGACAGGTGCCTCAAGCTTTACAGCATAGAGCACATCCAGACACTGGTTGATCATGTTCTTTGGAATTTCTCCGGTACTGGAAACGGACAATCTTCTGTGGTGTCCGCCTTCGATGGCTACAGTAGTAGTCAGCATACGCATCGGATTAGTGTATTCGTTCTTACCATGGTCGATGCCGCGCTTGCAGGCATGACCATCTACATGAATTTCGCCGCCTTCTTCCCAGACAGTCAGCTTGCAGCTGTTAGGGCATGCGATGCATACGAATTCCTTCTTATTCATTTTACTTGCCCTCCTTCATGTCTACAACTACGTCAGCATTACCGGTCGCCTTCACACCGCAGGAAATCATTTCCGGCGGTGCCACGAAAGCATGTCTTGCGGTCTGGGTTACCTGACCGTCTTCGCTTACTTCCAGAACTGCCTTCTTATCCGGATGCTTTACTCTCATGTACAGCTGCACTTCGCATTCTTCACCCTTCACGATTTTCTGCGGAACGATGAAGTTTACATTTCCTGCAGGTACGGTGCGTACGTATTCTGCACCTTCGCCGCCGGTCAGCGTGCCGTTCATGTACGCCACTGCACCCTTTGCCGCGATTTCACCGGACTGGGAAACATAGTCTACCAGGTCGAATACGACTGCCACGTTACCGCAGGCAAAGATACCGGGTACGCTGGTCATGAAGTGATTATCCAGAATTGGACCTCTTGTTCTTTCATCCAGCTCGATGCCGCAGCCTACGGACAGTTCGTTTTCCGGAATCAGACCTACGGCCAGAACCAGCAGGTCACATTCAATATATTCTTCGGTGCCCGGGATAATCTGACGGTTTTCATCCAGCTTCGCCACGGTCACTGCTTCAATTCTCTTCTTTCCGTGTACCTTAGCCACGGTGCTGGACAGGTGCAGCGGAATATCATAGTCGTCCAGACACTGTACGATGTTTCTGGTCAGACCGCCAGGGCTTGGCATTACTTCGTAAACGCCCTTCACTTCCATGCCTTCCAGGGTCATACGGCGGGCCATAATCAGACCGATGTCGCCGGAGCCCAGGATGACTGCCTTCTTGCCAGGCAGGTAGCCTTCCATGTTGATGTATCTCTGTACGGAACCTGCAGTCAGCACGCCGGCAGGGCGGTAGCCCATGAGCTGAATCTGGCTGGCTGTTCTTTCACGGCATCCCATGGCCAGAATCACTGCTCCAGCGGTGATTTCCATCATGCCGTCCTTATTGTTGCATGCGTAGATAACCTTGTCTCTTGTCACTTCCAGAACCATGGTATCCAGCAGAACTTCGATGTCGGTGGTTTCCAGTTCATCGATAAATTCCTGAGCATATTCGTTACCGGACATACGCTTGCCGAATCTGTGGAGACCGAAACCGTCATGGATACACTGCTGCAGAATACCGCCCAGCTCCACATCACGTTCGATTACCAGAACCTTTTCCGCACCTTCTTTGCGGGCCTGGATTGCTGCTGCCAGTCCTGCCGGACCGCCGCCGATGACAGCAATATCAAAATTCAGTTTTTTCATTACTTGTCACCGCCTTCCTTTGCAGCCTGACGGGTTTCTTCGAAGAGAATCCGGCTTCCTGCATCCTTCAGATGGATTTCCGTCCATTCCTTACCCAGCTCTCTTGCCAGGATTTCCAGCACCTTTGGCTGGCAGAATCCGCCCTGACAGCGGCCCATGCCTGCTCTGGTTCTTCTCTTGATGGCATCTACGGAGGTAGGAACCACGCTGGAGTTGATTGCATCCAGAATTTCACCTTCTGTAATCTGTTCACATCTGCAGATGATTCTGCCGTAACGAGGATCTTCTGCAATCAGCTGATCCTGTTCTTCACGGGACAGGTGGCGGAATTCCACTCTTGCTTCGCGGTAAGGATTATAATCTTCCTTCACTGCAGGTTCGCAGCCGGCCGCCTTCACGTCTTCCAGCCAGATTTCTTCTACCATCTTGGCGATAGCAGGAGCAGAAGCCAGACCAGGGGACTGGATTGCACCTACGTTGATGAAGCCGTGGGTGATTGGAGACATTTCGATAACGAAGTCTTCGGAGTAGTCTGCAGGTCTTACGCCGCAGAAGGTTTTGATGATATCCTTATAGCCTGTCGCTGCATTCAGGTTGGTACCCATTGCGTAAGCCAGGTCTTCGATTGTAGTTGTATTGTCTTCCTTATCAGGAACTTCCGTTGCGGAAGGGCCCAGCAGAGACTGGTGTTCGGTGGTTACACACATTGCACCGCCCTTGGATTCTGCATTCTTCTTTTCCTGCACCAGGTGACTTCCGTCGTAAATCATGGTGACTCTGTCAAATTCCGGTTCGCTGTGTCTGTCCAGAATTGCCAGAGTACCCTTACGTCCGTGGATGGTATAGCACTTATCGCCTGCCATTGCAGAGATTTCATCAGCATAGACGCCGGCGCAGTTGATGACATGCTTTGCCTTGATGATACCGTTGTTGGTCACAACGCCCTGCACCTGGCCGTCTTCTCTCAAAACATCCGCTACGGTGGTGTTGAACATGAATTCTACGCCGTTGTCTGCCGCATTTTCTGCCAGCGCGATAACCACTTCGTAGGATTCCACCTGACCAAAGCTTGGGAAGAATGCGCCGCCCTTGATGTCCAGGTTTCTGTGTGCCAGCTTCGGTTCGATTTCCAGAGCACGTTCTGCGTTATAGAACACTTCCGGTTCATGAACGCCGTTCATCACTGCGATTTTGTAGGTCATTTCTGCGCCCTTCATGAGGCGTTCGTCAGTAACAACTGCCACGCAGCCGCACCAGTCCAGAGCGAAATTCAGCTCGTCAGCCCACTGCTGGTACATGCGGTTGCCTTCGATGTTCAGCTTGGCCTTCAGAGTGCCCGGCTTTACTGCCATGCCCGGATGGATGTTACCGTTATTGGCCTTGGATGCGCCAGTGCAGACGTCATCGCTCATTTCCACCACAGTCACGTTCATGTCGTATTTTGCCAGGGTACGTGCAATACCGCAGCCGATGACACCGGCACCGACAATCACCACGTCAGTTTCCTTTACGACACCTTTCGCTTCGCCGTCTGCCTTAGCCTGGCTGTAATCCTTCTTCGGAATCACCAGACCCTTGACGGTCATTTCGTTTACTACGTTTTTTACGCCTTCCTGCTTAGCCAGGAAGTGTCCCACGTCTACCAGCTGATTCCAGGATTCGCACTCGCCCTGGACGGTCACAATATTGCGGCCGTCCACGGTCAGTGTCATTTCAATCCCCGGAAAAGCTTCAGACGCAGCCTGTCTGATTCTTTCAATCATTTTCTCAATCCTTCTTTTTGAATATTTTTATTACTTACCATACTTGGCGTAAATTTCCTGTTCCTTGCCGTACAGTGGAACCAGCTTTCCGAAAATTTCCTTCCATACATTTTCGTACAGATCCTGATACAGTGCATGTTCTGCCATATCCGGTTCGAAGCGGTCTCTTTCGTGAACCATGTTAGCAGCAGCTTCATCGAAGTCCTTGAATTCGCCCAGGCCTACGAATGCAGCCATTGCAGCACCGATACCGGATACTTCATGAGTATGTACACGAACGACAGGAATACCGAACATGTTTGCAGTAATCTGACAGATTTCGGAGCTCTGGGAACCGCCGCCGCCCAGACGGATTTCAGCAACCTTGAACTTACCTGCAGCTTCTGCCAGCTTGATGCCTTCCATCAGGGAGTAGTTGATACCTTCGATTACGGCTCTGTACATGTGGATTCTGCCGTGGTAGTCAGCCATGCCTACGAAACCGCCTCTTGCGAAAGGCATTTCAAAGTTTGGAGTGAAGTAAGGCTGGAACATGAGGCCATCACAGCCTGCAGGAATTTCTGCCATCTTTTCATTCAGCAGTTCAACTGCGGACTTGTTAGTTCCTTCTGCGGCAATCTTTTCCAGTTCCGCGAATTCCTTCTGGAACCAGGATACCAGCCAGTAACCACGGAAGATTTCATATTCCGGAGTGAAGCTTCCAGGTACTACGGATGGGTAAGGCGCCATGCCCTTATGGAGTTCATAATAGTCGGAGGAGTTGAAGTCCATGGTAGCCATGGTACCGAAGGACAGTGCAACCTGTTCCTTCTTCATGCAGCCCAGACCGATAACTTCACAAGCCTTGTCAGCACCTGCAGGATATACCGGAATACCTTCAGGCAGTCCCAGATCTTCACATGCCTGCGGAGTCAGAGTACCAATCAGATTACCGGTTTCTACTACATCCGGCAGCATTTCAGCAGGAATATCGAAGATTGGACGTGCTACATCCTTTGGACCCTTCCAGGT
>JAZNKW010000033.1:0-26870 GCA_045578745.1 Anaerovoracaceae bacterium
GTGCTTGTAAGCTCTGCACTTTTCACGAACCTTGTCTTCGTCCATCAGGTACAGCGGAGTGCCATACTTCTTTGCCAGTTCTACAGTGTTCTGGCCTGCAAAATACAGAATACCGTCTTTAGCGGTAATATTGTCACATACAAATTCTCTCATTGTAGTTTATATTCCTTTCAAAGTTATAATTAGAGACACAGATCTTCGTCTGTAACCAGACCTTTTGCTACGATGTTCGTAGGACCTGTCAGATACAGGTTCTTGATTTCATCGCCATCGCGGTCAACGTCAATAACCAGTTCGCCGCCGGTCATGCCTACACGCACGCCTTTGCCGCTTGCCTTACCCTGCAGGGTCAGTACAGTTACCATGGAACAGGTACCGGTACCACATGCATAGGTGAAGTCTTCCACACCTCTTTCATAAGTGCGTTCATATACCTGGTCTTCACCGGTAATTTCGTAGAAGTTTACATTTACACCCTTCGGGAACGCCTCGTGATAACGCATTTTGCGTCCCAGGTCGAAGAGTTCACGGGTTGGATATTCCTTCAGATTTTCCATTGGAACGACTGCATGAGGAATACCAGGGTTGCCCAGTTCCACATAGGAGCAGGCATATTCCTTGCCATCCACTTCAATCGGATAATCCAGTTTGATAACACTTGGGTCATTTAAGCGGATTTTGTAGCGGCGCTGGTCGATTCTCTCACCGATAACCAGACCTGCTGTAGTTTCCACTCGCTGAATCTCGCCGGCCAGACCGAATTCATAGCCGTAACGGCAGATGCAGCGTGCACCGTTTCCGCACATTTCACCCATGGAACCGTCAGAGTTGAAGAAAAGCATCTTGTAATCAGCATCTTCACTTTCTGCCTTTTCCACTACCATAAAACCATCTGCACCGATGGACATATGGCGTTCACATAATAATTTAACAATTTCCGGCCACTTGTCGAAAGCGATTTCACCATTCATGTTGTTCACGATGATGAAGTCGTTTCCTGCTCCGTTCATTTTACAAAATTCCATTTATATACATGCCTCCTCTTGGACATAAATTAACTTTAATATATTTTCAATGCAAAATATATGCCATGTTATGAATCAGTTTTCGTCATAATTTTAAGGAGTTTGTAAGTACCAGGCTGCAGACCCGGCTCAACCACACCATGTACTGCAGCCTGATAAATTTAATTAGAATGCTTTAATAATAAAGCGTTGGCAGCTTATGCAGCCTTTCCAGTCTTCTTAGCGATTGCCTTGTCCAGCCAATCCTTACCGTCTACGAATCTGGATACGATGTAAGTTACAACGTAGTCGCCAGCGGAGTTGATCATGGTTGCAGGTGGGTCTACCAGGTTACCGATCATAACCAGGATAGGGAATGCAACTTCGATCTGAGTAGGGAAGAAGATGGAACAGATGATGTACTCACCGATGTAGCCGCCGCCAGGAACGCCGGACATACCTACGGAAGACAGTACTGCTACCAGTACGATCAGAGGCAGGGAAGCCCAGGATACTTCCTGACCGAATACACCCCATACGAATACAATCTTCAGTACGCAGGAGAAGCAGGAACCGTCCATGTGCATGGTTGCGCCTAAAGGAACTACCATTTCAGCTACGTCCTTGCTTACACCAGTTTCTTCAGCTACTTCCAGGTTAGTAGGAATAGTAGCTACGGAAGAGCAAGTACCCAGGGAAGTTACTGCAGGACGAGCGATGTGCTTGAACATGGTCTTGATACCATGCTTGCCGCCGCCGAACCATGCGAACAGAGGGAATGCTGTAACGATGTAGATGATGCACAGTGGATAGTAAGCCAGCATAGCTCTTGCATAGGATTCTGTGATTGCAGAACCATACTGAGCTACCAGGTCAGCAAAGATTGCGAAGAACGCAATTGGTGCGTAGTAAGTGATAATCTTTACGAACTTCAGCATTACTTCAGACAGAGAAGACAGGAACTGTGCGATAGGGCCTTCTGGACCGCCAGCCAGGTTGGTGGAGAAACCAAACAGGATGGAGAATACGATCAGAGGCAGCATAGCCTTACGGGACAGCAGACCTACGAAGTCAGAAGCAGTAAAGAAGTTTACGATCATTTCGGACAGAGAAGCATATTCACCCATTGCTTCAGATTCCAGGTTAGTCCATGGTTCCAGTACAGGTGGGAATAACTTCAGAACTACGAACATGATCACAGCAGCGATAGCACCGGTAACAACGAAGATACCAACAGTAGTACCCATGATCTTACCAGCACGTTCCTTAGACTGCATACCAGCTACAGAGCTGGAGATAGAAGCGAATACCAGAGGTACTACTACGCAGAACATCATGTTGATGAACACAGTACCCAGTGGCTTGATTGCCATACCGAATTCAGGTGCGAACCAACCGGTAATCATACCAGCGATCATACCACCCAGCATGATTGCCAGGAAACGGTAATTGGCTAATACAGATTTCTTTTCCATTAAAAATCCTCCTAAAATAACTATTACTGAAAATAACGTTGGTTGAATCTGTACAAATTGCGTACGATGAAAAATATAGCAATTTACATGCCAACAAATTTGTAAAAATATATGTAAAAACAAAACAAACTATTTATGCATTTAAATTCTAATGTAAAATTAAATACATTTTTATTATGTAAAAATATTATAGTAGACTGACAGTATATTCCCCTTTCCTTCAGATGCGTTTTTTCCTTTTTTTTTCAGTACTTTATTTCCTATTTTTAGTACTTTATTTCCTATTTTTAGTATTTTATTTCCTATTTTCAGGAATGTTTCTTTTCAGAACGAAAAACCGCAGAACTGCCTCAGTTTATCCCTGATCTGACAAACTGTACCCATTACAATCCAACAAAACTGTACTGCAGCCATATAAACAGTACAGTTTTATCACTTTTACGCAAACTGTACCTATTAAATTATCACAAAATGTATATTTTCATAATTACAAAATAGTGTTATAATCTTAACATCAAATTTATACATATGTCAGAAGGAGGCCCATCATGGCTAAAGATTATAAAAAAGTATTAACAATTCAGGACGTTTCCTGCGTGGGACAGTGTTCCCTGACCGTAGCTCTGCCGATTCTGTCTGCATGCGGTCATGAAACTGCTATCATCCCTTCCGCAGTTCTGTCCACTCACACTGCTGGTTTCTCCGGCTACACTTTCACTGACCTGACCGAAGATATCCCTGCAATCCAGAAACACTGGCAGAAGGAAGGAATCACCTTCGATGCTATGTACACCGGTTACCTGGGTTCCACCAAGCAGGTTGCATACGTTAAGGATATCGTAGAAAACATGGGCGCAGAAGGCTGCATCCGCATCATCGACCCGGCTATGGCTGACAACGGCGTGCTGTATCCAGGTTTTGACGATGAATTCGTTGGTGCTATGGCTGACCTGTGTAAGGTTGGCGACCTGATTCTGCCAAACATCACTGAAGCATGCATGATGACAGGTTATGAATACAAGGAAACTTATGATGAAGCTTATATCGAAGGTCTGCTGAAGGCACTGGAAGAAATGGGACTGAAGAATATCGTTCTGACCGGCGTTTCCTATGATGCAGCTACAACTGGTATCATCGTAAGAAAGAACGGCGTTACTGAGTACTACAAGCACGAAAAGATGGCTAAGGGCTGCCACGGTACCGGCGATGTATACTCTTCCGCATTCGTAGGTGCACTGCTGAAGGGCAAGACTGAAATCGAAGCTGCAAAGATTGCCGGCGACTACACTCTGGCTTGCATGAAGAACACTCAGGACGATCCTGACCACTGGTACGGTGTTAAGTTCGAACCAGTTCTGGGCCAGCTGATCGAAATGCTGAAATAATTCAGACTTTACTTTACTCGCTTTTCTAAGCAAAAAATCCCGAAACCGGATTCAAACCGGCTTCGGGATTTTTATTTTCTATATTCAGGTATTAAAGATTTTCTGCGATTTCATAAATCAGTTTTTCAGACTTTTCCCATCCAAGGCAAGGGTCCGTAATGGACTGTCCGTATACGCCCTCCCCTATTTTCTGAGCACCATCTTCTATATAGGATTCAATCATCAGACCTTTCACCATGCCCCGGATGTCTTCACTGTATCTGCGGGAATCCAGCACCTCGTGAGCAATACGGATCTGTTCCAGATACATTTTGCCGGAGTTATTATGACTGGTATCCACGATAACAGACATGTTCTCCAGATTTTGTTCAGAATACAAATCGTACAGCAGACGCAGGTCTTCATAATGATAATTGGCCATGTTCTGTCCATGTTTATTTACATGACCACGGAGAATAGCGTGACAGAGAGGATTGCCCATGGTCTTTACTTCCCAGCCTCTGTAAATAAACTTATGAGGTGTCTGCGCTGCAATAATCGAGTTCAGCATGACAGAGAACACACCGCTGGTAGGATTCTTCATGCCTACAGGAATGTTCATGCCGCTGGCCGTGAGCCGGTGCTGCTGATTTTCTACAGAACGGGCCCCTACCGCCATATAAGACAGCAGGTCGGATACATACTTATAGTTTTCCGGATAAAGCATCTCGTCTGCACAGGTTAGTCCGGTTTCCTCGATAGCCCGGGTATGCAGACGTCTCATGGCAACCAGCCCTTCCAGCAGGTCTTCTTCCTTTTCCGGATCCGGCTGGTGAATCAGCCCCTTATATCCCTGTCCTGTGGTTCTCGGCTTATTGGTATAAATTCTCGGGATAAGAATCAGCTTCTCCTTTACCTGCTCCTGCACTCTGGCGAGGCGGTATGTGTAATCCAGCACCGCATCTTCATTATCTGCAGAACACGGTCCAATGATTACCAGAAACTTATCACTTTCCCCACGGAAAACCGATGCAATCTCTGCGTCACGTTCTTTTTTAATTTTCGTTACGCTTTCAGAAAGCGGATAACGTGCCTTGATTTCCATGGGAATCGGCAGTTTTCGTATGAATATACTTCTTTCTTCCATCTTGCACAGGCTCCTTTTTTCTGTAAGTACGGTTTTATTTTATCATATTACAGCGGTTTGTCAAAGGGTTCACACCAGTAGCGGCGCTTCCCCACCGACTTCTTTCCGTATTCAATGGCTTCCGTCGGACATCCGCAGATACAGGCCATACACTGGGTGCAGTTTCCCTGCCATACCGGTCTGCCATTCTCTATCCGAATGTTCTGCAGAGGACAGATTTTTTCGCAAAATCCGCAGCCCGTGCAGCAGTCTTTCGCATAAAATGCTTTGTCTTTAACAAAGAGTTTATAAAATACAGGGTTTATCACGGAGCTGAGGGCTTTCGCCTTTGGGCTTTTCTGGGTCAGTTCCTGATCTCTGAGAATGGTTTCTGCCACAGATTTCAGACGGCGGCGTGCCGTTTCCATGAGCAGCAGCTCCTCTTCTTCGGCCGGTGCCTTAAACATGGTAATATAGTTTTCGGGCATAACTACATCTGCCATACCCCGGTAGTTCAGTCCCTTTTCTTCGCAAAACTTCTTTGCATACGCTCCCGCATTACCAATACTGTCGCCGCAGGTCAAAACAAACCAGGCATCCGCATTTCCGCTGAAACTGCATTTCCGCAGAAATCCTTCCACCACCTTCGGAATCCTCCATGCATAAGTCGGAAGAACGAAGATAAAGCACTCATCCGTATGAAACTCTGCAGTTTCGCCCTTTTTCATATACTCGTTTACAGATACAATATCCTTTTTTAAAATCGATTTCAGGTATTCAGCAGCATACTGGCTGTTACCGGTTCCAGTAAAATACAAAATCAATCAAAATCTCCCTTCTCACCGCCGGACAGTGCCGAGCGGAACTGTTTTGAAAATAAAAATACTGTGGTCGCCACTGCGAAAAAGTCAGCCACCGGTTCTGCCAGGAAGACAGCAAACGCTTTGTCTTCAAAGAAGAGTGGCAGAATATAAATCAATGGTATCAGCAAAATCAGTTTACGCAGACATGCAAGGAAAAAGCTGGTCTTCGCATTGCCGATGGCGATAAAGGTCTGCTGACAGGCCGTCTGAATTCCCATGAGGAACAGCAGCGCGGCATAAATCCGAAGAGACCAGGACGCATAGGCAATCAGCTCCGGATTTCCGTTGTTAAAGAGCCGCACGAAAACTTCCGGTGCAATCATTACAATTGCCCAGATAGCTACCGAGTATACAATGCAGGTACGGATCAGCACACGGAAAGACTGACGCACCCGGTCATAATTACCTGCCCCAAAATTATAACTGGTGATAGGCTGTGCCCCCTGACATAATCCGGATACCGGCATCATGCAAAACTGCATCAAAGTAGAAAGCACTGTCATACTTCCTACCGCAATATCTCCGCCGTATTTCAGCAGCGAGGTATTGAAGCAGACGGACAGTACACTTTCCGTAAACTGCATGATAAACGGAGAAACGCCCAGCGCCAGACATGGCAGAAACACCTGAGGTGAAAGACGCAGATTTTCAGGGCGGATTTTGAGAAGTGTCTTCTTCCCCATAAGGAAAAGAACAATCCACGTTGCAGAAACAGTCTGCGCCAGTACAGTAGCCAGCGCTGCACCGCGTACCCCCATATCAAACAGAAAAATAAACACCGGATCCAATACGATATTCATTCCGGCACCCAGCAGCACGGACTTCATGCTGATCTTTGTAAAGCCCTGAGCTGAAATAAAGGGATTCAGCCCGATGGTCATCTGTACACAGATGGTTCCAAGCAGATAAATATTCAGATATTCCAGCGCAGGTTCCGCTGTTTCCGGGCTGGCGCCGAAAGCCATCAGAAGATGCCGTCCGAATAATGCCATAACTGCAGTCAACGTGATGCTGAGAAGTACCAGCATGGATGCACAGTTTCCAAGGGTTCGCTCTGCCTGCTCCGGCTTTTTCTGGCCTAAGAGAATTGATGCTCTCGGAGCCCCGCCGGCACCAATCAGAACTGCAAAAGATGATACCGCTATCAGGATTGGCATGCAGACCCCCACACCAGTCAGAGAAACCCCTGTCGGGTCATAATGACCGATGTAAATACGGTCAACCATGTTGTATAAAAGATTCACAAGCTGTGCCACAACGGTTGGCAGAGCCAGTTTCCGGAACAGTTTTCCTACCGGTTCCGTTGCTAAAAAGTTTCTGTCTGTATTCATAACGTGTCTATAATACCCCTTTTTCGTCGAAAATGTAATAATATAACATCAATTATAGCATATTTTTAACATTAAAAAAAGCCGTATCCTGATGATACAGGATGCGGCGATTTCACATGGATTTTAATTTTAGAAAGCGTTTACGTTCACTGCTCTGTATTTGTTGCGGTTCTTCGGATCTGCTTCCACTTCGAAACAAACCTTCTGACCTTCTTCCAGAGACTTGTAGCCATTCCCCAGAATCGCAGAGAAGTGTACAAACAGATCTCCTCCATTGGTTTCATCGGTAATGAAACCATATCCTTTTTCAGCGTTAAACCATTTAACTGTACCATTGTTCATCTTCAGGTACCTCCATTTTTTATTTTTGTACCCAAAGAGCCAGGAACAACAGAACCTTTTTACATCTTGAATACATTCTTAGTATATTACAGTTTTTCAAAAAAGCAACCATTTTTTTCCATCAAATTTCGACAGAAAAAGACTTATTCTGCAGAAAATAATTGGTGCAAACGCCACTCCCCTGTGCTATAATGAACCCATAAATTCGGGGCGTTAGCGCAGCTGGGAGCGCACCACACTGGCAGTGTGGGGGTCAGGGGTTCGAATCCCCTACGCTCCACCAAACAAGGAAACCACCTCATTCGAGGTGGTTTTTCTGTTTCATGAGTACAGCGGAGTTTTGAACCCGCAGAACAGGCCATATTGAAATCAGTGCCTGTCTGTGATAAACTGAAATCAATCTATACTGCGAGGTAAACGCTATGTCTAAAAAATCATATACTTCCCTTCCGCCCATCACCAGCGCGGAAGAAATGAAAACCGAAATTGACCGTGCAGGTGCATGGTTTTTCACAGAGTTCATGGAAGAACTCACTGATAATTACGAACAGTTCCGTACCAAAGAACTGAAGAATCAGTACATCGACTGGTTCTACAACTGCTGCTTTACAGGCCGCGGTACGAAAAAAGAACTGCTGGATAAGATCAATACGGCAATCCGCATCATGGAGTCTGGTCTTACTGAAGCTGCTATGGAATATGCGGCATCCAAAGGGGCGGAATAGTCATGAATACAGAACAGATTGAACGGATCCGCCGCATGGAACAGGTGCTTGATACTTCATCCGAAGCAGTCTCTTCTCTTGCTGCTGCTCTGGAACAATATCAGACAATCCTGCCTGTCCTTCAGGAACTGACGGAATACTACAGCAGTCCCCTGTGGAGAGCAGATTTTGAGGCAGATGAAGCCGGAATGCTGCCTGCAGACCTGAAGCGCGGTGTGCTCTCTGAAGATGCAGTTTATGACCTGCTCTGCAGCCACAGCCACCTTATTAAAGAACTGAAAACCATCATTGAAAAGAATCGGAGGTAATCACATGAAAAAGAATTTCGGAGCTGAAACCTGGTTATACCCAATGCCGGTATTCATTATCGGTACATACAATGAAGACGGCACCCCTAACGCCATGAATGCAGCCTGGGGCGGTACCGCCAACTCCAACAAAATCGCTATCTGTGTGGACCGGAACCATAAAACCACCGAAAACTTCCTGTCCCGCAAGGCATTCACTGTGGCCATTGCGGATGAAACTAACGTTGTCCCTTCCGATTATGTGGGCATCGTATCCTGTTTTGATGTTCCCGACAAAATCTCCCGTGCCGGCCTGACCCCTGTGAAGAGCGAATTCGTTGACGCGCCTGTTTTCGAAGAATACCGCATGACTCTGGAATGCCGGATGGTAAGTTATGATAATGATTCTGAACTTCTCGTCGGGGAAATCGTAAATATTATGGCGGATGAAAGTGTGCTTGCAGAAGATGGCCAGATTGATATCATGAAGCTGAAACCAATCAGTTTTGATCCGGTACACAACGGATACCATGTCATCGGCGACAAGGTCGGAAATGCCTTTTCCGACGGGAAGGAACTGGACAAATGATTTACAGAGACCTTGGCAATACAGGATTAAAAGTGAGCCAGATTGGCTTTGGCGGCGAATGGCTGGAACGTCATACACCGGAAGAAGGCGTTGCTATGATTCAGCACGCCCAGTCTCTTGGAATCAACATTCTGGACTGCTGGATGTCTGATCCGCAGGTTCGATCCACCATCGGTGAAGCCATCCGCGGAAGCCGTGAGAAATGGATTATTCAGGGTCATTTCGGTTCAACATGGCAGAACGGCCAGTATGTCCGCACCCGTGATCTGGATAAATGCATTCCTGCATTTGAAGACCTGCTTACGCGTATGGAAACAGATTACATTGACATCGGCATGATTCATTATGTAGATCAGGAAGCAGACTGGGATGTGATTATGAACGGACCTTATATAGAATACATGCGCGAAATGAAGGCCGCCGGCAAAATCCGTCACATCGGACTTTCTACTCATAACCCGCGTATCGCCATGAAGGCTATTGAAGCCGGTGATATCGAAATGCTTATGTTCAGTATTAATCCGGCTTACGATATGCTTCCTTCCAGCGAGGATGTGCAGACCATGTATGCAGAAGAATATGACGAAGAACTGGGCGGCATCGCTCCGGAACGTGCAGAATTATACCGGACCTGCGAAGAAAAAGGTATCGGTATCACCGTAATGAAACCTTATGCTGCCGGACGGCTCTTCAATGCTGAAGCATCTGCTTTCGGTGTGGCATTGACACCGGCCCAGTGCATTCACTATGCCCTCACCCGCCCGGGTGTGGCCAGTGTCATCGCAGGTTACGATACACCGGACCAGATAACCGAGGCCTGTGCCTACGAAAATGCTGCCCCGCATGAACTGGACTATGCGACAGTTCTGGCCAATGCTCCCCGGCATTCCTGCAGCGGTCAGTGCACTTACTGCGGACACTGCAAACCATGTCCAGTTCATATCGACATTCCTATGGTAAACAAATTCTATGACCTGGCGGTAATGCAGCCTGAAGTACCGGCTTCTGTGCGGGAACATTATTTTGCTCTCGAAAAGACAGCGGCAGACTGCATTCACTGCGGCGGCTGCGAAACCCGCTGTCCGTTCCAGGTTCCGGTTGTTGAACGGATGAAGCTGGCAGCCAAACTGTTTCAGTAACTTTTTAATTCCGACATAAAAACATGCACCGCCGTCCGGCAGGTGCATGTTTTATATTGTAGCTTATTTAATCACGTTCCGGCATACGAAGACCGACAGCATGACTTACCGGAAGAGAAAATACAATGGACTGTGCTTTGGAATCCAGTCCCGCTTGTTCCATAATGGATTTCATAATATGATTGCGTCCCTGAGACGGAGTTACAATCATGTGAATTTCCTTTTCATCTGCAATGGAAAAGCCAAAAAATTTCTGACTGTGTTCGCTTCCGGTTCCCCTGGCTTTGATTACTGTACCTCCGCCGGCACCTGCTTCCCTTGCTGCATCCATAATTTTATCGGTATATCCCTCATTGGCTATGACGAAAATCAGTTCATGTTCAGTATGTATTGCCATAGTTCGCTCCTTTTCCTCCTTATCATGGTCTGCTGACAGGTCCATAGCCTGCCCTTCCATAAGATATTCAAGACTGCGTCTGCCGCCGATTGAATTCAGCGGAACTGCTGTAACGATACCATTACCCGGTATATCAATAAACAGTTTCCGTTTGAATCCCCGCAGCAAAGCCGGAAGTCCGGCGCCGGTTACAACCCCGAAAATAACTGCTTTCTGACTTGGATTCAAATACAGATAATCCAGTACCTCCGGCGGAGCAGTTCCCTCTCCCAGAGCCACATGCAGCAGAGAAACATTGTTTTCCTGAAAGAGAGTTATGAACTGTTCGTCTCTTTCACGGTCCGTAACGGCCATAACAAGATATAAACTTTCCATGATTCTCCTCCTTACAGTTCTATAATATCATTATCGGTGAAATTGCTGATTGCCCGTGCAAACTGTGCACGTATTTCGTCATCCCGCTGTTTCTTCAGCTTATATACTACACCCAGAATCTGAATTGTAATCAGCGGTGTCATGGCAACCATGGCAACTACGCCAAACGCATCCGTCACAATCCGGTCAAGTCCACCGGCAGCTTCGCAGGCCCCCATTGCGAAAGGCAGCAGGAACGTTGCTGTCATTGGGCCTGAGGCAACCCCGCCGGAGTCGAAAGCAATGGCTGTGAATATTTTGGGAACAACAAACGTCAGACCCAGTGCAAGAACATAACCCGGAATCAGAAACCACATGACAGAGATGCCTGTGATAACGCGAATCATGGCCAACGCAAGAGAAACTGCGACTCCTGCAGAAAGAGAAAGCTGCATGGCTTTTCCCGGTATGGATCCGGCTGTTATCTGCTCAACCTGCCGGTTCAAAACATGTACAGCAGGTTCTGCCTGAACGATAAAGTATCCAATCAGCATGGCAAGCGGTATCAGAATCCAGTTATATGGTGTTTCCCCAATCATTTTGCCGATAAAATTACCAATCGGCATAAATCCAACATTGACACCGGTAAGAAACAGTACCAGTCCTGCGTAGGTATAACCCAGTCCGGCACAGATTCTGAGCAGTGCACGTTTTGACAGTTTAATTACAAATATTTGAAACAGAAAGAAAAATGCTATGATGGGAGCCAGTGCCACGGCAACTTCGTGAATATAATCCGGCAGCGCCTCCAGGAACAGCATCAGACTGTCCTGAGAAGTCTCGGTGTGCGGGATTTCAACCGGAGTATAGGTTCCCTCTGCTGGATAGAGCAGTCCGAGAATCAGTACCGCAAGAATCGGCCCAATAGAACAGAGTGCAACCAGACCGAAACTGTCGTCTCCCGCGTGGCGGTCACTTCGAATCGAGGACACACCTACACCCAGTGCCATGATAAACGGAACTGTCATGGGACCCGTGGTTACACCCCCTGAGTCAAAAGCAACTGCCCAGAAATCCTGTGGCACCAGCTGTGCCAATCCGAAAATCAAAACATAAAAGCCCATCAGAAGCCATGAAAGACTGACCCCGAAAAGAATACGCAGCATGGCAATAACCAGAAAAATCCCGACCCCCAACGCTACAGCACCAATAATTACAGGATTGGATATGCTGGGAACCTGGTTTGCCAGAACCTGCAGATCCGGTTCCGAAATCGTAATAATTACCCCCAGCAAAAAGCTGACAAATACTATAATCCACACATTCCGGGATTTGGTGATACAGCTCCCCACCTTATTTCCAATTGGTGTCATTGCAGTATCTGCACCAAGGGTAAAAAATGCCATTCCTACAGTTAGCATCACTGCCCCAAACACAAACGCTACAAGCATGCTGTTTGGTATGGGGGTGATGGTAAAACACAGCACCAGAACGATGAGTGTAATTGGTAATACGGATGAGATTGCTTCCTGCATCTTGTCCTTTAACAAATTTCTGTTCAATTTACCGCCTCCTTCCCTTTTTCAGAATACAGCTTATTTCTTATTGTACCCTGAAAGAAAGCTGCGGTAACTTGTTTTTTTACATTTTTACGGAATCTTTACACCACATATATAATACAGCCCGGGCCATAAGGCCCGAGCTTCATCATAGTTCAATCGTATTAAACTTCTTTATATTCTTCTCTCAGAACCTGAATCAGTTCATCAATTCTGTGAACAACCTTCACGAAGTCTTCTTCCTTATATCCTCTGGTGCTCATCGGTGCAGTACCGATTCTTACACCGGAAGTTTCCTTCGGAGTTCTCTTTTCGCAAGGTACGCAGTTCTTATTCAGGGTGATACCGATTTCATCGCAGCGTTCCGGCAGCACTCTGCCGCTGAATGGCTCATCGGACAGATCCAGCAGAATCAGATGATTATCGGTGCCTCCTGTTACAACCTTGTAACCCAGCTTGATGAATTCATCAGACAGTGCCTTACAGTTTGCAACTACCTGATGTACATATTCCTTATATTCCGGAGTCTGTGCTTCTTCTGCGCAGACAGCCTTACCTGCGATTATGTGTTCCAGCGGACCGCCCTGTGCATAAGGGAATACAGCGCTGTCAATCTTCTTTGCCAGTTCCTGACGGGCAAAAATCAGACCGCCTCTTGGGCCTCTCAGAGTCTTGTGCGTAGTGGTGGTAATAATGTCAGCATGACCGAATGGAGATGGATGTGCACCTCCGGCAACCAGACCTGCAATATGAGCCATATCTACTACGAAGTAAGCGCCCACTTCTCTTGCAATTTCACCGAATGCAGCGAAGTCGATGGTTCTGGAGTATGCGGATGCACCGGTCAGAATCATCTTAGGACGGCATGCCAGAGCTTTCTTTCTAACGTCTGCCATGTCGATGTAACCCTTTTCATCTACATCATAGAACACCATGTTATACAGCTTGCCGCTGAAGTTTACGGAAGAACCATGGGTCAGATGACCGCCGTTGTCCAGAGTCAGGGACAGAATTGTATCTCCAGGATTCAGAATCGCCTTGTACGCAGCAAAGTTTGCCTGAGAACCGCTGTGAGGCTGCACATTTACGTGGTAGTCAGTGTTGAATACCTTTCTCCACTGGTCGCAGCAGTATTCTTCCAGTTCATCTACAAACTCGGTACCGCCATAGTAACGGCTGGTATTTCCGGAAGTTCTCACATAAGGATAACCTTCCGCATATTTCCAGGACAGACAGCTGCCGCAGGCTGCCAGAACTGCCTCAGAGCAGTAGTTTTCAGAAGCGATTAATTCTACGTTATTCTTCTGACGGTTGTACTCTTTTTCAATCAGTCCGCCTACAATCGGAGAGGTCTTCTTAATGAATTCAAAATTCTCTACATTGTAGGTATTGCTGTCTTTTCCGTTAATATCAAACATGATTCTATCCTCCAGATCATCTAAAAAATAATTGTATTCATTATAGCACTCTCATCTATATGATTCAAGAAATTGTTGAAAAACATTTCTCCTAATGCTATTGTAATATCAGAAACCAATAATCAGGAGGATAGTTTACCATGTATCTGGCAAAAATGACCACAACCGACGCCCGCCTGGCGTTTGAAAAAGATCCTATCGTTGTAATCCCTGTAGGCAGCACGGAAGTACATGGCACTCACAGTGCCCTTGGAACAGATTTTATGGCTCCGTCCTGGATCTGTGATCAGATTGCAGATATGGAAAATATCATCGTAGCACCGACAGTTCCGTACGGCGTATGTTCTACCCATCTGAGTTTTGCTGGCAGCATCGATATCGGTTATGAAGGACTGTACCTGGTTCTTCACGGAATTACCAGCTCCCTCATGAAACAGGGTGTACGCAGATTTCTGGTGATAAACGGCCACGGCGGCAATAATCCTTCTATTGACCGTGCTTCCATGCAAGTGTATCATGCTGGCGGAGTCCTCGCCTGTATCGACTGGTGGAGTGCTGTGGCTCAGCTGGATGATCGGTTCCGCGGTGGCCATGGTGATATTCTGGAAACTTCCGTGATGATGGCAATCTGTCCTGAATCCGTAAAACTGGAGCAGTGTCAGCCACTTAACCCGCAAAATCCAACAGATGAAGTCACCGCCTCCTATCTGCAAAGTGTATCTTACCGCGGCGCGACCATCCGTCTTTGCCGTGATTCCAGAGAACTTGGACCAAGCGGCTGGTTTGGACCATTTGATCCGAAAGATTCCAATGCGGAACTGGGGCAGGCTGCTCTGGATGCAGCTGCTGATTTCGTAGGCGGTTTTCTGAAAGAATTCCAAAAGTTTGAACTGTAATATAATATAAAACAAGAAGCCCCGGCTTATTTCAGCCGGGGCTTCTGTTATTTTAAAGAATATGAATTTAGCCGAGTATTTTCTGAATCATGGTGGAAATAATGCTTACACCATTGACCAGTGCCTTCTTATCGAAATTCATGGCAGGGTCATGAAGTCCCGGTGTCAGGTCACAGCCCAGTCCCAGGAAAGTAGCCTTCAGTTCCCTCTTTGTAAACGGATAGATGGTAAAGTCATCGCCGCCCGGAGTATCTCTGACAGTCATGGTGCCTTCAGGGCCGAGAACTTCCGTAATTGCTTCGGAAGCAATCTTTGCCATGTTATCGTCAATGATACCTGCCGGAAGACCAGGAATCACCTCAATCTTCGCTTCGCAGCCTACAGTTGCAGCGCCTGCAGTGATTGCCATCTTCGCCTTTTCAATCAGCTCATCCATGACCTCATTGGTATTCGCACGCAGGTCCATACCGACTTTGCCGGTACCCGGAACTGAGGAATTGTTCAGACCATCTGCATGAACAGACGTGAACTTAATGGACCATGGAATAGATGGATCAACCCAGATTGCATTGACTGCATTAATGACTGCAGCAATGGCATCAATTGGGTTTTTTCCCTGATGCGGTCTGCCCGCATGGGTTCCCTTTCCTATGATTTCCGCCAGAATGGTGTTCAGTGCGCTGTGTCTCATACCGGGGATTGCCTGACCCAGGCGAAGTTCGCTCTGAGGTCTCAGATGAATCCCAATCAGCATGTCCACATCATCTATGACGCCTTCACTGACCATGGCTCTCGCACCGCTTGTTTCCTCATGTTCTTCAGAAGGCTGGAAAATCAGCTTCAGAGAACCTTTCTTAACAAGCCCTGCTTCTTTAGCCACGATACCGGAAAATAATCCCATGGTTGTGTGTGCATCATGTCCGCAGGAATGAACCATCTGAATTTCGCCATCGATAAGATGTTCTACGGCATCAATATCAACCCTGACTCCAAGTACAGGGCCTTCCACCCCACTGTCTATGTAGGTTACCAGACCTGTACCTGCAATTCCGGAAGTTACTTCAAAACCGTATTTTTCCAGGTATTCCTTTAAAAAACGGGACGTTTTAAATTCCTTGGTGGAAAGTTCAGGAATTGCGTGAAGTTCGTTATAGACTTCGAGGATTTCATCATTTCTGCTTTGAACCAGTTCTTTTAAACTACTCATAAATCCTCAATCCTCTCTGTAAATTAGAATGGACCGTAGTTGATAGCAGATGCAACAACCAGCATGATGGAACCCATAACAATCCACAGAGCAACCATCTTCCAGTTGTACTTCAGCCACTTTTCATAAGGTACGTTTACGATACCCAGAGCACCCAGCAGAGCGCCGGAAGTAGGAACGATCTGGTTAGTGAACGCGTCACCATAAGTTACAGCCAGTACAGCAGTCTGTCTGGTGATACCCAGGATGTCTGCTAAAGGAGCCATGATAGGAACCATGGTGGAAATCTGACCGGAACCGGATGGGATGAAGAAGTTGATGATTGCGTTAACCCAGAAGATACCTACGGATGTAACAGCGTTAGGCAGTACTTCCAGAGCACCGGAAGCATAGTATACGATGGAGTCCAGAATCTGACCTTCAGTTAAGATAACCAGAATAGCACGAGCCAGACCGATTACCAGAGCACCGAATACGATATCCTTAGCACCAGCTACGAATGCGTTAGCTGCGTCCTTAGAGTTGAGTCCACCAATCAGAGCAGCTACAACACCAATAATCAGGAAGAGAGCACCCAGCTCAGTAGTGTACCAGCCATAAGTCATTACGCCCCATACCATTACGATCAGACCGATTGCGAAAGCAACCAGAACCAGCTTGTGTCTGGTAGTGAAAGGTGTTTCTTCGATAGACTTAACGTCCAGGTCAGGTCTTTCCATACCGTACAGTAAGCTGTTCTTAGGATCAGCCTTAACCTTCTTTGCATAGTTCATAACATACGCAACAGCGATTGCCAGGAAGAATACATAACCGATAGTTCTTAAACCTGCACCGGAGTACAGAGGCAGTTCAGCAATGCCCTGGCCGATACCGGTTGTGAACGGATTCAGCATACCGCCTGCGAAACCAGCACAAGCACCAGTGGATACCATTGCTACACCTACGATATCGTCCCAGCCGAAACCTCTGGAAATCATACATGCGATAGGAATGAATACAATCAGTTCTTCAGCCGCACCGATGGAGAAACCTAATACGGAGAACAGGAACATTACAGCAGGAATAACCAGCGTTTCTCTCTTCTTCATCAGGCTGATGAATCTTACTACGCCGCCGTCAATAGCACCGGTAGCCTTGATCATTGCGAATGCACCGCCGATCAGGAATACGAAGAATGCAATACCTGCCGCCTGAGTCATACCCTTAGGAATAGCCTGTACCATTGCCCAAGGATTTACAGGGGTGTTTTCCACGAAGTGGAAGGATTCAACGTCAGGAACGCTCTTTCCTGTGTTAGGATCTGTTACTCTGTCATATGCACCAGCAGGAACGACATAAGTCATAACCATTACTGCGACGATTACACAGAGGATCAGAACGTAAGTGTGAGGGACACCAAAGCCCTTCTTCTTTTTCTTGTCCATTTTAATAGACCTCCTTAAATAAAGTGATAAAAATTATTATAACAATTGCTTGTATAACCTTGATTAATATTGTTTATCTGTCGAAGTAGGACATGAATCTGCCCAGTCTGCCATTTACAATATCGCCGTCTCTTAATGCTTCCTGACCGCCGATAAATACATATTCGATGCCTTCCGGCTTCTTCAGCTCAGAGAAGGTTGCGCCATCAATGATGGTTTCAGGGTCGAAAATGGTAATATCCGCATCACAGCCGATTTCAATTCTGCCCTTTGCAGAAAGTTCCAGTCTGTCTGCAGGACGAATGGTCATCTTGCTCAGTGCATCAATCAGGGAAATTGCCTTTTCTTCTCTCACGTACTTACCGAGTACTCTTGGGAAAGTACCTGCAGCTCTAGGGTGGCCCTTGCCGCCGTTCAGCAGTGCGTCACTTGCAACCATGCCGTTATGGTGAACAACTGCATCGCGGATTTCATCTTCATTCATTACGAATGCAACCGCCAGCATGGTTGGATAGTTTGCTCTTGCATCTTCGAAGATTTCCTTGGTGCAGCGAACGTTTCTGTAAGGTTCGGAAGTCAGCAGAATGTCTTCGTAAGTCTTGCCCCAGCTTTCGAAACAGCCGTCATCGAATACTGCAGAACCGATTCTGGTGGAGAATGCTGCATATGGGTATGTGTCATAATCCAGCTTAGGGTTTCTTTCCATAGCTTCATCGATCAGCTTCAGGCATACATCCATGGTGCCCATCGCAGAGCAGCTGGAAAGATGAGAAATCTGGAACTTCTGCGGAATGCTTTCAGAAATTCTGATCATTTCATTTACTGCATCGATAGAGCCCTTGCTGTCGTCTCTGTAGTGAGCGGTTACGATATGATGCGGGTCGTCAGAGATTTTGATTGCATTGATCATTTCTTCGAAAGTGATCGCAGGGTCATATTCGATACCGAAGGAAATACCGTAAGCACCTTCAGCCATATCAGCCTTCAGATCTTCCAGCAGCGGAATCTGCTGCTCAGGGCTTACAGTGTCATACTTGCCGTATCCATGGCGTACTCTGCAGGAGTTGTAGCCTGCCAGCATGATATAGTTAACCGGCGCACCGCCCTTTTCCTTGAGGACACGCTTGAATTCCTTCAGAGGCTGTCTGGAGTTGCCGCAGTTGCCGCCAACTGCTGTAGTTACACCCATTTCCAGCATCATGTTGGAAATAATATATTCTTCACCGTCCACGCCGAAGTTTTCTTCATGCATGTGAATATCGATGAAACCAGGGGAAACAACCTTTCCTTCTGCATCGATTACGCGGGATGCTTCAGGCTGTTCATCTCCGATATAAGCAATTTTGCCTTCGCTTACGCCGATATTCTTCTTTACCATTTCGCCTGCTGCGAAATCAGGATAAATACCATTTAAAATTAAGAGATCGTACATAACTAAAATTCCTTTCTGATTAAAAGTTGATATCCTGTAAATTAATTTATCGAAACGGAATGAAACGTCCTCTGCGTCCATTCACAATATCTCCGTCTTTTAAAACAATTTCACCGTCCATAATCACGTAATCGATGCCCACAGGCTTCTTCAGCTCCAGGAAGTCTTCCTGGTCGCAGACAGTTTCAGGATTGAAGATTGTAATATCTGCATCACAGCCTTCTTCCAGACGTCCTTTGTTTGTCAGCCCCATGCGGTCTGCCGGAAGAACGGTCATTTTTCTTAAAGCATCGTACATGGAGATGGAACCCTTTTCACGGACGTATCTGCCCAAAACTCTTGGGAAGGTTCCTGCGGCACGTGGATGTCCGCTTCCATTCTGCAGAACACCGTCACTGGCAATCATACCCTTTTTATTCACGATTGCGGCCTCAATTTCAGGCTCGTTCATAACAAAGGCCACACAGAACATCTGCGGATGGTTCTGTCTTGCATCCTTAAAGATTTCTTCGGTGCAGAACACATTCTTATATGGATCATTGGTCAGCAGAATGTCGCTGTAATCCTTGCCCCATTTCTCAAAGCATCCATCATCGAACACTGCAGAGCCAACTCTGGTGGAAAATGCATGATACGGATAGGTGTCATAATCCAGCTTCGGATTTCTTTCCATGGCTTCATTAATAATAGAGAGACACTCATCCATAACACCTACTGCGGCACAGCTGCTCAGGTGAGAAATCTGGAACTTCTGCTGAATGTTATCAGAAATCTGAATCATTTCATTCACTGCTGCCACAGCCCGAGGCCCATCATCACGGAAATGAGCTGTAACCATCTGGTCCGGACTGTAACAGGAAGCATGAACCGCTTCCAGCATTTCATCCAGAGTCATTCCAGGATCATATTCAATCCCGAAAGACAGGCCATAGGCCCCTTCTTCCATGTCCTTTTTCAGATCTTCGTGAATGAGCTTTTTCTGTTCTTCCGTAGGCTGATCATAACGTCCTACACCATGCTTCACGCGGTATGTATTGTATCCTGTGAGCATCAGGTAGTTTATCGGACTTCCGCCGTTTTCTTTCAAAACATCCTTGAATTCCTTCAGGGTCTGCCGGGGGTTTCCGCACTGACCGGCCACTCCGGTAGTTACACCCATCTCCAGCATTTTTTCAGAAATAACGTAATGATTTCCTTCTTTTGCAAAATTTTCTTCATGCATATGAATATCGATAAAGCCGGGAGAAACCACTTTGCCTGCTGCATCAATCATGCGAACTGCAGTGGATTTTAATTCATCATCAGCCTGTCCGATGAAAGTAATTTTCCCTTCAAGAATACCGATATCTGTACGGATCATTTCACCCTTTTTTAAATCCGGACAGATTCCATTGATTATCAGTAAATCAAACATACACTTTCTCCTTCTTCATTTCAGAATAATTCACACCTCTATATTTTAGCACTTTATTTACCACATGGCAATCAAAAAAGAACCATGATTCAGCATCATGGTTCCACTTTTTTAAGTGTTTTCAGATTTCTTCCAGCTTCAGTACAGAAACCTCAAAAGCCCGGCGAGCCTCCGTAGTTCCGTCCTCCAGCTTCTTTTTATATTCCCGGCTCTGCATACGCCCTTCCATCATCAGTTTGGTTCCTACATCCAGCTGCTGAGCATAACCTGCATTCCGTCCCCAGGCGATACACGGTATGTAGTCCGACTTATTATACATCCTGTTCACAGCCACCATCATATCACAGATGTCCCGTCCCAGCGGAGAAGTCCGCTTCACAGGAGGTTTGCAGAGAAAACCTTCCAGATAAATATAATTTTCATAATACCCATAATCTTCACAGAGATAGATTTCCCTCGCAAAAACAACCACATTCAGCTTGTTTCTCCCATCCTGCACTTCGTTATAAGTCCGCACCTGCCCCCGTACTTCCAGAAACTGCTCCGGCAGAGGAGGATTATCATAAATCAGCCGTTCAGATACCATTATATTGATTTCGTCCACATAACCGCTTTTCCGCTCAACCCCCAGTACAAAGGTGTAAAACACCTCACCGTAGGTTTTGTGACTGAACCTGAGTTCCGAATTCACTGTTCCGCAAAGTTCCGCAATATTGCTTTCCATACTTTCCTCCTGTGTTTTAAGTGTCTTTACATTCTATTAAACAGCAGAAAAAGTATTCCAAAAGAAAAACTCCCGGATACAGTGTTTTCACCGTTCTCCGGGAGAATGATTTTATGATTTGATTTTATCTACAACCAGCAGAATCACAACTGCTCCAATTGCTGTAAATACGGTAGCAATGGTCATGAGAATTCCGGCACCCCACTGGTCCAGAATCACACCGCCCACCAGGCTGCAGACGATATATGCAACAGTAGTAACTGTAGTAAACAGTGCCTGCCCCTTTACCGCTTCCCCTTTGCTCATGGAAACGCCAATCAGTTTTACAACAGCAGGCAGCAGCAGTGCAAAGGCAAATGGCTGAATAAACTGTGCAGCCAGAACCATATGTACAGAAGATGCTCTCCAGATGATTGCAGTCTTCGCTACATAACCGATTCCCGCCACCTTCATCAGTGTCTGGCATGAGAACTTCCGGTTAATCTGTTCGAAGAACATCATGGTCGGAATTTCCAGAAAAGCCATGATGGAGAAAATCTGTCCCATGTCCTCCGCAGTACCGCCCAGCGGCTGAATGACCTGCAGCATGAAGGTATTCAGAACACCATTGCTGAAATAAATACCCAACACGCCAATCATCAGAACCATGAAGATTTTGTTCCGCTTCACGAACTGAATCAGGTTGATTTCTTCTGCTTCAGCATCCCCATCCGCCAGAACTTCAGCACTTGCGTTTTTGGTTGTTCCCGCGGCTGCACTTGCCTTGCGGAACTGCCAGGTAACCAGAGCCAGACTGACAAGTGTGAAAGCCATGGTAATTTCCGCTGTCAGAGACAGTACGAAAATACCCTTTTCTTCTGCCAGAGTTCCCAGGAACATAACCAGTATGGAATAAGCCAGAGAACCGATACTTCTGCCCACACCGAAATTAATCGGAATCCCGCATTCCTGCAGTTTGAAGCAGAGGGAATTAAACAGAGGCTGCAGAGAAATGTTTCCGCCCATGAGCAGGATAAAAATCACTGTCAGTGCTGCACTTTTCTGCTGCAGTACAAATGTTCCCAGGCACAGTACCATCAGAATCACTGTGGCAATGGACGATACGCTGACCAGGCTGAACCGCTTGGAACGGTCTGCAATATCAGCCATCAAAGGCTGAAGAAATACAGCCGCTACATTGCAGACAGCAACGATAATCCCAATGTCCGTATTGGAGTAGCCGCAGGTCAGCAGGAACAGCGAAGCAAAACTGCAGATGGCACCATAGCTCATCCAGTAAAAGCCATGGACGCTGCCATATCCAAGATTCAATGCCGTCTTCATCTTACAGCACCGGTCCCTCTGCAGGGATTTCATGTCTCATAATCTGCGGATGGCAGTTCACCTGATACTGCGGACAGGACAGACATTCAAATTCCAGAGGAGAGTCTTCCGGCTTGATTTCAGTGAAACCAAGCTTGCTGTAGAACTCAGGTGCACGGCCGATGAGAACCACTTCATCACCGCCCAGCTCACGAGCTTTTTCCATGGCCTTTTTCACCAGAATTTTTCCAAGGCCGAACTTACGGAACAGCGGTTCCACTGCTACAGCATGGAGAACATAGTGGCCTTCCTCATAGCCCAGCATAATGGTTCCGATGATAATATCCCCCGGCTGAGTAAGCTTCCAGGCACCTACAATATCAGAGAAATCCTGAGTTTCCTCTGGATCATATTCCAGACCCTGTGCAGCTGCAAATTCGATAATACGTTCATATTCTTTTGTACTTTCCAATCTTGCCATCAGCATGATACATTACCTCCAGTGTGTTTTCTCTACTGATTCAGAGTCCGGCGCAGGATACCCCTTACCGCTCCGATTAAGTACAGAGATCCGGCGAACAGCAGAACATCATAGTTTTCTGCCTCAGCCTTTTCCAGTGCCGCTTTCACGGCAGTTTCTATGTCAGCTTCGATAATCAGAGCACGGCCGCCCTGCTTTTCGATGTGATGTGCAGCTTCTGCAGCATCCATCTTACGCGGATTGTCCGGTTCTGTCAGTACGAAGTCTTTTGTAATCTTTGCAAAATGTCCCAGTACAGCGTCTACGTCCTTATCGGCCAGAATTCCGGTTCCCATAAGTACATGCTTTCCGCTGCAGAACTGATCCATTGCCGCCGTCAGTGCACGCGCACCGTCGTCATTATGTGCACCGTCAATGATGACAGTCAGGCCGTCTTCGGAATTTCCAGTGACAGCACTTCCCTTCTTCATCACTTCCAGACGGCCCGGCTGCTTGGCAGCTTCAATACCGTCATAAAATGCATCGGTCGGCATGGTGATATGTCCTCTGTCTTCCAGAACACATAATGCTGCCAGAGCCGCCTTCACATTTTTAATCTGATGCTGACCGGTCATGGACAGTTCCAGATTTCCGAAAGCATCGGTATGGAAGCTTCCGTCCGGACGGTCACGTCCGACAAAAACATCCAGCATATATCCTGTCAGGGATTCTGCTCTCACATTGTGACGCATATCCCTGGTTTCCAGATACATGCATCCCAGTTCTTCTGCCTTTGCACGGATGACACCCAGAGCTGCCTCGTCTTCACAGCTGGTAATCACAGGGCAGCCTGCCTTGATGATGCCTGCCTTTTCTGCAGCAATCTCTTCGATAGTGTTTCCAAGACGGTCCGTATGGTCGAAGGAAATAGAGGCAATCACAGTTGCCAGCGGGTTCTTCACGATATTGGTGGAATCACCGCGGCCGCCAAGGCCTACTTCCAGAACCACGAAGTCACAGCCCACCTCCTTGTAATACAGGAAGGCTACGGCAGTAATTACTTCGAATTCCGTTGGGGACTGGTGTCCGGCATCAGTCATAACCTTGACCTGCTCCAGCACCCGGTCTGTATATTTTGCCAGGTCTTCATCGCTGATATACGCACCGCCCGCTTCAATCCGCTCATTGAATACTTCAATAAACGGAGAGATGTAGAGACCGGTTTTGTAACCAGCCGCCTGCAGAGCACAGTACAGATATCGGCAGATGGATCCCTTTCCGTTGGTACCGGCCACGTGGATGACCTTAAGGTCATCCTGTGGGTTTCCCAGCAGCTCCATGAGGATGGTCATGCGTTCCAGCCCCAGGATACTGCCAAATTTCTCAAAAGCATGGATTTTGCTGACTGCATCGCCAGCAGAAGATACGCCGCTCATTATGCGTTAACCTTCTTAGCTACCAGTTCCAGACGTGCTGTAACCTTAGCCAGCATTTCTTCATACTTAACCTGCTTTTCTTTTTCTTCGTTGATTACCTTTTCTGGTGCCTTGCCTACGAAGCCAGGGTTTGACAGCTTCTTCACAACTCTTTCCACTTCGCCTTCCAGCTTCTTCTTTTCCTTGGTCAGACGTTCCAGTTCAGCCTTGTAGTCTACCAGGTCATCCAGCGGAACGTAGATTTCTGCACCGTCGATCACTGCAGACATAACTTCTTCAGGGATGTCAGCTTTGTTTTCAGTGAAGGTAATTTCAGTGATATTCGCAATGCTCTGCAGATATCTTGCACCAGCCTTCATGGTTGCTGCCTTTTCACCTTCTGCCAGAATGATTGCTCTCAGCTTCTTGGAAGGTGCTGCATCTGCTTCAGCACGGATGTTTCTGATTGCTCTGATTGCTTCCATAGCCATTTCCAGCTTAGCTTCTTCTGCAGGGAAGTGGCAGCCAACGCTTGCCTTCGGCCATACGGACTTAATCAGGTAATTGTTTGGATTTTCAGCCTGTTCTTCGCCATGAGGCAGGTAGGACCAGATTTCTTCTGTAATGAACGGCATGAATGGATGCAGCATCTTCAGCATATTCTTCAGACACATTACCAGAGTAAATCTTACAACCTTCTTGTCTTCTTCATCTTCGCCCCACAGACGAGCCTTAACCAGTTCGATGTACCAGTCGCAGTATTCGTTCCAAATCAGGTTGTAGATTCTGTCACCAGCCAGTGCCAGATCGTACTTTTCCAGAGCGGAAGTTACGTATTCTACTGCATCGTTTACACGGCTGATCATCCACTTGTCTTCATCCTTCAGTGCAATGTTGCTGAAGTTGGAAACATCGCCGCATGCCTTACCGCAGCAGTCTGCGCAGCACTTTGCCATTTCCTTGAAGTTGCCTTCTTCGTCCTGCAGGTTCATAATTACGAATCTGGACGCATTCCACAGCTTGTTTGCAAAGTTTCTGCAGGATTCCAGTCTGTCGTACTTAAATCTCATGTCGTTGCCTGGAGTGATACCGGTGGACAGCATGAAACGGAGAGCGTCTGCACCGTACTGTTCGATAACTTCCAGAGGGTCAATACCGTTGCCCAGTGACTTGGACATCTTGCGGCCTTCTGCGTCACGAACCAGACCGTGGATATATACGTGATGGAATGGAACTTCGTTCATAGATTCCAGACCGGAGAATACCATTCTTACTACCCAGAAGAAGATGATGTCATAACCGGTAACCAGTACATCAGTTGGGTAGAAGTAATCCAGATCCGGAGTCTTTTCAGGCCAGCCCAGAGTGGAGAACGGCCACAGTGCAGAGGAGAACCATGTATCCAGTACGTCTTCATCCTGGTGGAAGTGAGTGCCGCCGCACTTAGGACATACTGCCGGTGTATCGTAATCAACCACAACTTCACCGCAGGTATCGCAGTAGTATGCAGGGATTCTGTGGCCCCACCACAGCTGACGGGAAATACACCAGTCTCTGATTTCTTCCAGCCAACGCAGGTAAGTCTTTTCAAATCTTTCAGGAACGTGAGTCAGGTCACCCTTCTTCGCTGCTTCGATAGCAGGCTTAGCCAGTTCTTCCATTGCTACGAACCACTGGTCGCTCAGCATGGATTCAATAACAGTGTGACATCTGTAGCATTCGCCTGCTGGGATTACCTTTTCTTCAGTCTTTACCAGGTAGCCTGCTTCTTCCAGGTCAGCAACCCATGCCTTACGGCATTCGAAACGGTCCATACCTTCGTATTTTCCAGCCAGTGCGTTCATTGTTGCGTCATCGTTGATACAGCAGATGTTTTCCAGGTTGTGTCTCTGACCAACTTCAAAGTCGTTAGGGTCATGAGCAGGTGTGATTTTAACAGCACCAGTACCTTTTTCAGGGTCCGGATATTCGTCAGCGATTACCGGGATCGCTTTTCCAACCAGCGGCAGGATAACGTTCTTGCCAACCAGATCTTTATATCTTTCGTCAGATGGGAGAACAGCGATAGCTACGTCACCGAACATTGTTTCCGGTCTGGAAGTAGCTACTACCAGGCCTTCACCGCCATCTTCCGCTTCATAACGGAAGTACCAGTACTTGCCGTTCTTGTCTTCGTGTTCTACTTCTGCGTCGGACAGGGAAGTTCCGCATTCAGGACACCAGTTGATCAGACGGTTTCCTCTGTAGATATATCCTTTTTCGTACAGTCTTACGAAGAAATGGTTAACTGCTTTGTTGCATCCTTCGTCCATTGTGAATCTTTCTCTGCTCCAGTCGCAGGAGTCACCCAGTTTTCTGCACTGAGTTGTGATTCTTCCACCATATTCTTCTTTCCATGCCCATGCTCTCTTCAGGAATTCTTCTCTTCCCAGGTCTTCTTTTTCCAGGCCTTCATCGTTTCTCAGTTTTTCAACTACTTTTACCTCTGTAGCGATGGAAGCGTGGTCAGATCCAGGCAGCCACAGTGCACTGTAGCCCTGCAGTCTCTTGAATCTAGTCAGAACGTCCTGCAGTGTCTGGTCCAGAGCATGTCCCATGTGCAGCTGTCCTGTGATATTTGGCG
>JAZNKW010000034.1:0-53225 GCA_045578745.1 Anaerovoracaceae bacterium
ATATTTCCATTCATTCACTCATTCAACTAAATTGCTTCATCTATATTAATTACTCATATTTGAGTTTTTCTTAGTTAGTTGAAAGTGAACATTCAAAATACAATGTTCACTTTTACACATCCAATGTCTATCCCGCAATCGTATTCATTATCTCCTTCGCAAACGCAATGATAATCCCACCAGCAACCGTCAGTATCCCATTTGCTCTTTGTGATGGGTCATGGCCTTTCAGGGAGAGACCAACCTGCACGATGCCAAGTCCTATCATAATCATGCCCACAGCTCTTACCAGGGAGAACATGAAATCAGACAAGTTATTTACCACCGCAATTGGATCTGTGGTACCGCCAGTTGCAAATGCTGCTTCCAGCCAGCACAATGCCAGAATAACAGCTGCCACTGCATACAGCAGATATCTCTGATATCCAGGTTTCTTCATAAAATCAGGTTCATTCTTCTTCATTTTTACTAACCTCCGTAATATAGATTGTTCCAACTGCATGGTTCACCTGTCCATGCCTGTATACGTTTTTTCCGCCATCTGCTGTCTTCTTCAGATTCGGATGCCTCATAATGTCATACTTTCTGTGGCGTACCGGTCTTTCACCACGAATAAACAGAAGCGCATCTCTGTTGTCCAGCATCCGTACTTCATCAGGTAACAGCAGCTCGCGGCCACTGTTTTGGTAATTGGTCGAATAGCTTCCGTTCCTGCCACTGGTCTTACCATAGGTATTGGTATCAATGGTGGCTTTCCCAAGCAGCTCACTTACATACTTATGCGTCCCCTGTTCATTTCCTCCAAGATACAGGACACTGTCACAGTTCCCAACAATGGACTCCCACTGCTTCTCAAAAAGTGCCTTCAGCTGGGCCAGGTTCTGCAGGATGATAGACACCGAAACTTCTCGGGAACGCATAACAGAAAGGATTTTGTCAAAGTCATCCGGCAGCGACACATTGGCAAACTCGTCCATGACGAAGTGACAGTGCATCGGGAGGCTGCCGCCGTACTTATGGTCTGCGATGTAGAACAGCTGCTGAAAGAGTTGTGTGTAAAGTATGCTGACCAGAAAATTGAAAGATGTATCGTTGTCAGGTATCAATGCAAATAGTGCCACTTTACGCTCCCCAAGAGACTGCAGATTCAGCTCATCTGTCATGGTCAGCCCCGCCAAACTGTCCAGATTGAATTTTTCCAATCTGGATGCCAAGGTGATCTGAATGGATTTCAGGGTCTTGGCAGAACCGCTGCGGTAATCCCGGTAATATTTCACGGCGATGTGGCCTGGCTTCTTTTCCTCCAAATCGAAGAACAGGTTATCCAGATCACTTGGCCGGTCGCTGTCCTCCTCGCTCACATCACCGGCACGAAGCAGTTCCAGCACCATGGCGAAGTTCTGCTCCTCCTCCGGAGCCTCATATTTCAGATAAAACATCAGTGCCATCAGAAGCATACTGGCCGAAGTATCCCAAAACGGGTCGTTACTTTGGCTGCCCTTTGGTGTGGTGCTTTTGAACAGGTTGGTCACCAATCGCTGTACATCGTTATCCGTCTGCAGATACACAAACGGATTATAGCAGTGGCTCTTTTCCATGTTTATCAGATCCAGCACGCGGATTTCATATCCTTCTGCCTCCAGCAGATACCCCAGGTCCCGCAAAATCTCTCCTTTCGGGTCCAGTATGACGAAGGACGTGTTGGCCTGCATGAGGTTTGGTTTACAGTAGAACCTGGTTTTCCCTGCCCCTGCCTCTTACGTTCAATCAAATAGGCCTTTTCCTCCAGCTCACTGATCAGCTTGGTTGCCTTCTGATTTGCACAATCAAGTTCTTGCATAAATTCCTCTAAGGTGAAAATGATGTATACTCTTTCCATATCATCAATCCATCTGTTTCTAACAGAAAGAGATACTCTGTCCAGCATGAGACCGTAAAGTACCTTGGCATCTGTACTGATGTGCTTAAACCGCTTGTCTCTGAACAAAATCTTAGGTATTCGGAAGAATGCGAACTGCTCCGCCTGATCCGGATAGAAATAATCAAATATCATGCATTGTATCCTTTCTTCTAAAATAAAAACAGGAGACCATATTTGATCTCCTGCAAGTTAGCATGTATAATCTATATTAAAACAAATCGAATTTTTCGTGTGATTACACTTCTTCTGATTACACCAGATTTAAAAAAGTAAAATGGCTGAATTTCAACATTTTCGGTCCATGGCCATGTTCGAGTCCCATGTCCTCCGCCATTAAAAATAACCTGTCCAGTTGGGCAGGTTATTTTTTTATTTACTGAATACAAATGGAACGCTGCCATTACATAAAAAACAACACCCGATCGGATTGGGTGTTGTTTTATTTTTTTCTATTGCTATTCAGTTGGATTTGCCGGTACAGGCAGTTTTTCACTGATTGCCTGCATCAGGCTGTCTGTACATGGAAGCGGATTTTCCAGCTTTCCGTCATCCACAGCCACAAGCGCGGCAGATGCTTTCGGTACCAGAACGCCTCCGGAACATTCATTCAGCACAGACTTTCTGTAGAATTCCACATTGCAGGACATTTCATAAGCGATATCCTGTGTATTCTTCCAGTCGTATTCTTCTTCGAAAATATGTGCAATTTTCGCAGCGGTCTGCCAGTTGTTCAGTGCCGGTTCTTCCTTTATCGCCGCCTTAACCGGAAGCAGTCTGCGTTCTGTATTGATATAAGTACCATCCACAGATGCGAAACCGGTACCCGGCAGAACTACATCGGCTTTTTCCGCCAGTGCAGTCAGATGTGTATCACACACTGCGAGGAAGTCCAGTCCATCTGTATTAATATCTGCATTTTCACCAAATACAAGCAGAGCTCTTACTCCTTCCAGCGCTTCCACGCCATCTCGGATTCCCATATCCAGCAGACCCTGGGAATTATTCTTTGCCCTGATCTGTAAGATGCCGTCTCTAGGCTTTCCGATATGTCCGGAAAGCAGTGCGATGTCCGCAATCAGAACAGCAGCGTCTGTAGTCAGGATATTTTGCTGGTAAACGATCATTGCCTTTTTTGCGCCCAGATATGCATCAGCAATAACCTTTGCCTGATCGGATACGGCTACATCCTTCAGTGACTCTGCAAAGTTTTCATATCCTGCGGTGTCTTTACCCCTGCCGCTGTCAATGATGACCTTTGCAATTTCCTTCAGAATACCAAGGCTGTTATCGCAGCTGTCAATGGCAAGCACTCTGGCCCCCGCTTCCTCTGCCTGTCTGATCTTCATGGAAATCACTCTGGATTCTTCCGGCTTAAAACCGACCGTCAGAATCAGGTCTGTAGAAAACAGTTCTTCGATAGTGTTTGGTGAAGCACCACGTCCGAGAACCTTCATGAGACCGCATTCTCTGTTGTTCATACAGAGAAGTTTTGCGCCCATGAGATCCGCCATCTTCTTAATTGCATAGGCTTCTTCGTTTGTATATCGGTCTGAAACAGATACTGCAACGGCCTGCTTTCCATATGCTGCAGCGACAGACTGGCATTTCTTCGCAATCAGAACCAGTGCTTCATGGTAATCATCATTCTGCAGTACTCCGGATTTTCGGATCAGCGGTGTCTTCAGCTTATCTCCGGTTACCGCACCGTCGAAGCCCCATTTGCCTTTGCCGCAAATCAGTCCCTGATTTACAGCACCGTCCTTATCCGGATTTGCCTTAACCAGCATATCTCCGTAGGATTCCAGAATCAGGCTGCAGCCGGCGGAACAGTAGGAACATGTGGTTTTCGTTGAAGTTGTCTTCAGAGGTGTTTCCTTCACCATTCTGGTTCTTTCCTGGAGTGCTCCCACCGGACATACACTTACACACTGACCGCAGGAAATGCATCCGGACTCAGCCAGAGGCTTACCCATATTCGGTTTCACCACTGTGTCAAAACCTCTGTTTATCAGTCCCAACGCACCGACGCCGACAACTTCATCGCACACTCTTACGCAGAGACCGCAGAGGATGCACTTATTCGGGTCTCTGACAATAAACGGATGATTGTCTTCGAACTCAATACAGTTTTTCTCACCTGCAAAACGTGCAGGCTGTACCTGATACTGTCTCGCAAAATCGATTAACTTACATTCATAATAGTCATGGCATCCGCATTCAAGACATCTGGAGGCTTCTTCACGTGCCTCTTCTTCTGTATACGCATTCGGAATGACTTCCGTGAAGTTATCTTTTCTTTCTTCTGCACTCAGATGTGACAGCGCCTGTCTGAACATGTTATCACGTTCTTCAAATGATCTTGCAGAAAGGTCATGCCGTTCCACAACAAAATCTTTTCTTTTTTGGATGATTTCTCCGTGAAGATACGCATCAATTACTTCAGAAGCCTTTCTTGCATCCGCAATAGACTCGATGGCAATGGAGATTTTGTCGTTACCGCAGTCTCCGCCGGCAAAAACGCCCGGAATGCTTGTCATAAATGTATTCGGATTATACGCGATTGCATTCTTCTTCGTCTTTTCACCTGGGAACAGGGAGGAGTCCACCGCCTGGCCGATTGCCAGGATAACGGTATCAACCGGCAGAAGTTCTGTCTTTCCTTCCACTGGAACCGGCTTTCTTCTGCCGGAAGCATCCGGTTCACCAAGTTCCATAACCTGCAGAAGAACTTCTTTTACATGTCCGTTTTCATCGGAAATGACTTCAATCGGATTAGTCAGATTTTTGAAGATAACGCCTTCTTCTTCTGCTTCCAGGATTTCCAGATGGTCTGCAGGCATTTCATCTTTCGTTCTTCTGTAAATATTATAGACTTCTTTTGCACCGAGACGTACAGCAGTTCTGCATGCATCCATAGCAGTATTGCCGCCGCCTACAACAGCAACTCTTTCACCCAGGCGAATGGTTTCGTTTCTTACAACTCTGCGCAGGAAATCAATACCTCCGATGACACCTTCCGCATCTTCACCCGGACAGCCCACACCGGTAGATACCCAGGCACCAATACCGATTAAAACCGCATCATAATTTCTGTAAAGAACATCAAACAGGATGTCTGTTCCAATCTTCATATTGGTCTTGATTTCCACACCCATGGATTTGATTGTAGCGATTTCTTCGTCCAGAACATCTTTCGGAAGTCTGTATTCAGGAATACCGTAGCGCAGCATACCTCCGGCTTTCGGCATTGCCTCATAAATGGTAACCCCATGTCCCATCCGTCTCAGGAAATAAGCTGCAGACAGACCCATAGGACCACCGCCGATGATTGCTACAGTCTTTTTCGTGGATGGTTTACATTCAGGAATAAACCGGTCCCCTGCCAGATCTCTGTCGGCAGCGAAACGTTTCAGCTGTGCGATGGAAACAGGTTCTTCCACCAGAGCACGTCTGCATTCAGTTTCACATGGATGCGGACATACACGGCCGATAGCAGCAGGCAGCGGAATTCGGTCTTTAATCAGTTCCAGTGCTTCTTCATACTTGCCGTTGGCAATCAGTCCCACGTATCCCTGGCAGTCTGTCTGTGCAGGACAGGCCAGAACGCAAGGAGGTCTGCAGTCGCCGGTATGATTGGAAAGAAGCAGTTCAAGATTTGTTTTTCTTGATTCTATAACCCGCTCCGTATTCGTTCTTACAACCATGCCGGGTGCAATCTCGGTAGCGCAGGCTTTGCAGAGTTTTGGATTTCCTTCCACTTCGCACATACAGAGTCCGCAGGAACCATAAATTTTTGTTCTCTCATCATAGCAGAGAGTCGGAATATGGATATCGTTTTCTCTGGCAACTTCCAGAATAGTCTGTCCCGCAACGCCGGTGACTTCTCTGCCGTTGATGTTAAGTCTGTATTTCTTCATTTTAATGCCTCCGACTTACTTTTTTTCGATTGCATTGAACTTGCAGGATTCCATGCATTTGCCGCACTTGATACATTTTTCGTGGTCAATCACATGCATAGACTTTACACTTCCCGTAATCGCACCTACCGGACACTTTTTCGCACAGAGCGTGCAGCCTCTGCAAGCGTCTGTAATGTCAAAGGTCAGGAGTGCTTTACAGGATTTTGCTGTACAGCGCTTATGGTAAATGTGATCTTCATACTCATTTCTGAAGTATTTTATGGTAGTTAGAACCGGATTCGGAGCAGTCTGTCCAAGACCGCAAAGAGATCCGTCCTTAATCTTCACAGCCAGTTCTTCGAGAAGTTCAATATCGCCATCCTTCCCTTCACCATTGGTAATTCTTTCAAGGATTTCCAGCATTCGTTTCGTTCCGATACGGCAGTAATTACACTTGCCGCAGGACTCATCACGGGTAAAGTTCAGGAAATATCTGGCCATATCCACCATACAGGTGTCTTCATCCATTACGATCATACCACCGGAGCCGACGATGGCACCGGTTTTATTAATATCTTCATATGTAACCGGTGTGTCAATAAGACTTGCAGGAATGCAGCCGCCGGAAGGTCCTCCCATCTGGACTGCTTTGAACTGCTTGTCATTTTTAATTCCGCCGCCGATACCAAAGATGACATCCCGAAGGGTCAGTCCCATAGGGACTTCCACCAGACCACCCTTTTTAATTTTGCCTGCCAGTGCAAATACCTTGGTACCTTTGGACTGTTCTGTTCCAAGACTTCCAAATGCAGCTCCGCCGTTATAGATAATCCATGGCACATTGGCAAAGGTTTCTACGTTATTGATATTGGTCGGTTTCTGCCAGTAACCTTCTGCTGCAGGGAAAGGCGGTTTCAGCCGCGGCATACCTCTTTCACCTTCCAGTGAAGCGATGAGTGCCGTTTCCTCACCGCAGACAAAAGCACCTGCACCAGCTTTGATCCGTATGTCAAAATCGAATCCGCTGTCGAGAATGTTTTTTCCCAGGAAGCCTTTTTCTCTGGCCTGTCCCATGGCAATTTCAAGACGCTTAATTGCCAGCGGATATTCTGCACGGCAGTAAATGACGCCTTCGTTTGCTCCCATTGCGTATCCACCGATAATCATACCTTCAATCAGAGAATGAGGATCGCCCTCCAGAACAGATCGGTCCATGAAAGCACCCGGGTCCCCTTCGTCTGCATTACACACCAGATACTTATCCTTGCCCGGGCTGGACTTGGCTGCATTCCACTTGAACCAGGTAGGGAAGCCTGCACCGCCGCGGCCCCTGAGGCCGGATATTTTGATTTCTTCAATTACATCGTCCGGAGACATGGACCGAAACACCTTCTCAATGGCCTTATATCCCTCCGCACTGATATATTCATTGATATCTTCCGGATTGATTACACCGCAGTTTCTTAAAACTACTCTCTGCTGCTTTTCGACAAACTGACGGTCCTCTTCTGAAATAGCCTGTTCTTCACATACAACACCATTTACCAGATGGCTTTCAACAATATGTTCCACATCTTCCGGCTTCACTTTCACATATCTGGTCTGACTTCCGTCATCACTGTAAATATCCACAATCGGCTCCAGATAGCAGGTTCCGACGCACCCTGTAATGTCGACTTTTACATCCAGATTATTTTCACGGATTAACTGTTCAAACCTGCCCGCGGTTTTCTTCGCACCGGTAGCAATGCCGCAGCTTCCCTGTCCTACAACAACTTTCATGCCTCTACCTCCTGTGTCCGTCCTTTAAATTCCGCAAGGATCTGCTTTACGGAATCCTTTGTTAAATTTCCATAAGTTTCATCTTCCTCACTGCTTCGAATCATCATCACAGGAGCCAGAGAACAGCATCCCAGACAGGCTACATTATTCAGAGTGAATAATCCATCTTCTGTGGTTTCACCGTCTTTTATGCCCAGAAACTCATGGATTGCTTCTTCAATCAGTTCGGAACCGTTTACATGACACGCGGTTCCCTGGCAGAGCATAATCAGATATTTACCGACAGGCTGCAGCCGGAACTGTGCATAAAAGGTTGCAACGCCATATATTTTCGCAGGTTTAATACCGGTCACATCGGAAATATAGTTTATTGCATCTACCGGTAAATACCCGTAAATATCCTGCGTTTTCTGAAGTATAGTGATAAGACTTCCAGGCACTCCAGCATATGCATCCAGTACCGGACGGAGGTCTTTGAACTTTTCATCTCTATTCACTGCACAGTTGCAGCTGCACACATTTCCGTTCATCATTTTTCCTCTCCTTCAACTATTTATATCTCGATTTTCACGCCAGGATTCTGATGCTGCCGTCCGCTGCCGGAAACCCGGACAGTTTCATGGTTCATCCCAGTATCTTTGACCGGCACATCGCCTTATTTGTTAATATTTTATCACTCGCACACAAAAAGTCAATACTAGCTCTGCATTTTTTGTGGGTATGGCACATTTTCTCATTACTCCCGGTTTTCACACAAAAAAACCCCGGACACGGTACTGTGTTCGGGGTTCTTCTTTTTCATATTATTCATTACTTCAGCGGTATAAACATCACCTTTATGGTTCCGCCGCAGATCATTCCGGGATCATCGTCTGTGGTGACATCCAGATCGTATACTTTTATTTCAGGAAGCGTCATAGTTCTTGCCTGCTCAATGGCCAGATATTCCGCTCGTCCTCCGCCGATGCTTCCGATAATCCGATCCGGACTCACAAGCATCATACTTCCTGCACCCCTCGGTGCGGATCCATGTTTTTCTGTTATAATACAGAGTACACCTGAATCTTTCGCTTCCAGCAGCTGCGTGTCTGCAGATGCCGCATGGCTTGTATTTTTTACCTGTATAATCTGAGCCAGAATACTGATGGCAATTTCTGCCGGTGTTACGGCACCGATAGCCAGTCCGATTGGTGCATATACAGAATCGATCTGCGCTTCTGTAAATCCGTCTTCCGCCAGCAGCTGCCGTGTCTTCTCAACTTTTTTCCGACTTCCGATCATGCCCAGATAGCGGTACGGTGTCTGCAAAATCGTTTTTACACACTGATAATCCGCCGCATGGTTTGGAGTTACTACCACGTAATAAGCATCCGGTTCCAGATATGTCTGAAGGTTCTCGAAAGAATCACAGATTCGTTCATCTGCAGCCGGAAAACGCTCTGCAGTAACCAGTTCCGGACGATCGTCAATCACTTTTACATAGAAGTCCAGTCCTGCGGCAAACTCAGCCACCTCTTTGGAAACATGACCGCCGCCGCATATAATCAGCTTCGGCTGAGGGCAGAACCACTCTTCACGAAGGAAGGAAATATCCTGCTCCTGCTGCAGCAGCGACGCCACAGTTCTCTGATACAAAGAGCCATCGTGGGTCACATGCAGGCTCACCGGAACGCCCGGATACTGCTGCCGCAGAGGCTTCAGGTAACCGTCTTTCACAAGTTTCTGTACATGGCACGGTGTGATTACAGTATCGTCCTGAATACCAAGACAGTCCTTCACCAGCTCCAGACGGTGACAGACATCTTTTGCCGGATGACCAAGGCCCTGCAGACCGCACACCACGATGATTTCGTCAGCGTTGGACGGAATCACCGGCTCGTCAGATGCCGGATACTTCAGCGGAAGTCTTCTGGAACCGTCAGCCTCCACCAGTACCACATCGGCGTAGGTGCAGACCTCTTCATAGACCGCAGCCGGCAGTGCTGTTATTTTCCGTTCCGGATCTGCAGCTGCCCTTGTTCCTGCCATGGCATATCCGGTTTCCTTCAGCTGTCGGATGATGGTTTCTGCATCTGCATCCAGCAAAGTATCCGCTTCCATAAACATGTGTGTTGTCGTGGTTATCAGAACAGTCTTGCCTTCTTCCCGGTATTTCCTGGCCAGATTTTTCATCAAGGTTGTCTTTCCTCCGGAGCCTACAACTGCTGTAATCATAATCCCAGCCGTCCTTTCTCATGGAGAATGGCTTCCACCACGCCCCCTGCGATACATCTTGCCTTATCGGAAATAGTGAAACAGTTCTCATACTCATCCATTCTCGGGTCGATATCTGCGATTTTAAATCCTTTTGTCACAGGATAACCGTCACGGATCAGTCCGCGGAGGAGTCCGTCTAAAGATGCCGCAACGGGAACGTCTCCCGCATCCGTTTCAACCACAGCAATGACCTCACCTTTTACAACCGTATCGGTAATTTTCTTTACATTGCGCAAAATGCCTTCCGCAGGGCAGTGCATCACACGTTCTTTGCCAAACCCTGCGATGATGCCCGGAACCCCGGTATTGGGTGCAGCAAAGCCGGACCATAAGACTTTGCCCAGATTGTGTCCCCGCTTGGTTTCGACGACCGCATTTACATCGATTCCCGCTTCAAACCCCGGCCCCAGAGCCACTGTGATTGGTGCCATTTTCTTATGGGTTCCCAGGTTCTTCTTCGCCAGAATGGCGTCTACTACGGCCAGCGGCTTCAGCGCAGCGATGGACGCACCTGCAGGATCCACCAGCAGGGTCAGTTTCCCCTCTGTCAGGAACTGCTCTGCTTCACTGACAGAACCGGCCCTGTAGCAGGTCATATCCTCCACAGTCTGCTGTCCCTGATACACAGCCTCTGAGAAGGCCACATTTCTGCGGATGGCAGACGGGTTTTCCGTTTCCAGAATCAGTACAGGAAAACCGCATTTTCTCAGTTTATAAATGGTTCCGGTAGCCAGGTCGCCGCCGCCGCGAACAATAATCAGATTTTTCATCCTCTTGCTCCATTATTCTAAAATCAGGTAATTTTCTTCTTTTTCTGTCACATAGCCGATGACAGCAGCCTGTGGAATCTGTTTTTTCAGCTCGGCCAGACAGTCTTCCGCAGCCTCTTTCGGCAGTGCAAAGAGCAGTCCGCCGCTGGTCTGAGGATCATACAGAATATCCTCCTGGGCAAGTTCAACCGGTCTTCGTTTTTCCACACCGGCCTCTGCGTATTCTCTGTTCCTGTATGCTCCTGCCGGCACCAGTCCCATGGATGCCAATTCCAGCGCCTCCTTATGATACGGCACCTTGTCCACCTGAATATGCAGGCTGCATCCGCTGCCCTGTGCCATTTCGAAGCTATGGCCCATGAGACCAAAACCCGTCACGTCGGTACAGCTGTGCACCGGATACTTTACCATAATATCTCTGGCTGCCCGGTTCAGGGTTGCCATCTGCCTGTAAATTCGCTCCATCACTTCCGGTCCGGTCATGTCCGCCTTGGCTCCGGTGGTCAGAATTCCCACACCTAAAGGCTTCGTAAGAATCAGCACATCCCCCGGCTTGGCATTGGAATTGGTCAAGACTTTGTCCGGATGTACGAAGCCAGATACGGCCAGTCCGTAAATAGGTTCCGCACCTTTGATTGTGTGACCGCCGGTAATAATAGCACCCGCCTCATAGGCAGCATCATAGCCGCCGCGGAGAATTTCACGGATGACATCATCGCTCATCCCTTCCGCTGCACAAAGTATATTCAGCGCCAGCTTCGGCTCGCCTCCCATGGCATATACGTCGCTCAATGCATTTGTAGCGGCGATTTTGCCATAAAGGTACGGTTCATCCACAATAGGAGGGAAAAAGTCCGTGGTCTGAATCAGTGCCGTATTTTCATCGATGACGTACACACTGGCATCATCGCTTTTATCGTAACCCACAATCAGCCGGGGATCAGAATGGCTTTTAAAGCCTTCCAGCATACGGGCAAGAGTCCCTGCCCCCATCTTAGCACCGCATCCGGCACAATTTGCCAGTTTTGTCAGTTTTACTTCTGTTTCCATAGTCATTACGGTCTCACCACGGTGCGTGCGTTTTCCATTCTTTCTACGATATCATACATATTGGTTACACCGCCCACGGCCAGCTTTTCCTTCAGACCATAGAAGTCCAGGCAGGTGCCGCAGGTGAGAATGGTTACACCTTCAGATTCCAGCAGTTTCAGGTCTTCCAGGGTATCTGCACCTTCGCAGGTCAGGTAAGCACCGGTGTTGTAGCACAGAATGGTTTCCGGCAGGTAATCCTGTCTTGTCAGAGCAAAAACGAAGGCCTTCATGAGAGATGTACCCAGCTTTTCGTCGCCGCCGCCCATTACATTGGCAGACAGTACTACCAGCATACCCTTCTTTCTGTGATCCGGTTCACAGGAGATTTCTTCGTCTGCTTCAGATTCTTCTTCCGCTGCAGATTCTGCCGCTGCTTCAGCAATCTTCATGATAACCGCAAATTCAGCATCTCCGTTCTTCTCCGCAGAAACAGCAAATCCCTTGTGTTCTCCGAATCTGGTCAGATTCTGTACTGCGATTTCATTATCTACCAGAACTGTCAGCACATCGCCTGCGCCCAGTTCTTCTGCTGCCTTTTTCGCATTTACTACAGGCAGAGGGCATGCCATACCTCTGCAGTCAATCTTCTTTTCCATTATTCTTCCTCCTGTGCCAGTTCCTGCAGTGCCTTCAATGCAGTGTCGACTTCTTCCATTGTGTTATAGTGTGAGAAACTGAAGCGGACGGCTCCCTGTTTTACGGTTCCGAGAGCCTTATGCATCAGCGGTGCACAGTGTGCTCCCGGTCTGGTTGCGATTCCGTACTGTGAAGCCAGAGCGTCACTGACCTCTCCCGAATCATAATCTCTCACGTTTAATGCCACGACCGGGCATCGTTCTTTCTTCTCAAAATCTCCGTATACGGTGACGCCTGGTATCTGACGTACCCGGCTATAAAACTCCCACATCAGTTCCTGTTCTTTATTTCGGATGATATCCTGCCCTGTTTCCCGGATGTATTCCACCGCCGCCTTCAGGCCTGCGATTCCGTGACCGTTGAGGGTACCGGCCTCCAGCGCTGTCGGCATCTGAGCCGGATGTTCTCTCAAATAGGTCTGTACGCCGCTTCCTCCGCTGAGCAGAGGCTTGATTTCCACGCCTTCACGTACATAGATTCCGCCGGTGCCCTGAGGCCCCAGAAGTCCTTTGTGGCCCGTGAAGCAGAGGATGTCGATATTCATCTTCTGTACATCGATTTCAAAGACACCTGCAGTCTGGGATGCATCCAGAATGTATTGCAGATTGTGATTCCGGGCGATTTTGCCGATTCGTTCTGCATCCAGCAGGTTCCCGGTCAGGTTGGAACCGTGGGTTGTGATTACAGCCTTTGTATCAGGTCTGATTGCCGCTTCCAGGGCTTCATAGGAAATGTTCCCTTTATCATCTGCCGGCAGAATGGTAAGCTGCACACCCGCCTTTTCCATTTCATAGAGAGGACGCAGAACCGAATTATGTTCCAGTGCTGTTGTAATCACATGGTCTCCATGTTTCAGAGTGCCCTTGATTGCTATATTCAGACTCTCTGTGGAGTTAGCAGTAAATGCAATCCTCTCAGGACTTTCTGCATGAAAGAGTTCTGCCAGAACCACCCTTGCTTCGTAAATGGTTCGGGAGCTGTGGAGTGCGTTGCTGTGTGCACCCCGTCCCGAGTTTCCCATGGTGCACATGGCCTCGGTTACTGCCTGCACCACACAGTCCGGCTTCCGCAGTGTCGTCGCTGCATTGTCAAAATATATCATACAAGTCACCTCACACCATACAGCGGCAGCATCCCTGAAATGTGATATCATGGCGTGCCATCAAATCGAGAAGCACGGCCTCGCAGGACGGGTCTGCACACCAGGCCAGGCCGCAGTCTGCCGTGATGCTTCCGGGAACCGGTATAATCCGCCCCGATGCACCTTCTGCCTTGCAGACCTGTTCCATGGCCATAGCTGCCGTTGTCGTATAAAATGTAATGACCAGTTTCTCTGTTTTTCTAATCATGTTTCACCTTCACGGAATAGTCTTTCAGAAATTCCAGGGCATCCTGCGTATCCACATCCATCAGCTCATGAACATCACTGACTTTCATCATGGAAACCTGCTCCGGATGTTCTTTCAGAACCCAGCTGCCACCCTTTCCCTCAGGCAGGCATTTCAGTTTTTCAAAGGTCCACTTTGGGAAGATTACCGGAGAGCCAGGCAGTCCATCGCTGCAGGTACGCCAGATCCGGTCATTCTGATCCAATGCGCAGTGAAGCAGTCCTTCCACCGTTTCTCTTCGCAGCAGAGGCTGATCTGCCGGACAGAACATACAGAGGTCCACGTCCCCCAAAGCTTCCATTCCCAGTCTGACCGTGTCACTGCGGTGAGGCAGATCATGGAAAACCACGTCCACATTCCGCTGCTCACACAGCCGAACCACATCGGCATGTCTGGTTACAACCACACGTTTTTCAAAGAGTCCTTCTGTGGCATCCATCACATATTCAATCATGGGTTTTCCCAGAAAATCAGCCATCAGTTTGTTCCCGCCGAACCGTTTTCCAAGTCCTGAGGCCATAATGATGCAGCCGCCTTTTCCAAATGGCTGATCCAAATCCACCACAAAGGCATCATCCCGACCGCATAATTCCTGCAGGAAGGGAAGTGCCTGCTTTCTTATAACAGCCGCCACCTGCTTTTTTTCCAGCAGCTTCCGAACCGCATTACAGTATTCTTCGCATTCGGTCTCCAGATATCCGATTTCATCGATGGCAGCCCACTGACTTTCGGAGTCCATAGCTCTGTGCAGTGCATCAATCCCCAGCGTGAGAAAACCATCCCTGCATACAGCCATCCGGTTCTCCTGTCCAATTCTGGTTGCATCGAAAACACCCACCTGTACCATGTTTTCTGTCATATTTTCTTTCAGCCATACGGCTTTTCCCGGCTCTGCCCAGGTTGTAAGCCCCGGAAGTGTCTGTCCAAAGAGAGCAGAGAGCAGGGTTGTCTTTCCGCTCCCTCTGCTTCCTGTGAGAAACAGATGCCGCTTACCGCTGCTCAGGAAAGAATTCCAGATAGAGCTGGCGGTTGGCCTGTATACAGGCATTTCGATATGCTTCATAACGCGTAATCCATTCCTTTCCTTCCGGTGTCAGCTGACTTCCTCCGCCATCTTTGCCGCCGGTTGTCCGGGCGGTCAGAGGAAATCCCAATGCCGCTTCTGCATTTTTCAAAACTTTCAGCGCCTTGGTATATGCCATATTCATAGACATGGCAGCAGCCCTCAGAGATCCGGTCTCTTCTACTGCACACAGCAGCCTGTAAGGACCTTCTCCGAAAAACTTTTCGCCCTGATCATCGAGAAATATAATTCTTGTTACTGCTTTCATTCGTCATCCTCCCGGATCATAATCAGCTGCTCCCGTCCACTCCGGCCTCTGCACCGTTGCAGACTGACCGGCCCATATATCTTACAGAGCAGGTTTTCCATTTTTTCAAGTTCATCACTGGCTGGGCAGATTGTATCCAGCACCTGTCCATCGGACAGGAGAAGAAGCCTGTCACAGCAGTTCAGTGCCAGAGACGGATCGTGGAGCGTCACCAGTGCACCACGTTCTTCCTCCTTCACCCACTTGCGGATCATTTTCAGCATCTGATACCGATATTGAAAATCCAGTGCACTTTCCGGTTCATCCAGAAGTAAAAGTCTGCTGTCAGAAACCAGTGTCCGGGCAAGAATGCACATCTGCTTCTGACCCTCACTGAGATGAAGATAGTTCATATGCTCTTTGCCTTCCAGTCCCACGTCTTTCAGCATCTGCCGCGCGCTTTCTTTCATAGACGAATCAGGGTGCTGCAAAATACCCAGCTGCGGATTGAATCCCATGAGCACCACATCCAGTGCAGAAATGTCAATGCCAATTCCGCTTCGCTGCGGTATATAGCTGCACAGGCCTGCCAGCTGACGTGAGGATAAGTCTTCCAGTACAGTGTCCTGCAGCATACAGGTACCTTCATGTGGCAGGATCCCGCAGAGTGATTTCAGCAAAGTGGTTTTTCCGCTTCCGTTGGCCCCAAGAATTCCCAGAATACAGCCTGCATCCATATCGAAGGAGATTTCAGAATTGATGATTTTGCCGCCGTAACCTGCGGTAATATTTTTCGCAGAGAAAAAAGTCATACGTTCCTCCTTCCCCGTACAATCAGATAAATCAGGAACGGTGCTCCCAGCAGGCTGGTAAAGATGCTGACCGGAAGCTCTGTCTGAGCCACACTGCGTGCCAGAATATCCGCTCCGCAAAGCAGTATGCCGCCCACAAGCCCACTGAGAAACATGGTCCCCATGCGGTTATTCTTTGTCAGGAGACGGGCACCGTGAGGTGCCAGAAGTCCGACAAAGCTGATCAGACCGGACAAACTGACGATAGAAGCTACCACCAGAGTAGCCAGGAGCAGGACAATCAGACGCATGCCTACCACGTTCACACCCAGCATTCTTGCTTCGCCTTCCTCTGCAGACAGCAGAATCAGCTGACGATGCAGCAGGAAAAGCACAAACAGGCAAGGAATGCATAAAGCCAGATTCCAGCCGATGGAATAAGCACTGATTCCGTTCAGACTGCCCATAATCCAGTATTCGATGGACGCCAGCTCCCGTTCAGGATCTGCCGTCAGTTTCAGGCACATGAGCAAAGTCTGCGCCAAAGAGTGTACTGCAATGCCTGCCAGAACAATGGTGCTGTTTTTTCCGCTCCGGTCAAGCCCTGAGAGAAGGAGTGCAATTCCCACTGCAGCCAGTGCTCCTGCAAAGGCTGACGCTGTAACAGCAGCAGTACCGGAGAGAAACAGAATCCCTGCAGCAGCACCGGCACTTGCACCGGAAGATACACCGATAATATCAGGGGATGCCAGCGGATTACGGAAGACTGTCTGATAAACGAATCCTGCAACCCCCAGGGCAAAGCCTCCGATGATACCAACAACCGTACGTGTCAGACGAAGGGTCAGAAAAACACGCCACTGCATTTCATCCCCTGCCAGAAGCAGTTCCAGCTTCAGAGGATATTTCCCAATAAATAAGCTAAAAGCAGCCAGGGCAGCTAAAAGAAGTGCCCCGGCTGTACAGTACAGTTTTGTTGTATTAGTTTTCGCTGTATTTAAATCCATAGAATGTTTCATAATATTCGTCCATAACTGCAGTACCTGCTTCCTCGTCCATCAGTTCCGGATGGAGCACGCTTGCCAGCCATACAGATCCGAGAATGCTGCTCGGTACAGGGCTGTCCCATGCTTCTGCATTTCCGGGAATCTGGAATACGTTTCCGTTCTTCACTGCATCGCAGCTTGCCAGATTTGGATCTGCCAGAACATCTTCCACAGTGTAAACTGCATCGGAAGCCAGAACGATGTATTCAGGATTCCAGGTCAGCAGCTGTTCGTAATCGATTTCCACCCAGTAAGTATCAGTCAGTTCAGCTGCAGCATTGGCACCGCCTGCCATGCGGATCATGTCAGACTGGTACATTGCATCCCCTGCAGTAGACAGCATGCTGGAGTTGCCTGCCAGATATACAGACGGTGTTTCTGCATCGGCCAGAGCTTCTTCCAGGGAAGCTTTCTGTGTATCAATGAAAGCCAGGAGCTGCTGTGCTCTGTCCTGTGTACCGGTTGCATCTGCTACCAGGTTTACCATTTCAGTTAACAGTTCTGCGTTTTCAGGATTTACCAGCAGTACATCGATGCCCAGAATTTCGAGGCTCTCTACGACGCCCTTCAGCTTCAGAGGCAGAATTACCAGATCCGGTTCCAGAGCGATACAGCCTTCCAGGTCAAATTCCTTCGCAGTACCCACATTCGGCATGGTTGTCAGCTGTGGTGCACTTACCTGATACAGGAATCGCTTTTCGTTCTTCGCTTCCACACCTGCCATCTTTTCATCCAGATCCAGTGCAATCAGCAGGCTGGTGGAAATATAGTATCCGCTTACCAGCTTTTCCGGCTGTTCTTCAATGGTCACTTCACGGCCTGCCTGGTCTGTTACAGTAACCGGGAACGCACCGTTTCCGTCTGTCCCGCCGTTATCATTTCCGGCAGGCTGACCGCATGCCGCCATGGACAGCATCATAGCCACAATTAATAAAACAGATAATAACTTTTTCATTGAAATTCTCCCGTTGTTGTTTTTAAAGTATAACGGAATTATATCAAACACCCTATGAAAAATCAACATTTTCTGCTATAATATCCTATATTAAAATAGGTGCAGTATGTGTCAAATCGACTTAAAATAGCATTGGAGGTACTATATGATTACCATACAGAAATATGTCCGTGCACAAAGTCTGGAAGAAGCCTGGGAACTGAATCAGAGCAAGAGAAACCGTATTATCGGCGGCATGCTCTGGATGCGTCTTGGCTCCGGTTCTGTGAATACAGCCATCGACTTATCCGGGCTGGGACTGAATACCATTGAAGAAACTCACGAAGAGTTTTCCATCGGAGCCATGGTCACACTCAGAGATCTGGAAATGCATGACGGACTGAATTCCTACTCCTGCGGTGCAGTAAAAAATGCCGTAAAAGATATCGTGGGCGTGCAGTTCAGAAATATGGCCACAGTGGGCGGCAGCATCTGGGGAAGATTTGGTTTCTCTGATGTGCTGACTGTATTCCTGGCAATGGATACTTACGTTGAATTATATAAGGGCGGAATCATGTCTCTGGAAGACTTCGCATCCAGGAGAGCAGATAATGACATTCTGGTCCGCATCATTGTGAAAAAGACTCAGGGAAAGGTAGTATACACTTCCATGCGCAATCAGCGTACCGACTTCCCTGTTCTTGCCTGTGCCGTATCCTGCCTTGACGGTCAGTACAGACTGTCCGTTGGTGCCAGACCAGCACGTGCCAGAGTCTTCCGTGATGAAAAAGGCATTCTCGCCGGCGGAATTACAGAACAGAGCGCGAAAGATTTTGCACAGTACGCAGGAAAAACCGTTCATACAGGAAGCAATATGCGAGGAAGCGCTGCTTACCGCAGCCATCTGGTAAAAGTCCTGACAGAACGCTGCCTGCAGGAACTGGGAGGTATGTAACATGGAAATCAAACTGAAATTAAACGGCAGAGCCGTAACCGGTTCTGTTGATGCAGATACAATCCTGCTGGATTTTCTCCGGCAGAAAGGCTGTCTCAGCGTAAAGAGAGGCTGTGACACTTCCAACTGCGGTCTCTGTACTGTGCTCATGGACGGAAAGCCTGTCCTGTCCTGCTCCATGCTGGCAGCCCGTGCTGACGGCCACGAAATTTATACCCTGGAAGGTCTGCAGGAAGAAGCGGCCGAATTTACCGGTTTCATTGCTGATCAGGGTGCAGACCAGTGCGGCTTCTGCAATCCGGGATTTGTCATGAACACCATCGCACTGCTCCGTGAAAATCCGGATCCATCTGATGACGAAATCAGAGCATTCCTGGCAGGAAACCTGTGCCGCTGCTCCGGTTACGAAGGACAGCTGCGCGGCATCCGTACATTCCTGGAATCCCGCAGAGCATAAGGAGGCAGCTATGGAACAGAAAAAACACAGAGAATATAAGGCAGTAAACAAGCCCTTCCGTAAGAAGGACTCCATGCAGCTGCTCCACGGCAAGCCTGTATATACTGCAGACGTTACACCGGATGATGCCCTCATCGTAAAAATCCTCCGCAGCCCTCATGCTAACGCGATCGTAAAGTCCATTAAGACCGATACAGCGAAAAAAGTGCCTGGCGTTGTGGATATCTATACCTGGGAAGATGTACCTAAGAACCGTTTTGCCATCGCAGGCCAGACTTATCCGGAAATGTCTCCTTATGACCGTCTGATTCTGGACCGTCATGTACGTTTTGCCGGAGACGCGGTTGCAATCATCGCGGCTGAGGATGAAAAATCCGCACTGAAAGCTATGCGCATGATTAAGGTGGAATATGATGTTCTGGACGCAGTTCTGGACTTCCGTACTGCCCTGGATAATCCTGCTCTGGTTCATCCGGAAGACGACTGGTTCCCACCTATTCAGGTCGGTGGAGATCCGAAGAGAAACCTGGTAGCCTCCGACTGTGAATATCACGGAGATGTGGATGAAATCCTGGAAGACTGTGATATCCTTCTGGAAAGAACCTATCACACTAAGGCTTTCAATCAGACTATGATGGAAACCTTCACCACTTATACCAGTCTTGACCGTTACGGCCGTCTGCATGTAATTTCTTCCACGCAGATTGTTTTCCATACACGCCGTATTCTTTCCGCAGCGCTGGGCATTCCTAAGAGTAAAATCCGTGTAGAAAAGCCTCGTATCGGCGGCGGCTTCGGAGCCAAGCAGACAGCGGTATGTGAAGTGTACCCTGCTTTTGTTACTATGAAAACAGGCCGTCCTGCCCGTATTACCTACACCCGCGAAGAAGCACAGATTGCAGGTTCTCCGCGTCATGAAATGGAAATTACCGTACGTCTGGGTGCAATGAACGACGGCAAAATCCGTGCCGTTGACTTCTACACTCTCTCCAATACCGGTGCCTATGGTGAACACGGACCTACTACTGTAGGCCTTTCAGCACATAAATCCCTGCCGCTTTACACAGGCGGTCTGGAAGCTCACCGTTTCAAGTTTGATGTAGTTTACACCAATCATCAGGCATCCGGCGCATACCGCGGCTACGGTGCAACCCAGGGTATTTTCGCTATGGAAAGCATCGTGAATGAACTGGCAGAGCATCTGAACATGGACCCTACTGTGCTCCGTGATAAAAACATGCTGAAAGAAGGAATGCTGATGCCGGCATACTACGGTCAGATTGCAGAAGCCTGTGCTCTGGACCGCTGTATGCAGCACTGCCGTGAAATGTTTGACTGGGAACACCGTTATCCGGTACGAGACATGGGTAACGGCAAAGTCCGTGCTGCCGGCGTAGCCATGGCAATGCAGGGTTCCTGTATTGACTTTGTAGACGTGGGTTCTGCAACTATCAAGCTCAGTGATGACGGAACCTATAACCTGATTATCGGTGCTGCCGATATGGGTACCGGCTGTGATACCATTCTGGCTCAGATGGCCGCAGAATGTATGGACTGTGACGTGGATGATATCGCTGTTTTCGGTGCAGATACTGACGTATCTCCATATGACTCCGGTTCTTATGCATCTTCCACCACCTACATCACCGGCAAAGCAGTAGAAAATGCCTGCACAGAGCTGAAAAAGCAGATTTGTGCCATCGCTGCCGGAATGATGGAAGGCGAAGAAGAAGATGTTGAGTTTGTAAAAGGTGGCGTTCGTCACATTGGCAGCGGACAGTTTATTTCACTGCAGGATATTTCCTATAAGGTTCAGCTGGGCAATTCCATTCCTGCTGTTGCAACTGCATCCCACTCATCCCCTGTTTCCCCTCCTCCTTACATGGTAGGTATGGTGGAAATCGAACTGGACAAGCTGACCGGCCAGGTGGAAATTCTGGACTACATGGCAGTTGTAGACTGTGGTATTCCTATCAATCCTGCACTGGCAAGAATCCAGGCTGAAGGCGGTATCGTACAGGGTATCGGTCATACACTCTTTGAAAACGTGACTTACGACGAAAAGGGTAAGCCAATGGAATCTTCCTTCATGCAGTATAAGATTCCTACCCGTCTGGATATGGGTAATCTGAAAGTGGAATTCGAACACAGCTATGAACCAACCGGTCCGTTCGGTGCCAAGTCCATCGGTGAAATCGTTATCAACACACCAGCCCCTGCGATTGCCCATGCAATTCAGCGTGCTACCGGCGTATGGCACAGAGAACTGCCGATTACACCGGAAATGATTGCAATGTCACTGGTTGAAAAATAACATCATAAAAAAACAGGTTCTTTTCAGAACCTGTTTTTCTTTTAGTATATTCATATTTATAACTGACGAAGCTGGATGCTGCCATCCTCATGATTCATTCCGTCGACAATTGCCAGAGATTCCAGGTGATATCCAAGATTGCGGATAATCTTACCTCCGGTCTGGAAGCCCTTTTCAATAGCGATGCCAATACCTTCTACCGTTGCGCCTGCCTGCTGTACGATCTGAATCAGCCCCTGCAGTGCGCATCCATTAGCCAGGAAATCATCGATAATCAGAACATGGTCGTTTTCATTCAGGAATTTTTTAGAGACAATCACCTGATTTTTATTTTTATGTGTGAAAGATTCCACTTCCGCAGTGTACATTTCCCCTTCCAGATTGATGCTCTTGGATTTTTTTGCGAAGACTACAGGCACACCGAACTCCATTGCTACAACCGCAGCAATTCCGATACCGGAAGCTTCAATGGTCAAAATTTTGTTGATTTCCTTATCAGCGAAACGGTGTTTCCATTCCTTAGCCATTTCACTGAACAGCGCAATATCCATCTGATGATTCAGGAAGCTGTCTACTTTCAGCACATTTCCTTCTTTCACAATACCATCTTTTAAAATTCTTTCTTCAATGCAATTCATATCTGCAGCTCCTTTATCATAATCATGTCATTTATTATATCATTGTCAAAATAGTTCGTAAACACCCAAAGTTTCCCGTTCACGCAAAAGAAAAGGGCATCCGGAATGCGGCTGCCCTTTTCTGAATTTGTTATTTGCTATTTGTTTTTCTTCTGTTCCATTCTGTAGATGGTTTCCAGAACAACCTGGATTTCCTTTTCCCATGCATCATACAGACGTTCGTTCTTCTTGGTGTAGATAACTTCTGCATTAGTCAGGTTACCGGAAGTACCATTGATGGTTGCTGCCTTAACACCACGAAGGTGAGCGATGGTGTACAGAGCGGAAGATTCCATATCCAGATTCATTACCTTGTAGGATCTCAGCTTATCCAGGAACTCAGGAGTTTCACCATAGAAAGCATCATCAGAAGATGTGATACCTGTAAATACGTTGAAATCAGTTCCTTCACACAGTTCCTTTGCGGTTTCGATCAGGGTCTGTGTCAGTTCCAGGTCAGGAACTGCAGGGAAGGAATCCGGTACGTAGAAACGGGAAGTACCTTCATTCTTCATAGCACCTACAGAAATCATCAGGTCACCGATGTTAACTCTAGGGTCCAGAGCAGCGCTGGAGCCGATACGGATCAGATTCTTTGCACCGATACGAATCAGTTCTTCTGCAGCGATTGCTGCGGAAGGACATCCCATACCTGTGGAAGTAACACTGATCTTTACACCCTTGTAGTAACCTGTGAAGGTTCTGTGTTCACGGTTGTTCGCCTTCAGTTCTGCATTTTCCAGGTACTTAGCGGCGATGTCACTGCGGGCAGGGTCTCCTGGCAGCAGAACGTATTCGCCGATATCTTCAGGACATAATGCAATATGATACTGCTTCTGGCCCCATGTGATGGCGTCTTTATCTAATGTCTGAGTTGTTGTGCTCATTTGGAACTTCTCCTTTTATTACTTATTTGCGATATTTCTTGCTACGTGCACGCCGCTTGCGGATGCATGAGACAGGGAATGTGTGATACCGCTGCCGTCACCGATGATGTACAGACCAGGGTAGCAGCATTCCAGCTGTTCATTTACTTCAACTTCCATGTTGTAGAACTTAACTTCTACACCGTACAGCAGAGTATCATCATTTGCTGTACCAGGAGCTACCTTATCCAGCGCATAGATCATTTCAATGATGCCATCCAGAATACGCTTTGGCAGTACCAGGCTTAAATCCCCTGGAGTTGCCTGAAGTGTCGGTGTAATGAATGCATCTTCCATACGGCTTGGTGTAGAACGGCGTCCGCGGATCAGGTCACCGAAACGCTGTACGATAACACCGCCGCCCAGCATATTGCTTAAACGTGCAATGGATTCACCGTAACCGTTGGAATCCTTGAACGGTTCGGAGAAGTGCTTGGATACCAGCAGTGCAAAGTTTGTATTTTCAGTCTGCAGTTCCGGATTTTCATAGCTGTGACCGTTGGCAGTAATGATACCATTGGTGTTTTCATTTACTACAGCACCCTTTGGATTCATGCAGAAAGTACGTACCTTGTCACCATACTTCTGGGTACGGTAAACGATCTTGCTTTCATACAGCTCGTCTGTCAGATGGTTGAATACAGTTGCAGGCAGTTCCACACGGACACCGATATCTACACGGTTGCTCTTTGTAGGAATGTTCAGATCCTTGCAGACCTTTTCCATCCACTTGCTGCCGATACGGCCTACGGATACGATACAGTCAGTACAGGTGTATGTTTCGCCCTTTGCCATAACTTCATAGCCACCATCTACAACAGCTACGGAATCAACCGGAGTATCAAAGAAGAATTCGGCCTTTTCTTTCAGCTCTGCATAGAGGTTGCCCAGTACGATATAGTTGATATCAGTACCCAGATGACGAACAGATGCATCCAGCAGATGCAGGTCATTCTGAATGCAGATTGTTTTGTAACGTGTTCCGGCAGTAGAATACATCTTGGTACCTTCACCGCCGTAAGCCATATTGATATCATCTACATATTTCATCAGGTCCAGAGCCTGCTTCTTACCGATATATTCGTACAGAGTACCTCCAAAGTCGTTGGTGATATTGTACTTACCGTCAGAGAAAGCACCTGCGCCACCGAAACCGCTCATGATAGAACAGCTCTTGCAGCCGATACAGGTTTTAATTTTTTCACCATCGATAGGACAGTGACGTTTGTCCAGTGCATGTCCTGCTTCGAATACAGCAACTTTTAATTCCGGTCTGCATTTCATCAGTTCGTAAGCCGCAAAGATGCCGCCCGGACCTGCACCAATTATAATTACATCATATTTCATAGAGAACCTCCCTTAATCCTTGATGTCGCCTGCAGCCTTTGGACCCTGAACACGTCTTCCGAATCCAATCAGAACAACCAGAGTCAGCAGATATGGCACCATCTGCAGAATTCTCTGCGGCAGAGCCATTTCCACGTTGATTCTCAGAGCCTGTGCAAAAGCGAACAGCAGGCTGGCCAGCAGAGATCCTGCAGGATTCCAACCGCCGAAGATGGTAGCAGCCATCGCCATAAATCCACGGCCGGCAACCATTTCCTTAACGAACAGGTTACTCTGAACGATGGACAGATATGCACCTGCCATACCGCACAGCATACCGCACAGAATAACGCAGACATAACGATACTTGGTAACATTAACACCTGCTGTAGCTGCTGCTTTTGGATGGTCACCAATGGTACGCAGACGCAGACCAACGTTGGACTTGTACATCACATACCAGGAAACTGCTACGATGATTGCAGTAATATACAGGAATGGAGACTGGTTTTCAAACAGCTGTCCGAGAACCGGAATCTTATTCAGTAAAGGAATTGTCATAGTAGGAACCTGTTCTACAGTTCCGCTGCTGCCGTCAGAATCCCAGATTGCACGACAGAGTACGATAGTCAGACCAGATGCGAAAATGTTGATACCAACCCCGCTTACAGACTGGTTCGTACGGAACTTGATACATAATAAAGCGTGAAGCAGGCCGAACAGACCGCCTACGATAATGCCAAACAGAACACCAAGCCATGCACTTCCGGTAAAGTGTGCACCTACAACTGCACCGAAAGCACCCATCAGCATCATACCTTCAATACCCAGGTTAATGATACCGCTTCGTTCACAAAGAACACCGCCGATAGAAGCAAGTACCAGAGGAACTGCCATACGAATGGTGGCCATAAGCATATTCATTGAGAAGATACTTTCTAAAACTTCCATATTACTTGCCTCCTTTCTTTACTTTAAACATTTTAACCAGGGCAGGTGTTGCAACGAACAGAATTACCAGACCCTGCATTACACTGATCATGCTTGTGGAAACGCCGGCTTCATAACTCATCTTCATGGAACCGGATTCGATAACACCGAACAGCAGTGCACTGAGCAGTACTGCAAACGGATTATTACGTCCCAGAACGGCTACCGCAATACCGGTAAAACCATATCCTGGAGAGAACAGGTCGATGAAACGGCCGCCCATCTTACCGAATACTTCGGTTGCACCTGCCAGACCGGCTAATGCACCGGAGATACCCATAGTCAGAACCACAGTGCCGGACATCGCAATGCCGGCTGCCTGTGCAGCTCTTGGATTTTCACCTACCGCACGGATATTGTAACCCATACGTGTCTTCTCGAAGAAGAAGTACATTACAACAACCAGAGCAACCGCAATCAGGAATGCAGTTGTCAGCTGTGTCTTAGGAATCAGCTGTGTCAGAAGATATTCATCTCCCAGTGCCACAGTCTTGGCAGTCTGGCTGCCTTCTTCCTTCAGAGGACCATTTACAAAGTGGCTTGTCAGGAACTTACAGATATAGTTCAGCATGATTGCCACGATAACTTCGTTAATCTGCAGCTTTGCCTTCAGGAAACCGTTGAACGCACCTACCAGACCGCCTGCCAGAGCACCGATCAGTAAGCTGCCTGCGATAACCACCAGACGAGGGCTGCCCTGGAGTGCCAGACCAGCTACTGCTGCAAAGAATGCACCCATGTACAGCTGACCTTCGCCCCCGATGTTAAAGATACCGCCCTTATTGGCGAATGCACAGGCAAGACCAACCAGAATCAGCGGTGTGGATTTTGCCAGGGTGTTTGCGATGGAGTTTGCAGAACCGAATGCACCGTCCAGCATTGCGGAATATGCAGCAATCGGATTATAACCCGCCAATACCATAATTACAGCAGCCAGCACAAGAGAAAGTACGATAGCTGCAACAGAAACCCCTAAATCACCGAGGTTCTGTTTCAGATTGATTTTATTTTTCATGTTTACTCACTCTCCCTCTGTCCAGCCATCAGCAAGCCAATTGCTTCAGTGGAAAATTCTTCATTCTTCTTCAGTGCCAGCACTTCGCCCTTATACAGAACTGCAATACGGTCACTGAGCGTACGGATGTCTGTTAATTCTGCAGAAATCAGCAGAATCGCCTTGCCCTGGCTGCGCAGGTCCATCAGAATCTTATGAATATACTGAATCGCACCGATGTCCAGGCCACGAACAGGCTGGCACGCAATTACCAGATTCGCATCTTTGTCTACTTCACGGCTGAGTACCATCTTCTGCTGGTTACCGCCGGAAAGGGAACCGATATTCTGCTTGGCACTGGTTGCACGAACATCAAAATGTCCCATCAGATAATCAGTCTGTTCATTCAGTTTCTTGTGATTGATAATACCGTTCTTTACATACTTTTCGGAGAACTGTGTTCCCAGCAGATAGTTGTCGGTAATAGAGAATCCAGGGAGAATCGCTCTTTCGTGACGGTCGGATGGAATATATCCGATACCCTTTGCACAGCGCTTCTTTGTATTCCAGTGAGTGATATCGTCACCCATGAAAGTAATCTTACCTTCACGGCACTTCATCAGACCCATAATCATTTCTTCCAGCTGCTGCTGACCATTGCCTTCTACACCGGCAACACCCACGATTTCACCTGCACGGATATCAAAGGATACAGTATCCTGTGCATTCGGCAGCAGACGTACATTTTCGAGGGACAGAATCACATCGCCCTTTTCTACTTCCGGACGTTCCATATCGAAAGATACCTCACGGCCTACCATCAGGTTTGCGAAGTCAGATGCTTCTCTGCCCTCTGTTTCTACGGTGCAGACAGACTGACCGGCACGCAGAACAGTTACACGGTCTGCAACTGCCTTGGTTTCATTCAGCTTATGGGTAATGAAGACGATGGTCTTGCCTTCATTCTTCATGTCTCTCAGAATATCCAGAAGCTGAAGAACTTCAGGAGGAGACAGAACAGCAGTCGGTTCGTCCAGAATGATAATATTGGCACCACGGTACAGAGTTTTCAGAATTTCAACTCGCTGCTTCATACCAACGGATAACTCAGAAACCTTCTGTGTTACATCCAGACCGAAATTATACTGGTCTGACAGCTTCTGAACTGCTTCTATACTTTCTTTTTTAGGAATGGAGAATTTACCAAGTTCATTTCCGACTACAACGTTTTCCCAAACAGTCAGTGCATCCACCAGCATAAAATGCTGATGCACCATGCCCAGCCCCAGATGGAACGCATTCAGTGCGGAATGGTTGGTAACTTCCTGATCATTGATTCGAATTGTACCTGCTTCAGGCTTGTACAGACCAAACAGCACATTCATTAATGTGGTTTTGCCTGCACCGTTTTCCCCCAGCAGACAGTGGATTTCACCCTTCTTTACCTGAAGGTTAATATCTTTATTGGCATAGAAATCACCGAACTTTTTCGTGATTCCCAGCATTTCTACTGCATACATTTGTTACACCTCTTATGCATCGTTTTAGTCCGTATCTCATAAAGACTTCAATACGGCTTCTTAATCATAATTCAAATAATGACTAAGAAGCAGCATCGAAGGGACGCTGCCTCTGTAGTAAAGCGGCGTTACAGCCCCTGCCGGAGCAGGAACTGTAACCCACTGTGGTTTATGAATTAGTTGAAGTTAGCAGGAACTGCGATTTCGCCGCTGATAACCTTAGCTTCCAGGTCAGTCAGCTGAGCTACGATATCTTCGGAAACCTGGATGTTGGAACCTTCCAGAGTGTAACCGATACCGCCCTGTTCCAGACCCAGAACTACTTCTTCACCCAGTGCCAGAGTGCCTTCTGCAGCATTCTTAACGATTTCGAAAGCAGCAGTGTCTACTCTCTTCAGCATGGAAGCAACGATGTGATCAGGATCGATAATGTTCTGGTTGGAGTTGCAGCCGATAGCCATGAAGCCAGCTTCCTTAGCTGCAGTGAATACGCCCAGACCGGAACCGCCAGCTGCGTGGTAAATGATGTCGGAGCCCTTGTTGAACTGGCTCAGAGCGATTTCCTTAGCAGTAGTAGTGTCACCGAATGGGTTGTCGCCTGCTACATACTGAATGTCAACATTGATGTCTGGGTTGATGTACTTAGCACCAGCGTCATAACCAGCTGCGAAACGCAGGATAGTGTCGTTTTCCATAGCGCCAACGAAACCGATGGAACCGTTGTCAGCCAGACCGTAAGTAGCTGCATCTGCCTTCATCAGTGCTGCCATAGCACCTACCAGGAAGGAACCTTCCTGTTCACGGCAAGTGTAGTTTACGATGTTGTCTGCATCGATGAAACCGTCGATGAACGCATAGTTCTGTTCAGGATAGTCTGGAGCTACAGTCATCAGAGCATCCATCTGGTCGAAACCAACGCAAACGATTACGCAGTATTCGCCGGAGTTGGACATATCACGCATAATCTGTTCGAAGTCAGTAACCTGCTTAGGTTCTGCATAGTCGAAATCGATGCCCAGTTCAGTCTTAGCACGTTCCATACCAGCGTAGATCAGGTCGTTGTAGCCCTGGTCACCCAGACCGCCAACACCCAGAATGCAAGCAGCCTTCAGTGCTGCATCGCCTGCAGGTTCATCAGTAGTTTCGGAACCGCCGCATGCTGCCATAGACAGCACCATAGCCAGAACCATAATCAGTGCAATTAATTTTTTCATGTTAATCTCCTCCTGTCTTACAGCTTTTTTAGCTGCATGTTTGGAATTTTTTTAATTCTGGAATGCTGCGAACAGAATGTTCAGAGCCTTTCTGGAATCAACTTCCAGAGCATGCTCTACGAATCTGCCCTCAATTGGCTGCTCACGGAGGTCAACTACGACCTTACCGCGGCACCAGGTCCCGCCGCATTCCACGCGGGTCACCATTTTGCGTGTATTGACTACACTTGGGTCAACTGCCACAACCATAGCCAACGGATCATGCAGAGGACTGTACTCCATGGTATAGTTCTGTCTGCGGCTGCCATCCATGTAATACTTCAGTTCCTCGGAAATGAAGGAAACCATTTCTTTCTTTTCAGGCAGACAGCAGCGCAGAAGCTTGTCCACGTCGCTTCTGGTTAAGTGAGTCTTCAGAGTTACATCCAGACCAACCAGCGTCATATCCCAATCCGCCATCATAGCAATATCAGCTGCCTCCGGATCACCGCCGATGTTCGCTTCGACAACCGGGCTGACATTTCCGTGAGAGTAAATTGTACCTCCCATGGAAACAACGCGTTTGATCTTTTTTGCATAGTCCGGATACTTGGCCAGTGTATTCGCCAGATTGGTCATACGGCCTAAAGATACCAGAACCAGTTCCCCTTCATATTCACAGGCCTTCTGATACATGAAATCGCAGACATCCATATCCACAACCTTCTGTTCGGCTGCAGGAAGTTCCACATCTCCCATACCATTCTTTCCGTGAATAAAATCAGGGAATCCATCCACTTCACCTACCAGTGGTTTTTCTGCACCGACACATACAGGAATTTTGCCTTCCATACCTGCCAGTTTCAGAATGCGTAAAGTATTTTCCGCACCCTGTGCAGCTGACACGTTACCGGTACTTGTAGAAATACCTACGATTTCCACTTCAGGACGGTTCAGTGCGAACAGAATCGCAACGGAATCATCTACGCCCGGGTCACAGTCAATAAACATTTTCATAGTAATCACCTCTTCGCATGATGCTATCTATCATAAAAGCGTTTCCGCTTAAATGATCACAATATCTTTAATTCCGTTCTTTCTCGCAATCTCTGCCAGTTCTTCCAGTTCCTCACGGGAAGGGCTTCGCATTTCACTGCGGTATGGTTCACGGACACCAAAAGGTCGGTAAGCACTGATCCGATAACGGATTGGCTTTTCCTCCTGCAGCGGCGCCAGCAGTCTGGTAATCCGGTCCACGGTTTCACGGTTGTCCAGATATCCCGGAACAACCACGGTGCGGATTTCCTCCAGCTTTCCGGCTTTCGCCAGTTTCAGCGCATTTTCAATAACAGGACTGCTGCTCATTCCTGTCAGTTTCATATGTTCAGTCTCATTCCAGGCTTTCACATCCAGCATAACTCCGTCACAGACAGCCATAAGCTCCTTGTCTGCAGTGTAGTCGTAGCTTCCGTTGCTGTCCATCAGTGTGGTCTTTCTTTTCGCCTTTACCAGAGTGAACAGTTCCACCAGAAAGTCTCTCTGCAGGGAACATTCTCCGCCGGAAACCGTAATTCCGCGGATGAACGGAATATCTTTCTTCAAAATATCCATGATTTCCTGTGCGGAATACTCTTTCGTTTTCGGTGTGGACATGTTTCGGCATGCACTCAGACATTCATCACACTGACAGCAAACGTCTTCATTCCAGACTACCTTTCCATCTTCCATGGACAGTGCACCTGCAGGACACACGCTGACGCATGCACCGCAGTGGCCGCACAGGTTAATGGTTTCAGGATTGTGGCAGTATCCGCAGGTATAATTGCATCCCTGCAGAAAGATTGCCGCCCGGTTTCCCGGTCCATCCACTACGCTGGTGTGGATGATTTTATTTACAACAGCCTTCATGATTATTCCAGAGAACGAACCTTACGTTCCAGAATCTTGCTGTTCTTAACTTCGCCCAGACCCCACATAGCGTTTGCCTGAGGTACTGCTGCACCTGCATCCAGCTTTTCAATGTCGGACTTCTTTACCAGGTAGCCTGTGATACGGATAACATCTGCATCATCGCCATATGTAGAGAAGTAACGCATGCCCATTTCGAAGCCGCCCTTAATCATATCCAGCAGAGCTTCAGGATTTCTCTTGGCAGTTTCATCAAATGGGAAGATATCGCCTACACCGGACTTGAAGTATGGATGGAACTGGCTGGCATGAATCAGATGTTCATGGAGCGGCAGTTCGCTTCCGATTGCAATACGTACACCTGGGCTGATGGTGCAGTCTTCAGAAATACCCACCTGTGCATGGAGGGAGAAATGATGGTCAGTTACATCGCAGAAACGGCTTTCGTAGCTTTCCACACATTCTGTCATCTTGTCCAGAATACGCTTTGCCAGAGCATCAGCTTCTTCGCTGTAACCGTAAGTACCGGTCTTTCCGTCCTTTGCCATCAGAGTGTTTACACATTCATTCATACCTACCATACCGAACATGCCTGTGAAGCGTTCCAGATGGATGAAACCTTCTGTAACCAGGAAGTTGGACTTGAAGAAGTGAGTTTCTTCAACCAGGAAGGTAATCTTCTTTTCGATGTATTCACACAGTTCAGCTACTGCTTCAGGCAACAGAGTTTCAATCAGGTGCTCACTGTTGTAAGCACGGTCTGCCATGTGGCTCAGAACCACACGGGACAGAGTGAATGCACCGCCGCCAACCGGCAGAGCATTGTAACAGCTTGCGATACCATAAGGTACATCATACAGCTGGTTGTATTCTTTATGATTTGCAAAGCTTGGCTTCGCACATGCCAGTGCACATTCCACGCTGGATACTGCAAAATCGTCCGGAGTGATATCCGGATCGTACTTCAGAGTAATGGACGGCATTGCATTGTCCTTGAATTCCTTCTGCACTTCCAGAATGATTCTGCCGGCACGGGTTGCTTCAGGACCCAGATTCATATGACAGTAAGAGTCAGGAATGGTACGGTCCAGGAAGAACATGAAGTGACGGATTAGCTTCTTTGCTTCTTCTTCATCTTCGATGAACGGTTCCAGCATCTTGTCCACATTACCCAGATATACAGGATAATGAGTTACAGACGGAATATGACGGTAGAACACTAACAGGGCAGTTACTGCTTCCCACAGATTGGTAGGTGGGTCCAGACGCAGGAACTTACATCCTTCTCTCATCAGTTTTTCATAGTCCGGACAGATATAACGAGGGCAGTATGTCGCATTGCCTTCTGTCATAGTGCAGAGGACACCGGCTTCCACCAGTTCTCTGAACTTCGGTGTGGTTTCGAAGAACTCAACGTGATTCATCGGGATGGAGGACAGACTTATCATAGCTTGTTCGTGAGTTAATGCACAGTTATTGATAACAGACATTACGTCGTTTTTCAGATTTCCAATAGTAAGCATGGTCGTTTATCTCTTCTTTTCTTTATAATTCCGCTGCATAATTCAGAACTTCTTCCAGAGTCGGGATGGAAGCCTGTGCACCCTTTCTTGTTACTGCAATTGCAGATGCATTCTGACCGAAACGAATCGCTGCATCAACAGGTTCACCCTTGCTCAGAGCCAGTGCGAAAGATGCAGTGAAGCAGTCTCCGGCAGCAGTAGTATCTACAGCGTTTACTTTGTTGGCAGGGAAGAAACGGCATCCCTCATCATTCACCAGCAGCAAACCGTCGCCGCCTAAAGATACCATAACATTCTTTACGCCCTTGGCACGCAGCTGTTCTGCAGCCTCACGACGTTCTTCCTCTCCGTTCAGAGAACGGCCTACCAGAATTTCCAGTTCTGTTTCATTTGGCTTGATGTACTCAACGCCCTTCCAAATAGAATCCGGAAGATTGCCCTTCGCTGGTGCAGGGTCAAGAATAACCATCTTACCCATGGAAACAGCCAGATCCTTGGCATATTCAACCACTGCAGGATCAATTTCCAGCTGCATCATCAGAATGTCGCACTCTTCAATCAGTGCACGGTTTTCATCAATCAGCTCTCTGGAAACCTTCGCATTGGTTCCTCCAATCAGAATGATGGAGTTTGCACCAGCGCCATCCACAGTGATAAACGCCTGACCGGTGGTTTCACCTTCCATTACTGCAATTCCGGCGGTATTCACACCAACTTTCTCCAGATTATCTGTCAGCATCTTACCAAAACTGTCGTCTGCAACAGCACCAATCATGCTGACAGAACCACCCAGCTTTCCTGCTGCATATGCCTGATTGGCACCCTTTCCTCCGGGTACCAGAAAAACACCTGTACCTGTCAAAGTCTCGCCGGATTTCGGCATGTAAGGTGTTTCAATTACAGTGTCCATATTCAGACTACCAATTACCAGTATTTTTTTCATATTTTGCTTCTATGTTTATCCTTTTTTACCAAATGTACGAGTCAGTTTTTTTGCACACTAAGCTTGCAGATAAACTGAACTCCATACATGGGACTCTAAAAATATAGCCATTTATCTATCATAATTCTATCTTAAAACACTATTGCAGTCAATTGATTCGTCATGAAAATCCGCGTATTTTGTCAAAATTTTATATCTTAATTTTCCTCCGCACCTCTTTTGAAACCGGATTGACAGTATATTCGAAAATCAGTAAGATGTATCTATATAGTTATAATCATTACTGATTCAAAACACCCCAGAGAAAGGTTTAAAGTCTATGAAAGAAAAGAGAATGTTACACCTGGGCATCTGTCCCGGTGATGTTGGCCGTTATGTTTTCCTTCCCGGCAGCCCTGAGCGCACCGAGAAGATTGCAAAGTATTTCGAAAACCCGAAAGAGATTGCTTTCCACCGTGAATTCAGAACCTGGACAGGCACTCTGGACGGCGTACCCGTAGCAGTTACCAGTACCGGGGTAGGCGGTCCTTCTACCTCCATTGCTATGGAAGAACTCTTCCAGTGCGGTGCTGACACTATGATGCGAGTTGGCAGCTGCGCCTCCGTTTCTCCAAAGGTTCGCCAGGGCGACATCTGCATCCCTACCGGTGCAGTACGTATGGAAGGAGTCGGCTGTCATTATCTTCCTATGGAATTCCCTGCAGTACCAAGCCTTCAGATGGTGAAGGCCCTGGAAGAAGCTGCAATCGAAAAGGGCTTTCCATATGACACCGGTGTTACCATCACCAAGGCATCTTTCTTCACGCAGAGCGCTCCGGAAACCAAGCCGATTGGTCCGGAACTGATCTGGAGATGGGAGTCATATGTAAAAGGTGGCGCGACCAACACCAGTATGGAATGTGCACCACTGTTCCTGATTGGCGCAAGTCTTGGAATCCGTACCTCCTGTGTGATGGTATCCGCTACCAACTGCAAGGAATACGATGGTCAGGGCGAAAACCAGCCACTGAAGAATTTGGAAGACCGTGCAATTCAGGTTGCCATCGAAGGTATGCGCAAAATCATTCAGCAGGATCTGCAGAAATAAATTTCATACACAACATGCCCCTGCTATGTTATAATATTGTTAAGAAATGTCGAAGCAGGAGGCATACCCATGAAATTCATCAGAAAAATATTCGTAACAATTTTGCTTATTGCAGCCTTTGTGGTTGGTGCAGCAGCCGGCGACATGCTGGACCTGGATCTTCTTCCGCTGGATAAGGCAACCTACGACATGGAGATTTTGAAGGAACAGATTACGGAAATCTCCGAAATGGCCACACTGGAATACCGCTACAGCGGCAAGGCTACATACGATGGAGGTTCCCTTCAGCTTTTCGGTAAAAACGTTCCATTTACTGCCAAGAGCATGATTGTCTACTATGAAGGTATCGTCAAACTTGGCAGCGACCTTTCCGGTATCGAAATCGAACCCGGTGAGGGAAAAAATCAGATTATCGTAACCATTCCTCATTCAAAGATTCTCAGCCATGAAATCGATGAAAACACATGGGAAGTTCTGGATGTAAAGAACGGTCTCTTTAACAGAGTGACCCTGGAAGACAACGGCGAATTTGTAAAGAAGCAGAAGAAGGCACGTGAAAAGGAAATCAAGAAGGGTAATCTGCCGAAGCAGGCTGACGAAAAGATGGTAAGCCAGCTGACAGGATTCCTTACCATGGCATACCCTGATATCGAAGTAGAAGTAAAATTCAAATAAGAACATAAAAAGATGGTATCGTAATTAAACGATACCATCTTTTTTATCTTCTGCATCAGTTCAGTGCCTGATCAATCTGCTCTTCTGTAAAGCCTTCCCGCTTCAGGAACTTCTTCAAAGCTTCCTTGTCAGAGAAGAAACCGTTGCCGTATTCTTCCGCTGCCTTTTCCGCCTGTTTAAACCAGTCTGCATCACAGTTATCTGCACCGTAAACAGCCTGTTCTTCTGTGAAATCATTCTGCTTCAGCAGCTTCACTACCCCATCATAAGAATAGTATCCGTAATCCAGCATACGTTCTGCATACTGCACAGCCTGCTCATTCCAATCTGCGCCGCAGTTATCAACGCCGAAAACGGCCTGTTCCCCGGTAAAACCATCCCGTTCCAGACGGTCAATCAGACTTCCATAGGAAAATCCATCCGAGTATTTTATGATTTCCCGTGCAGCCTCACCTGCCTGCTCAAACCAGTCTGCCCCGCAGTTATCAGCTGCATACTGTGCCTGCTCTGCAGTAAACAGACGGTATTCCAGACTTTCAATCAACCCTTCATAGGAATAGGCTCCGTATTTCAGATCAGTTTCTGCAGCCTCCAGTGCCTGTGCATTCCAGTCAGCTCCGCAGCTGTCCGCTGCATAAATCGCCGCATCTTCTGTGAATCCGCGGTATTCGTTCAGTTCCTCAATCAGGCCTTCATAGGAATAGGCCCCATACCGCAGACAGTCTTCCGCCTCTTCCAGTGCTGCATCCTTGCTCATCCGAAGGCCCATGTTTCCGCCTTCTCCGGTAAGGATGGAAAGGATAATGACGCCGATGGATGCCCATACCCACCATTTTTTCCAGAAAGAGATTTTCTTTTTAGTTTTCATCTGCGGTCACCTCCTTTTCCGGTGCCGCAGCTTCATCCATTCCCAGGTTGATCCGGTATTCCGGATTGATGCCTGCCAGAATGCTTTCAAGAACAGCCACATTAGCTGCAACCTCCGCCCCATCATTGGAGAACAGGTCATCCAGCAAAGTCTCCAGAGAAGTCTTCACTGTATCCAGAGCGCTGCTGATTTCCCACATGGCAGATGTAATATTACTGCCGTTCTGGCCCTGACGTTCCAGTTTGATATACTTTTCCACCAGATCCACAATCATCTGACCAGTGTGATCAGACAGGCTGCGGACTTTTTTACGGTCTCTCGGGTCGCTTTCCACTTCCAGTGCGATTTTGCGCAGAAGTACTGCGATATCGGTCACTTTGGCAGCGGTTGGACGATCTTTAATTTTTCTTGCCATATCTTCCAGGCTTACGCGGCAGTCATCAATTGCAGCAGCATACTCATTTTTCAGCCGTGCAGCTTCTCTGCGCGCTTCCTCCGCTTCAGCAGTTTTCCGGACTTCAGCTTCCGCAGCCGCCTTCTTTCGCTTTCCGCGCAAAATATGTTCTGCAATCAAAATCGTCGTAAATCCGGTCACCAATACGCCGAGATTAGCCTCGATGCCCAACAGACCAGCCAGAATTCCTGCGACGATTGCTGCAGCCAGACTTCCGGCACACAGATAAATCCAGAACAGGAACCACCATTTTATAATCTTAAAAAGTGTTGTCATCATAATTACCTTGGAATTTCTCCCCCGCTTAAAGCGTCATCATACATGGCACGGCTGCCGCCGATAAACTTCGGACGCGTCCGCGCACAGATCAGGCTTGCTTCACCGATTTTGCGCAGTGACAGACGTACAGGAACAGCAACCTTCTTCAGCTGCATACCAATGAGGGTACCGCCGATATCCATGCCTGCATCAGCCTGCATGGTTTCCACCGCCACGGGGCACTGTGCGTTCTGATATACTGCAGTGGCAAAAGAACCACCTGCCTTCGGATGAGGCACCACATTGACAATCTCCGTTCCGGGCAGCAGTGCAGCTTTTTCCACGATAACTGCACGATTCAGGTGTTCACAGCACTGGGCCGCCAGGAAGATTCCTTTTGGCTGAAGTACAGCCTGAATTCCTTCATAGATGGCAGCTGCAGCGTTGATATCGGAACCTTTGCCGATGGTCAGACCTACCACTTCACTGGAACTGCATCCAACCACCAGGATGTCCCCTTTCTGAAGGTGAGCTACATCTACAAGCTCAGAAGCAGCAGTCTGAGCCTGCTCTTTTATTTCATCATAAGTAAAACTCATCGTTTTTCCTCCTGAAGAAAACGCCCGGACTTCAGCCGGGCGTTTCATACAAACTTAATTTAGAACTGCCAGCTGTTCAGGTAAACTTCCTGTTCTTCAGTCAGAGTGTCGATTTCCACACCCCAAGCTGCCAGCTTTCTTCTTGCAATCAGATCGTCCATTTCGCCGGAAACGTCGATAACCTTGTTTTCCAGAGTTTCATGATTTTCCATGATGTACTTTGCAGACAGTGCCTGTACTGCGAAGGACAGGTCCATGATTTCTGCAGGATGTCCGTCAGCAGCAGCAATGTTTACCAGACGGCCTTCTGCGATAACATTGACCCACTTGCCATTTTCCAGCTTGTAGCCCATGATGTTTTCTCTTGCTTCCTTCTTTTCCACGCATGCCTTTTCCAGACCTGCCATATCAACTTCGGAGTCGAAGTGACCTGCGTTGGACAGGATTGCACCATCCTTCATGGTCAGCATATGTTCTACAGTGATGGTCTTGCAGCAGCCGGTAGCAGTTACAAAGATGTCGCCCAGAGGAGCTGCCTGTTCCATCTTCATTACCTGGAAACCGTCCATCTTCGCTTCGATTGCCTTAACCGGATTGATTTCAGTTACAATTACATTTGCACCCAGTGCAGCGGCACGCATTGCGATACCTCTGGAGCACCAGCCATAACCAACAACTACAACAGTCTTAGCAGCGATAATCAGGTTGGTGGATCTCATCAGTGCATCCATGGTGGACTGACCGGTACCATAACGGTTGTCGAACAGGTGCTTGCAGTCAGCATCGTTTACAGCAACCATAGGGAAGTTCAGTGCGCCTTCTCTTTCCATAGCCTTCAGACGGATTACGCCTGTAGTGGTTTCTTCACAGCCGCCCCATACTTCTTCACCCAGTTCAGGTCTGGTTACGTGTACGCAGGTTACCAGGTCACCGCCGTCATCGATGATGATGTTTGGCTTGTGTTCCAGACACATCTGGATGTGTCTTTCATATTCTTCCGGAGTTGCTCCGTGGTATGCGTAAACCTTGATGCCTCTTTCAGCCAGCGCTGCAGTCACATCATCCTTGGTGGACAGAGGATTGCTGCCTGTTACAGCGATGTCTGCACCGCCTGCTGCCAGTACCAGAGCCAGGTAAGCAGTCTTTGCTTCCAGATGGATGGACAGGGAAATCTTTACACCTTCAAAAGGTCTGGTCTTGCTGAATTCTTCTTCCAGGCCGTTCAGCAGCGGCATATTCTTCTTAACCCATTCAATTTTCTGATGGCCTGCAGGAGCCAGGGACAGGTCTCTAACTTCATACTGTTTCATGTTTCTTATACTCTCCTTTTCTTCTCAGCAAAATAGCATTATTCAACGGTTACGGACTTAGCCAGATTTTTCGGCTTGTCAATATTGCATCCTCTTTCGCGGGCCACATAGTAAGCAAAGAGCTGCAGCGGTACTACGGACAGCAGCGGCGTAATTTCGTCACGGCATGCCGGAATGTACAGCACCTCATTGCTGTGTGTTTCAATTTCAGTATTGCCTTCCTTGGCAATGGAAAGCACGTGAGCACCTCTCGCCTTTACTTCCTGAATGTTTGACAACATCTTTTCATAGAGGAAGTCCTGAGTTGCCAGAGTAACTACCAGAGTACCCGGTTCAATCAGGGCAATGGTGCCATGCTTCAGTTCCCCTGCTGCAATAGCAAAGGAATTGATGTAGCTGATTTCCTTCAGCTTCAGGGAGCCTTCGTAAGATACAGAAGAGTCCAGTCCGCGGCCGATGAAGAATACCTGCTCCTTGTTATAAAGCATCTTGGACAGGCCTTCAATCATGTTTGCATTCTTCAGGGATTCTTCCAGTTTATCAGAAATATCCAACAGGTCTGCGATGAACTGATCATAGTACTCTCTTGTGATGGTTCCCTTTTCATAACCCATATACAGGCCAATCAGGTACATGCACATAAGCTGGGTTGTATATGCTTTGGTGGACGCCACGGCGATTTCCGGACCTGCCCATGTATAGAACACGTCATCAGATTCACGTGCCACGGAGCTTCCCACCACGTTAACTACGCTGAGAACTCTTGCACCCTTTCTCTTGGCTTCTCTCAGAGCTGCCAGAGTATCCAGAGTTTCGCCGGACTGGCTGATGGCGATGAAGAGAGTCTTATCGTCCACATACGGGTCACGGTAACGGAATTCGGATGCCACATCCACTTCTACCGGCACCTTTGCCAGTTTTTCGATAATATACTTGCCTACCAGACCAGCATGATATGCAGTACCGCAGGCAACGATGTAAATCTTGTTAAAGCCTTCGATATCTTCCTTCGTCATGGAGATACCGTCCAGCTTAATGGTACCGTCCTCGTTAAGGCGGCGGCTGATAGTCTCATGGAGACCCTTCGGCTGTTCGTAGATTTCCTTCAGCATGAAGTGTTCATAGCCTTCCTTTTCGGCTGCGTCAGCATCCCAGGTTACATGGAATACGTCACGTGACACTTCATTGCGCTCATCGTCATAAATCTTCACGCTGTCCGGAGTCAGAACCACGGTTTCATTATTTTCAATCAGATAAATTTCTTTTACATATTTCAGCAGCGCCGGGATGTCAGAAGCGATAAAGTTGCATCCTTTGCCCAGACCTGCAATCAGCGGTGCGTCCTTACGCACTGCCACGATTTTCTCAGGCTGATCCGCAGCAATAACACTGATGGCATAAGCTCCGCGCATCTGCGCTACAGCCTTATACACTGCATCTTCCAGATTGCCTTCATAGTGAATTCCGATCAGCTGTGCGATAACTTCTGAGTCAGTTTCAGAACGGAAACGGATTCCGTGCTGTTCTGTCAGCATCTTACGCAGTTCCACATAGTTTTCGATGATACCGTTGTGTACTACTGCAATCTGTTCATCTGCACTGAAGTGAGGGTGCGCATTCACATCAGACGGTGCGCCGTGGGTAGCCCAGCGTGTATGACCGATACCGGTTCCGCTCGCCATCGGGTCATCGCCAATCAGATTTTCCAGATTGGCAATTCCGCCCACGTGTTTTTTCAGCAAAATCTTTCCGCCCTGCACCACTGCAACGCCAGCGGAGTCATATCCTCTGTATTCCAGACGTTTCAGGCCGTCAATAATTATTTCTTTGGCATTATCACTGCCAACATATCCTACAATACCACACATAATGTATGTCTCCTTTTACTCTGCCGGCTGGCTGAATTTGTTCTGGATCAGAGCAGCCAGATTTTCTGCCAGCGGACGGATCTGATCGATGTCGCTGCCTTCCATCATGACTCTTACCAGAGGCTCGGTTCCGGACGGACGGATCAGCAGGCGGCCATTTCCAGCAACTGCTTCTTCCACTGCAGCAATCTCTGCTGCCACTTCCGGATCATTCATATAAGTCTTCTTATGATCGTTATGGATTCTGGCATTTACCAGAACCTGCGGATAAATCTTAATTTCGTCACTCATCTCAGCGATAGTGCGGCCATCCTTCAGCATAGCCTTTACCAGCTGGAGCGAACTCATAACACCATCACCGGTGGTTGTGTATTCCAGGAAAATAATATGACCGGACTGTTCACCGCCGATGACACATCCTGTCTTCAGCATGCTATCCAGTACATAACGGTCGCCTACACCTGTCACATCTACGGAGATTCCTACTGCTTCCATATCCTTATGGAAACCGATGTTGCTCATAACTGTAGCAGTCACCTTATCATCCACCAGGCGGCCTTCTTTTTTCAGCATCTTGGCGCAGATAGCAATGGTCTTGTCACCATCTACCACGCGGCCCAGATTGTCCACTACAATCAGTCTGTCTGCATCTCCATCAAAGGCCAGACCGATGTCTGCACCCTGACGGACAACTTCTTCCTGAAGCTTTTCCGGATGAGTGGAACCGCAGGCCTCGTTGATATTGACGCCGTTAGGTTCATTTCCGATAACAGTTACATCAGCACCCAGAGCCTTATATACACGTTCAGCGATCTGGTAAGATGCACCGTTGGCACAGTCCAGCACCACCTTGCGGCCGTCCAGACGGTAATCCACCGTATCCAGCAGACGCTGTACATACAGGTCTGCCGCATCCTCTTCTGCTTCCAGACACTTGCCGATCTGATCACCGGTAATGTGACTGTTTACATCGATACTGCTGATAATGATATCTTCAATCTTTTCTTCCAGCAGGTCATCCAGCTTGAATCCTTCTCCATTGAAGAACTTGATTCCGTTATATTCAAATGTATTATGAGATGCACTGATAACAATACCGGCATCTGCATGATAATAGCGGGTCAGGTAAGCTACAGCCGGTGTAGGAACTACGCCTGCTTTGATGACATTTCCGCCTACAGCCAGAATTCCCGCAGTCAGTGCTGCTTCCAGCATATCTCCGGACACTCTGGTATCTTTGCCGATTACAACTACCGGACGTTCATTTTTCTTTTTTAATACATATGCACCAGCCTTGCCAAGTTTAAAGGCAAGTTCTGGTGTCAGTTCTTTATTTGCAATTCCTCTGACACCATCGGTGCCGAATAATCTACCCATAATATTTCCTCCCCATTAAGCAGCAGGAACAGGTTCCTGCTCTGCTTCAGTACCTGCATCACCGGCCTCATTTCCGGTTTCTGCATCTGCCTCCGGCATTTCAGTATCTCCGCTGCCGGCAGAATTATCTGTCTCGTCCTGCTCAGCAATATGTACGGTAACTACTTCCGGTTCAAATTCCACAAGACTCAGCAGTTTATTATAGCGGCAGTTCAGAATCACACTGTGTGTTCCCGGTTCCAAGTTCCGAACATTTACAACGAAGCTGAAATCTTTATCCGTCAGTTCCTCCATAATTGTATCATGACCTGTCACGTGAAGAAGAATGTCCACATCATCCAGAGTCACTGTCATATTTTCAGCGATACCTTCTGCTACAATCGCTTCTTTGCTGTATTCAAAGGTTCTGCTTTCCATTCCCCGCACCACAACCTGTGCCTGCAGCTTCTGAGAATCAGAAGCTATTTCCACACCTTCTGGAAGAATCGGAACCACTTTCAGTACCGTATCCTCATAAACCCGGGAAACATCCAGAGTTTCAGCAGTAACCATGCTGACCGCACTCAGGTCATCATTCAGTCCCTTGATTGTAATAGTCTTAGGCAGTGTAATCGTACGTTCCACATCCGGAGATATTGTACCGATCACCGGCACATCCAGACGTACAGTCTTCTTGTTCAGATTTACAGCAGATACGGAAATACTGTCTGTGCTCATTTCAACATTTTTCACGGTTTCCCCGTTACGGTCCACAGGGCGGACAGTTATAGTGAAGGATTTCAGTTCAGAGCCCACTTTGCCGATATCCAGCGGAGCATCGATTTTTTCAATCTGGTTCACCAGTGTCATTGCACCGGTTACGCTGATGTTCTGCTGGCTCAGCTGTACAATATATGGTTCAATATCATCACTGATGCTTCCGGCCATGGAAACTCCAACAGGTTTTTCTTCCGTAACCAGCTGGTCTACTACGATGGAAATCTTCTGTTTGGTTTCCATCTCCACATTATTGATTCTTCCGATCTGCAAGCGCACGGTATGTTCCCCTTCTTTATAGCCTTCCAGATCCGCTACAACCTTGATGTCATTTCTGCTTACTTTTTTTATCTCGCTGAGGACACCCTTCACCTGAACATCCACATAAGAATCGCTCACAGACAGGAGCGTCAGATCATTTGCTCCCAGAGTCTCCTCGTTTATGAAAGTAATCGGTACATCCTTAATCTGAATATCCTTTTCCGGATTTTTTTCGCCGACAACATAAACCCAGAGTCCGATGGCAATGAGCAGGGCAATAATCATATTGAGTCTGTTATTCTTTAACATGTTTTACCCCCTTTAATGCTCTTGTCAGTTTTTCCTTCACAGAGTTTGAAGTTTCATTTTCCAGGTAAATGCTCAGCAGCATTTTCTCTACTGTCTTCATATCCAGGAAACGAGTCAGCTTACCATCTCTGGCAATGGAAACAACCCCGGTTTCTTCTGACACAATCAGTGTCAGTGCATCGGAGTTTTCCGTAATGCCGATACCTGCACGGTGACGCGTACCAAGTTCTTTATTCAGTTCTTTATTCTGTGTCAGCGGAAGTACACATCCGGCTGCATAAAGCCGGTCCCCGCGGACAATCAGAGCACCGTCATGAAGCGGTGAGCCCTCATAAAAGATATTTCCTATCAGCTGTTCAGAAACGGCACTGTCCACAATCGTACCGGTTTCAACGATATCATTCAGCAGTGTTTCTCTTTCAATTACAATTAATGCACCGGTTCTGGACGCGGACATGTTTTCGATGGCACGGACGAATTCTCCGATCATCTGCTTCGCCTCATCCTTGTCCACCTGACTGAATACAGTAGTAATCTTGCTTCTGCCCAGATGCTCCAGAGCTCTTCTGAGTTCCGGCTGGAAGATAACTACCAGTGCAATCAGTCCTACCTGAAGCACATTGGAAAGAATATAGTGCAGAGTGTATAAATGGAATGCATAGGAAAGAAAAGTTACCAGGAAAAATACCAGAACCCCCTTGGCCAGCTGCTCTGCCCGGGTTTCACGGATAAATCCCAGAACCTTATACACCAGGAATGCGACAATCAGTACATCCAGGATATCTGTAATACCAATACCTGCGGTAATGTTTCTAAAAAGGTTTTCCATAAACATATTTCCTCTCACACTTATTCCATTCTATTCTACTGTAAAAGTGTGTATTTTTCAAGTGGAAGACGCAAAAAACAAAAGAAGGTGTCCGCTTTCACGGAACACCTTCTTCTGTCATAATCTCAAGTTAGTTTCATTACATTTGCTGGCAGGCAATGTTTTAGTATGTAGCTTCCACTACACCGTAATTTCCGTCGTTTCTCTTGTAAACCACGCTTACGCTGTCGGTTTCCTGATCAAGATATACAAAGAAATTATGCTGCAGAAGTTCCATCTGCATTACTGCTTCGTCAACGCTCATAGGCTGTAACTGGAACTTCTTGGACTTAACAATCTTAGCTTCTTCAGCCTGTTCTTCTTCCGGAAGATCCGGAATCATTTCGAATCTTACAGATTCACCAGACTTATTTTTCTTCTGCAGTTTGCCCTTATATTTGGTCATCTGGCTGGATAACTTGTCAGCTACGATGTCAATACTGTCAAAAACATCCTGTGATACATCTTCAGCTCTGAAAATAGTCCCCTTGGTTACGATGGTAGCTTCCATCTTTACCTTGTCTCTTTCAGGATGAATCACTATATTTGCCTGTATATCGTCAGCAAAAAACTTTCCGAGCTTTTCGAATCTCTTGTCAATAGCATCCTGGATTTTTTCACTAATAGTAATGTTCTTTCCTGTAACGATAATCTTCATAATGATAACCTCCTTTTCGCCTGCACGACAGACACCTTTAAAAGAAAGGTCAGGCATTTGTACAGCCCAGTCGGTCTGTGCAAACTTTGTTTTACAAGTTGATTATACCACATGTGGTGGTGGATTACCACCTTATTTTGAATGTATCACAAAAAAAACAAAAACCACCCAACTGGTGGTTTTCATCATAAAAATAAAAAAAGAACTGCTCAGCTGACCTGGTCTTTGCCCCCACACCTGCCTTTACCCGATTTTCGGAGGACTTACTTCTAAGGTACGCCATGATCACCGCCCGATCTCTGCGTGACGGCTTACGTGGATCCTTTCGCCCGCACCTGGCTTGGATTTTCAACCACAGACCTGAACAATTCCAATTTATTCTACATTATTTTCTATCATTTTGCAAGAAAAATCCTTCCGCAAAATCATTTCCTGTAGCCAGCACCAGAACATCCACCCGCTCAGCCCCAGCCTCCTTCAGGACGCGTCCGCATTGAATCACCGTGGCCCCGGTCGTAAAAATATCATCCAGCAGAATCACATGTTTTCCCGACATATCATTCGCACAGGAAAAAGCATCTGCCAGGTTGGAAAGCCGGTCTCTGCCCTCCACGCTTCTCTGTGCAGCCGTACTCTCATGCCGTATAAGACCGTCATACATCACCGGAACAGACATGTGACCTCCAAGATACAGGGCAATTTTCCCTACCTGGTTAAATCCTCTCTGCCGCTCTTTTTTCCGGTGCATGGGTACAGGTATGATGCAGTCGGCATTCAGAAGCTCCGCAGCGTCCGGATCGGTGAAAATCCGGTCTGCAAGGATTTTGCCGGCAATACGTGCCACATAAGTGTTCCGGTTGTACTTCAGTTCGAAGATAATCCGGCGTTCATAGAGGCCGTATTTCATGCATCCGCGGATAGAATCCATCGGAATTCCGCCATCCGCCTGCAGTTTCTCCGCTTCCGGTCCGGTAAACTGGTTCTGCCTCAGTGACTGGGGCGGTATTTCCACGTTGCCCCAGGTAATATGGCGGATGCAGTGGTCGCAGATGCAGTAACTCCGCCGGTTATCGATAAAATTGCCGCAGCAGATGCAGTATGTCCCCCAGGGAAAGAAAAACTCCACCGCCAATTCCGCCGTTCTCTGCATCCAGCCCGGCCCGTTCAGATTCAGATACTGCTGTCCTTTCTTCATTGAACCATGCAACCTCCTTCTTTCCGTTGATTCTTACGTGTCCCATCGCCTTATATTTTACCATATTTTCCATTATTATCCAATGTCCTTTCATTCGTCTTATTTCGACATCTTGCATCGTTTATCTGCGATTTACGAAAATCCACTTCATGAATTTTTCTCGCTGAAGCACACATAAAAAAGGAGATACTTTCGTATCTCCTAGCCGTTCTTTTTCAATGAAAATATGACGATTTCTTCCCGCTGATCGTCCCCGCTGAACAGATCTCCGCAGGCAATCTCATCATAAATTTCCAACTCCGCTGCGGACATGAGAAAGGTAAGATAAGCATCGGACGGATAATAGAAGATCAGAAAGATCCCCCTCGGATTCTCATTGCAGGACTTAATGATTTCTGCAATGACTTTACCCAAAATCTCCACCGAAAACGGATTGAAAAAATAAAAACGATTCACTTCCGGCGGTATCTTATAATATTCCGCTCTGCCCAGGACAAATTCTGTTTTGCCTCGGGAAACGGCAGTCTTCTGATTTTCCAAAGCACTTTCATAAATGCGCTCATCGTATTCGATGCCTATGGTATTGGACTTCGTCTGATAGGAAAGAAAGAATCCCACACGCCCCTTTCCGCAGCCATAGTCCAGTACCACATCCCCCTTGCGAATCAGTCCGCTGTTGGCCAGCCGCTCCAGAACGCCATAAGGTGTCGGTTCATAAGGATAGCAGTAAAGATCTGCATTGGAATCATCCCGTCCTGACGTTTTTATATGTAAGAGTTTGTCCCATGTACTTTCGTTATATGCCATTGCACGCCTCTGTTTTTACAATCCCCCGTAAAACCCGTTCAGACGTTCCTGCAGGCCTGAGTTACGCTGCTTCCCCTGGTAGTTATCTACCATGGCATTGAGGTAATCCTGGCGGCCCACGATGTAAACCTGTTTCCGGCTTCTGGTGATGGCGGTATAGAGAAGATTTCTGGTAGCCAGAGCCGGAGGGAACCAGGAAACCGGCATGATTACTACCGGAAACTCACTGCCCTGGCTCTTGTGCACCGTCACCGCATAAGCCAGCTCTATTTCATCCAGCTGGGTATAGGGGTATTCCACCCATTTGTCATCGTCATATTCCACGGTAATCTGGGACATCTCACGATCGATGGCCGTAATGGTTCCTGTCTCGCCGTTGAATACACCTTTTCCGTCCTTACCTCCCGGTCTTTTGAATTCCAGTCGGTAATTGTTTTTCAGCTGCATGATACGGTCACCCACCCGGAAAGTTCTCTGTCCAAACTGGATTTCGTCCACACCTTCACGCGGCGGATTAAAGGTCTGCTGCAGGTAAATATTCAGGTTCTGGCTGCCCAGAATTCCCTTTTTCGTCGGTGTCAGCACCTGAACCTGGTCCAAAGGGAACTTTCCTGCCAGTTTCGTTACTTTATCAAGGGTTTCCTGCTGTTTGTCACCCTCTATTAAAACGAAGTCACCCCCGAATACCGGGTATCTTCCGTCGTTCACACGGTGGGCATTGACCACAATATTGCTTTCCTGTGCCTGTCTGAAAATCTCTGTCAGATGTGACGTATGGAAGTAACCGCTGTCAATCAGGTCTTCCAGTACGCTGCCTGCGCCTACGGAAGGCAGCTGGTCCGCATCCCCTACCAGAATCAGCCTTGTTCCCGGCTTCATGGCATCACAAAGAGCACCCATCAGCAGCAGGTCCAGCATGGAGGCTTCGTCCACAATAACTGCATCCACATCCAGGGGATCTGCCTGGTTTTTTCCGAAGGCCATGGTATGGGCACCTTCATCGTAATAATATTCCAGCAGGCGGTGTACCGTAGACGCGTACTGACCGGTGGTTTCCATGATTCTTTTGGCCGCTCTGCCTGTCGGTGCCGCCACTGCCACCTTCTGACCGCATCCGTTCAGCACACGGAGAATGGTGTTAATCAGTGTGGTTTTCCCTGTACCAGGTCCGCCGGTAATAATGGATACTCCGCTGGTCAAAACATCCCGGGCCGCAGCAAACTGTTCCTCTGACAGGCTGATGCCGCCGGCTGCTTCTGCTTTGCGGAGAAGGAAATCCAGATTCTCACCGCAGGCCAGAGGCTTCATCATGTCCGGATCCGCCAAATCGGCCAGCTTACCGCAGATAACGCATTCCGCCCGGTAGTAGCCGTAGAAATAAACCACTGCCCGCTGATGGAGCATGGTCATCTGCACCATACCCATGAGGGCCATATCCTCCAGTACATCCCGAACCAGAGATGAAGACAAATCAAGATACTCTGCGACTTTTTCGCAGAGTTCATTTACCGGCGCAAAACTGTGGCCTTCCGCCACATAACTGCGCAGACCGAATCGGATCCCGCTCTGAATCCGGTATTCGCTGTCTTTTTCAATTCCCAGTTTCTCCGCCGCCTCATCAATTTTCTTAAACCCCATATGGCTGAATTCATCCAGCAGCCAGTAAGGATTGTCTTCTGTCAGCGCGATGGCCGCCTCACCTACCAGGTTAAAAATTTTAATGATGTAATAATTGGAAAAACCAAGTCCTCGTAAAAACAAGGTCACCTCTGGGGTGACCTGGCTTATTTTTGTGATATTGTTTAATGTAACCAATGTACGCCTCTCGTCCAGGTTAAAAACTTGAATGTCTTATACTTCTTAGCAAGTTCGAGCAGATCCTTGCGGGTATTCTTACGCGGATGTACATGCATCTCTTCCACCAGCATGGTCAGCATCTTCGCTGCATCTTCAGGGCTGCTGCAGATGCCGGCTTCCAGCAGGTCGTTGGCATCGACAGCCAGTTCATCTTCAAAGATCGGCTCGCGGTACATTTTGATTTCTTCCAGCATATAGATCTTACTCTTGATCTTCGTTTCGTTGAAGTGTTCAAAAACGATTCGCTGTGCCTTTTCCAGGCTGGCCATATAGTTATAACGGTCCCATCCTCTGGCATAGATGAACTTTTTCAGATCCGGCTTCTGTGCCACGAAATACAGCTTCGCCATATCCTTGGCCGCATCGATGAAATGCTGACGCAGAGGTTCCTCAAACTGCAGCTTATCGATGGAATCGAAAGCTTTCTTTTTATCGATGCAGGTGTAGAGAAGACCCATGCGGCGTTCCGGTACCTGCTGCGTCTTATCCACATTTTCACAGAGGGTGGTCAGGTCAGACATTTCTCTTTTGGTCAGATGTGCCACTGCATTTTCGCCGAGAACCACCTTCAGCAGACCGGTATCCATCAGCATGTTCAGACCCTTTCCTGCATGAGGGGCTCCCATCAGGCCCAGCAGCTCATCGCGGACTTTCTTCATATCCACATTTTCCAACAGGGCATAGTTGCTGCAAATCGCATCATATACACTCTTGTGCAGGTCAAATCCGTACTGTGCAGCATAACGAAGAGCACGGATCATCTGAATCGGCTGTTCCTTAAACTGAGCATCTGCATCACCAACAGTTCTCACCAGCTTCTTGCGGATATCTTCACGGCCTTCATACGGGTCAGCAATCTTATATGGGCTGTCTGCAATTGCATTAATTGTGAAGTCCTTTCTGGCCATTTCCGTCTCAATGGTTCCGCCATTTCTGTATGGCGCCACGTCAGCGATAATGCCTTCTTCGCCCAGGAAATTTCCGTCCTTGTCATAAACTTCTTCAATAAATTCCAGACGCACAATTCCGAACTTCTCACTGATAACTTCGCCTTCCGGGAAAAGCTCCTTCAGTTTTTCTCCGCCTGCGGAGGTAACGATATCCCAGCCATAGGGATCCTCCCCAAGCAGAGTTCCGCGGACACAGTCACCTGCAGCATAAGCCTCAAAACCGGCAGTTTCGAGAGTTTTCATTATTTTGTTTACTTCTTTTGGCAGTTTAATCATTTGTGTTTACCTCTTCCAACTTTTCTGCCGCATCAGCGGCCCCACACACTTATATATTCGCCGGCTTATACAGCTTGCGGTTATCCAGCGTCCACACACGGTCGCTGAATTCGCCAGGCTGCGTTGCTTCCAGAGCTGTCTGCATATCAAACATTCTGGCATCCAGAATATCCAGGTAATGCAGCACCTCCGCTTCCGGGAACAGCGGTTTCTTCGGGCTTCCGAATTCCGGTTCGTAATGGTGTGCCAGAATCATATGTTCCAGCATCAGTGCTTTTTCCCGGTCCATACCCATTTCAAGTGCCATACGGTCTACTGTTTTCACGCCCTGAATCAGGTGTCCCAGCATCTGTCCCTCGAAGGAATATCCGCTGGCAATTCCGTCCACATCGGCTTCGATTTCATTGAGTTTTTCCATATCGTGAAGAATCACACCGATCAGTACCAGATCCGGATTCAGATTGGTGTACACCTCACATACGCGCTGTCCGGTCATGAGCATACGCTTGGTATGGTACAGCAGGCCTCCCAGCTGTGCATGGTGATTCTTGGATGCTGCAGGATAATACAGCAGCCGCTCTCTGTTTTCCGTCAAAATACGTAAGGCCAGGGTTCTCAGTTCCTCATCCTTCAGTGTGGAAGCTACGCCGAAGATGTAATCATACATTTCCTGCGGGTCTTCCGGTGCCGCTTTCACGAAATCACCGACAACCATGCCGTCCTGGTCATTTGCCTTCCGAATCCGCTGTACACGGAACTGAAGCTGACCAGCCCACTCTGTGATGACTGCCTTTACCTTTACGATTTCTTTTTCTTTTATTTCAACGAGAGCAGGATATTCTCCATCACTGATATCCCATTTCTTACCGCTCAGTTCCCCGGTCTTATCTCCGAGAGTGATGTCCAGATACTGTTTTCCATTGGAACCGGTCTTTACAGCACAGGCTTTCACCATGAAAAACTCCACCACTTCCTGGTCCTTTTTCAAATCCTTAATATATAATTCTTTCATAATTTCAATACCATCCTCAAACAGAATAAAATCTTCCGTTATCATTATACACGAAAACACTCATAACTGCAATTGCCAACAATGTTAAGATGCGAAAAGGGCAATCCCAAAGGACTGCCCTGTTTTGCCTGATTGTATTAACTTTCTGTGTCTTCTTTTACTGTCTCGTATTCCGGAACGGGTACATCTTCAAATACCACCAGAGGCGGAACATATTCTTCCGACGTCTGTCCTGCAGATGCGGCCTTCTCTGCCTTCTTCGCATCGGCTTTTTTCTTTACGATACCAACAGCACCGCGTACAGCCTGCATTGCTGCGTCCTTTTTTTCAGCGGCAGAGGCCGCAATATCAGATTTTGTCGGGAAATCAGTCCTGAAAGTACGGTCAGATTCCACCCTGTGGACCTTCTGTGCACTGACTGCTTCATCCAAAACGATGCAGGACTTGAACAGGTCGCCGTCAATGCTCACCTCAGACTCGCCGCCCATCAGGGATGCAAGGTCGCGTGCGATAGCCAGACCCAGTCCGCTGCCTTCCGTATTTCTGGATTCATCGCCTCGCTTGAACCGTTCCATCAGTTCATCGGCTGAGATGTTCAGAGGATCTGCAGAAATATTTTTCACTTCCAGGAGAATCCGATCAGGCAGATCCGGACGAGAAGAAACCTGCTTACTCATATTCACATAGACGCGGCTGTCTGTCAGCGCATATTTGCTCACATTCCCCAGGACATTTTCGATGATGCGCCACAGAAGCTGACCGTCTGCCAGAACTCTGCAGCCCTCAGGATATCCTTCGCACTCATTCCGCACGATTGCAGTCAGACCGCGGGCAGCAAGCTTTTCTTCCATTTCTGCCAGACTCTGGCTCACCAGTGCCGCCAGGTCGATTTCACCGATAGTCACCGGAATGGCACCGCTGGACGCCTTCGCCGCTTCAAAGAGATTTTCGGTCAGTGCTTTCAGCCGTTGTGTCTTTTTATCGATGATTTCCAGATATTCTGCCGCATTCGGACTGTCCAGCCCTTCCTTCTTCAGAAGATCGATGTACGCAGTCATGGAAGTCAGAGGAGTCTTAAGGTCATGAGACACATTGGAAATCAGTTCCGTCTTCATGCGCTGATTTTTCAGTTCGTTTGCGACAGCTTCCTGCTGGGCTTCTCCAATATGATTCAGATCCACTGCCAGACGGTCCAGTTCATCCAGGCGGCCGCTTCTGCCCGGGTTCACAGGGACTTTGCATGCCAGATTTCCGCTGCGGATTTCCGCTGCCGCACTTCGGACAGCCCGGAACTTGCGTGTTTTGGCCGGTACCACCAGCAAAATCAGCAGGATGCAGGCTGCAGCTCCAATCAAAATCCAGCTTTCGTTGCCCCATCCGTTCCAGTACACCTGCACACCGCAGAAGCCTGCAACCCCGCAGAGTCCTGTCAGATAAAGCATCACTTTCAGTGTGGTTCGGTCACTTCCGCGGACACTGCGCCATATGTACAGCAGAATTCCGCCAACGAAAGAAGTTTCCCAGAACTGTCCCGCCTTCAGTTTCTTCACCAGGCTCACCAGAGAGGTCAAACAGAAGATGGCAGAACCAACCATGGACAGAATAATCAGGCCTGCAGCCAGACTGTTGGGAATCCCATAGTGCTGTGCATCCGCATAGTCTGACAGAAACATTCCAAGCCAGTCCTGAGCAGGCCACAGTTCATACAGTGAAATCGTCAGCGCTGCAAATGCCACAGCAAACCCGCACATTGACATTACATGTATTTCAGACCAGATGCGGTCATACCAGTTAAGGCAGATTCCTCCGTCCTTCTTCTTTCCTGTAAAGACCAGAATCAGAATCAGCAGAATCAGTGCTGTCACAGCGCATACTGCAGCTGCAATTCCGCCAGCAGTAAACTGATCCATAAATTCAGCAGGTTCTATCAGAATGTCCCCTTTCCATATACTTTCATACTCAATCCAGACTCCATCTTCGTCATAAAAACCGTGTTGGAAGTCCGAATCCAGATTATACCGCTGAATCTCCATCATGGCCGCAAATGTACTGAAATTAACACCTGCGGCTGTCACACTGACAATCAGCAGCACCCACAGCAAACCATAGCTAAATTTTTTCAATTTTGTATCCAATTCCCCACACCACCTTTAAATATTTTGGATTTTTCGGATCGATTTCGATTTTTTCACGGATGCGCCGTACATGAACTGCCACCGTATTGTCCGC